>CAZIOV010000004.1:0-36177 GCA_964541045.1 uncultured Oscillospiraceae bacterium | reverse complement strand
AAGACTGACTGAGCAAAAAACCCTTCTTATGATAACCCACAGCCGTGAAGAAGCTACTGAGCTGTGCAGCAAAACGGTTGAGATCCCAAAGCTGAAAGAATAATAGCAGCATAGCTCCGACTGCATTATCTTATACTTATATTAGTCTGGAAATGTTTAATACTAATTCTACGTAAAAGTGTTAGAAGGGCTGCTTGGGCAGCCGAGAAAAATCGCCGCAAAACCACTATACGATGGGTTTTGCGGCGATTTGATGACTATGCATGGTCACTTTTTAACGTAGATAAGTATAAAAACGGATGCAAAATCATCTATAAGTGATTTGCACCCGTTTTTTATGACATATTGTCTGAATACTTTTAGGCGGAAAAATCAATATTCCACAACGATATATCAAAATAAAGCAAGACAAGGAATCTGCCCGTAAAATATAATATGCTTATAGCTTGCTTAATTCGATTAAATCGGCGCAAAACCACTGCGCGATGGGTTTTGCAGCGATTTGATGACTGTACATTTCCGGACAAATATGAGTATAAGAAGATAAATGAAGGTTGCATATCATGAAAAGGATAGCCGCGCTTATAATAGCATTTGTTCTACTCTGCACTGTCTCTTCAGGGTGCGGTGCCGGTGAAGAAAATTCAGAACCGGCTCTGCCCTCCTCTGTTGCGGACGGCAGCTACAACAGGCTTCAAACCATTACCGTGTTCGGAGAAGACAGGCCAAACGGCTCCGGAATACCGGAGCTGGAGCCGCACGATGAGACCTCGCTTCTGCCGTCGGCAGTTATCGGCTCGTCTATGACATCTATACTGCTGAGAAATTGGGCTGTCACAGACCTGTCGCTGTACGTTCCGAACGGATACATTTCTATGGAGATCAGAGGCGACGTGGGCGGCGAAAACTTTGAAATCGGATTTGAAGAGCTTAAAAGCGGCGAAACAGTATCATCCACCGTTAACACTGAAGGCATCGCAAGTATAACAACAGAATGGAACACTGTCAGCATACCCATATCAGCTATAGTTAACGGGCATAAAACAGATCTAAGCAATGCAAGGCAGCTTTTGATAGGAAACGCATCCTCCCCCTGTTCATGTAAGAAACATTTTAATATCTTCGGCTGACAAAGAAAGAGACTACCCTGCGTTTAAGGTAAATCAATTGGGATATAAGCCGGATTCGGAAAAGCGCGCACTTGTTACGGGATTTATTGAAGAGCTTTCAGCAGACGACGGAGACGTTTTTGAGCTTGTAAGCCTTGAAAGCGGCAAGGTTGTTTACAAATCCAAACTTACGCTTGTAAGCGAATATGATAAAAAGTACTCCGGCTAGAAGATCCTCTGTGCAGACTTTTCAAAATACAAAAACCGGGGAAATATTATCTCCGGCTAAATAACGGCGGTGTTGAGGATTCGCTGCCCTTTGAAATATCAAGCGATGTATATGCGGGGCTTCTTGGTGACGTAATGCGATACTATTACTATCAGCGGGCGAACACGGTGATCACCGCCGAACATGGCGGCACATTCGTCAGCCGGGACATGAGCAAGAACGACTTCTGCGCCTCGCTTTCCTCAGAAAGGGCAAGGATTCTCGATGTTTCAGGCGGGTGGTATGACGCCGGAGACATCGGCAAGTACGTATGCCCAGGCGCAACCGCTTCAAATACCCTTTTATGGACATATAAGCTGTTCCCGGAGAAATTTTTCGACGGTCAGCAAAACATCCCGGAAAGCGGCAACGGCATTCCGGATATACTTGACGAGATAAAATGGGAGCTTGATTTTATTCTTAAAATGCAGGACGAAGACAGCGGAGGATTCTATATCAAGGTAAAATCCAAAAGCGAAAATGACGGTGACGGAGACAGAACCGTATGGAACGGCAGCGAAAACAAATGTCTGACAAACGCCACTGCCGACAGCTCTGCGGTTCTTGCTTTTGCCTCAACGGTTTTCCGCGAGTTCGACCCGGATTATGCCGACAAGCTTATTGCTGCTGCCGAAAAGGGCTGGCAATATATCGAAAACAACCCTTGGGTTTACGCAAAAACCACCTATTCCGGCGAAGAGAATACATCTTCAACATTTCGGGCATCGGCCTGCCTTTACTATTCCACCGGTAATAAGATTTATGAGAAGTATTTTCTTGAAGAAGCCAAAAATAATCTTGCATCGCTGAGCACTGGCGAGAACGGCCACAGCGTGGGCAATAGCCATTAACGAGTGGAGCTTCTGGTGGGGCAGCTTTAATATTATTCTGGGCAACTCTCAGGATATGTATATCGGAAACCGCCTTCTCGGACCGGACGATGGGGAAAATAGCGTTCAGCAGGATGCGCTTAACTTCATCCTTGGTGTAAACGCCATGCGCAAATCATATATAACGGGCGCAGGCAAAGACTGCATAAAATGCACTTTCAGCAATATTTATGACGGAAATTCGCCTGATGGATTTCCCGCCGGCTATATGCCTGGCGGAATCAATTCCTACGACGGAGGTATAATTTCAAAGTTTCCGTTAAAATGCTATACAGATAGCCCTGCTGATTGGGTGACAAACGAAAATTCGATTTACTGGAATGCCGTTATTGTGTTCAACACTACTGCTCTTGCTTAGGCGCTGAGCATGATATATTTCTTGCCATCCGACTTCACCTTTTGCTCAGCATAGCCGCAGCACCCTGTCTATGCCATAGCTTCTGCGTTCCGGCGGAACACAAAGTTCCTCGATTTCAAAATATTCCGTTTATATGTCGATAACGGAATTTGATTTTTCCGCTGTCACCGAAGGATGCAATTGTTAGAAGCAATATCCCCGCAGGCATTTTTTCAACATCCAAAGCTTATGCCTTCATCTTCCAACCCGGCGGACAATCAATAAGCTTTTTCAGAAGGCTTTCGTTCAGCTCCTCCTTGAAAAATTCCTTAGATGACCTCCTCATTTTTATTCGGCCGAAAACTCTGTCGACGCCGCAAAAGGCGCAGCAGAGTTTTCGGCTTTATACTTATACTTAATATGTACACAAAATCGGGTGCAAAATCACTAAACAGTGGATTTTGCACCCGATTTTAGGCATTTCTCAGACGGATATTACAACGGCGGCTTTTTCATTCGCTGCTTATTTATTTTCCGCCGGACTTGCAGCGCTTATATATGTCATTAAGCGCCCTCAACCAGCATTTCATAAAGCTCCTTTATCCCTTTACCCCTGATTGATTCTTTGAGATCCTCCAGTTCCTCACTTATCATATCGTCCAAGACCTTCATACTCAAAAGCTCCACCGGAGCCTTGTCGTCGGTCAGTATAAGGTCGGATTTTTCCACCTTTGTCATCGAATCCGAAATACTCTTCATGAAGTGATACAGCTGATTGTCCTCAATAGTATCCAGCTTTGCTTCAAGCTGCTCGCGAACATCGTAGCTGTCAGAGCAGAAAAGCTCTAAATTCGAGCCTGCTCGCACAGAGTAAACGCTGTCAAATACGTTTGAAACCGTTCCGCAGAGCCAATCATTAATGCCGGATTCACTGTCGGTATACATATTCATGTTGATGGCAACGGCGCCGCCCGGCTTCAGGTGGCTTTTGACCTTGTTGAAAAACTCAATGCTCGACATCTGAAAGGGTATAGTTATGTCCTGATAAGCGTCCACCAAGATAGTGTCGTACATCTTATCGGTTCCGGCGATATATGCCCTGCCGTCCTGCGCGTAGGTATTCACGCACTCGTGAAGGTTGAAATACTCATGCGATAAATCGATGATTTTGCTGTCAATTTCCACGCCGTCAATATCGTTTATCCCGAAATAATATTCGCACTGGGTTGCAAAGGTTCCTGTTCCGAGTCCTAAAATCAGAACCGAAATTTCCGAATTCTCCCCTGCTCCCGCCATTATTGGGGCGGCAAGATCATAGTCAAAGTACATTTTTGAAAGCCCGGGGGTCTTGCTCTTTATCGACTGTACGCCGAAAAGAACGTTTGTGGAGAATATAACCTCCTGCGGGGAATCTTCCACTCTTAAGTAATTATAGATGGATTCGCCTTCGTAGATGATGTTATTTGCCCAGAAAGCTGTGCCGATATTTGTTGAAAACAGTCCTGCTGCCAGTGCTACGCAGGCTATTGATGACACTTTGACGCGGTTCTTTTTCCGAAAAAAGAAGTAGGCTATGCAGACAATATACAAAACACTCGCGAAAATTACAAAGGTCATAGAGGTTCCTACAAATGGAATCGTTACGAAGGTGGGTAAAAAGGTCCCTATAATGCTTCCCACCGTGTTACAGGCCTCTATTATTCCGCAGGTTCTGCCGTTTTCTTCAAGACTTGTTACGGCGTATTTTACAAGGTTCGGCGTTACCATTCCCAAAACCATCAATGGGAACACAAACACCAGTATACAGCTTACAAACGCCGCAGTGATAAGATATCCCGTTTTGACAAAAAGTGCAAGCACCAAAGCAGTGCCGGCAATTATGAACTTTCCGACAAGCGGAATCAGCATTGTCCATGTGGCGGCGGCAAATATCCAGCCAAAAAGGCGGTCCGGTGTTTTGTATTTGTCAGCCATCCGTCCGCCGATAACGTTTCCTAAAGCCATGGCTATCATTATCGTGCCGATTATAATCGTCCAAACTATCTGTGATGATGAAAAGTAGGGCGCCATAAGCCTTGAAGCGCCCAGCTCAATAGCCATAACCGAAAGTCCGGATATAAAGCCGGTAAAATAAAACAGCCACTTGTGTTTCATTGCGAATATAAGTCCTTTCTATGTGATTATACTGCGGTCAATCGTTGGGATCTATTGTCTTGCGGTATGCCCAGAGATACTGCACGCCTGAACCTGCCGTTAAGATTGCCGCAATCCAGACAAGCACAGTATCGACAGCGAACGCCGCAGTCGGAGATATCGGAGCACCAAACGCCATAATTCCGTGAATAAACAGGGTTATGATTATCTCAACCATGGTGAAAGCAGTTTTAACCTTGCCGAACCATCCCGCCGCAATAACAACACCGTCCCCCGATTTAACAACCAATCGCAAAGCCGAAACCATAAACTCACGGAAGAGTATTATCATAACCGGCACAGAGCTTACCCAGCCCATATCCACAAATACCAGCAATGCTGCCATGACAAGTGCCTTATCCGCAAGCGGATCCAAGAACTTTCCGAAGTTGGTTATTAAATTATCCCGCCGGGCGATTTTGCCGTCCAGCATATCGGTATAGGAGGCGATGGCGAAAATTGCAAGGGCAATAAGTATATTGAACCTTGAAAACTGCCACAGCGCGAAAAATACAAACAAAGGTATCAGCGCAACTCTTATAATAGTTAGCTTGTTGGGTAGATTCATAGCTGTAACCTCGCCTTTCGTAAATCAGCTGCCCTGCACCACTTCGCCGAGCAAATCGTAATCCATGGTGTTGGTTATCTTTACATACACATAATCGCCGACGGCAACAGGCTCTTTAGCGGTAAAGAATATTTTACCGTCGATTTCCGGCACTTCTCCCGCGCTCCTGCCATACCAGCACTCGGCGTATCGGTCGAACCCCTCAACTACCGTTTCCATCACTTTGCCAAGCTGTTCGGCGCACTTTTCATCGCTTACAAGCATCTGTTCTTGCATGATTATGTCTGCACGGCGCTGCTTTTCTTCCTCGTCAATCTGATCCGGCATAAGCGCCGCCGGGGTTCCCTCCTCCTGTGAATAGGCAAAGCAGCCCAATCTGTCAAAGCGCATTTCCTTGACGAATTCGCATAGCTTTTCAAACTGTTCTTCAGTTTCACCGGGGAATCCTGCCATAAGAGTGGTGCGAAGAATTATCCCGGGGACTCTTTCGCGCAGCTTGACTATCAGCTCACGCAGCTCGGCCTCGCTTGAGCGGCGATTCATCCTTTTTAAAACGGTATCGTCGCAGTGCTGAATCGGAATATCCAGGTATTTTACGCACTTAGGTTCGCGCGCAATTACTTCTATAAGCTCATCTGTAATCCTTTCGGGGTAGGAATATAGCGTTCTTATCCACTTAAGGCCTTCTATTTTGCAAAGCTCTGTCAAAAGCTCCGGAAGCATTCCCTTGCCATAAATATCCTCACCGTAGCGAGTAGTATCCTGTGCGACAAGGATTATCTCCTTAAAGCCGACACGCGCCAGCCACTTGGCTTCATCTACAATCCCTTCCATATTCCGCGAGCGGTATTTGCCCCTGATGGACGGAATTGCGCAGTATGTACAGCAATTGCTGCATCCCTCAGCTATCTTAAGATATGCGTAATTCTCGGTAGAGATAATCCTGCGGGAATCGATTATCAACGAATATTTATCGCCGTACATGTCGATACTGGATTTTCCCGCAAGGATTTTTTTAATAGTCTCCCCCAGGAGCTCGTTTGCACCTATGCCTAAAACTGCGTCAACCTCCGGAATCTCTTTGAGTACCTCGTCGCGGTACCTCTCTGCAAGGCATCCTGTAACTATCACAGCTTTCAGCCTGCCTTCCTGCTTTAACGTGCAGAACTCCAAAATATTGTCAATAGCTTCCTGCTTGGCAGACTCGATGAAGCCGCAGGTATTTATAATTACAACGTCGGCAAGCGCGGCGTCGGCTATTATCTCATAGCCCTCCTCGCGCAGATTGTAAAGCATATGCTCGGCGTCCACCTGGTTTTTAGGGCAACCCAAGGAAACCATTCCAACTCTTACTGCCATACCCTTAAAAGTCTCCTTCGTTAAATTCATCATATTCTTCGGCTTCATCGATTTCGCTCGATTCGCCGCTTGTGTATTCACTTATGGCGGAGTTTATTTCCGCAAAGGAATATCCCATGCGAGCAAGGGCGGCCTTTACCTTTTTAATGCCCTTTTCATCGGCCAGATACCTTGTATATTTTTTGCCGATAAGCTCCTTAATGCGCTCGGAGCAGTCCTCAGAATAATCCACTAATACTTCTTCGATGATATCCCTCGAAAGCCCCTTAAGGCGCATTTCCTCCCGCGCTTTGAAATAGCCGTACTTTTTAACTGCGCATAGCTTTTCAGCAAGATACCGTGCATAGCGCCTATCGTCGATACACCCTATTTCTGCGAGACGGTTTAGCACCTCATAGCAGATATCCTCGTCGTAGTTTGCGCTGAGCTTTTTAAAAAGCTCAGCATAAGAATAATCACGGCCATCCAGAAGATAAAGAGCGCGTTCCCTTGCACGGCGGACGTCGTTTGCGCGAACGATATCGTCTACCGCACTCTGCGGAATGTCCATGCCATTTTCTAAATGATACTGCGCGGCAATGTCCGGATTTATAAAGATTGGTTCGGCGCAGTCAAAGTCAATTTTAAGGGTATTCCCCTTAAACGGCTCTATTGAAGTTATTTTCATGATAATTTAATGCTATTCTGCCGGGGTGAACTCTTCAAAGTTCTCGTCATCCGCCTCAACCACAACAGAAGCAGCCGGCTTACTTTCAACAGTATTGCCTGCCGCAGCCTCAGAAGCCCGGTTCAATGCGGCTTCCTTTTTATTCTTCTTTGAGGCCAAAACAAGCGAGCTCTTTCGCTCCATTATGGCCGCCTCAACCTCTGCAAGTATATCGGGGTGTTCTTTAAGGAAGGCCATCGTGTTTTCCCTACCCTGACCTATCTTATTGCCCTCGTAGCTAAACCATGCGCCCGCTTTATGAATAATATCAAGCTCGGTTGCGATATCCGTAACCTCGCCAAGTCTGGATATTCCCTTGCCGTACAGTATATCGAACTCTGCTTCCTTAAACGGCGGGGCAACCTTGTTTTTAACTACTTTGCATCTTGTTCTGTTGCCTATAACCTCAGCGCCGTTCTTAATGGCTTCGCCCTTCCTTACCTCAATTCTGACTGAGGAGTAGAATTTAAGTGCCCTTCCGCCGGGAGTGGTTTCGGGGTTGCCATATATAACGCCAATCTTTTCTCTTATCTGATTTATAAATATGGCAACGCAGTTAGATTTTGATATAACACTTGTTAACTTTCTCATTGCCTGAGACATCAGCCTTGCAAGCTGGCCAACGTGGTTATCGCCCATCTCGCCGTCGATTTCCGCCTTGGTTACCATGGCAGCTACAGAGTCTAAAACTATAACATCAATGGCTCCAGAGCGCACCAAAGCCTCGGCAATTTCGAGCGCCTGCTCGCCGGAATCGGGCTGGGAAACCAGCATGGAATCAATATCAACGCCTAACTGTGAAGCATAAACAGGGTCGAGTGCATGCTCAACGTCGATGAAAGCAACCTCTCCTCCCCGCTTTTGAGCCTCCGCCAATATATGCAGGGCAACCGTTGTTTTGCCGGAGGATTCCGGGCCGTAAATTTCAACGATTCTTCCCCTCGGAACTCCGCCTATGCCCAAAGCCATATCAAGGGTCATCGAGCCGGTGGGGATGGATTCAACGTTCATGGTGGTGTTCTGGCCCAAACGCATTACTGCGCCGGCGCCGTAAGCCTTTTCTATCTGAGCTATTGCTGTTTCTATCGCCTTTTGCTTTTCCTCTCTGTTGGTTGGAATTTCCCATACGGGTTTCTTTTCTGTATTTTTCTTCATTGCCATGCGATGTTTCCTCCTATATATAATGATTTTTCACAAAATTAATATAACATATTTTCGCGGCTTTGTACAGCAATTTCAGTCCGATTTTTAACCCTTTTGCTGCTTACAGTCCCGAATTTATCTCATCCCAGTCAATCCTTCTGTCTTTGAAATAATATATCCTGTCGCGCTCACATATTTCGCGGACAACCTTGCAGGGAGAGCCGTATGCAACCACATTTGCGGGAATATCCTTTGTCACAATGCTTCCGGCCCCGATAACGGTATTATCTCCTATGGAAACGCCGGGAAGTATGCATACATTCGCCCCTATCCAGCAATTGCAGCCGATGCAAACCGGCATATTGTACTGATAAGGCATTCCTGCACGCAGTTCGGGCAGTATCGGATGGCCGGCAGTGTCAATGGTTACGTTCGGGCCAAGCATGGTGCAGTCACCAATGTAAATGTGCGTATCGTCCACAAGCGACAGATTGTAGTTGATATATACATTCCTTCCCACATGAACGAAATGTCCGCCCCAGTTCGCTCTCAGCGGCGGCTCGATATAGCTGCCATCTCCGAACTCCGAAAACATCCTTTTCAGCAGTTCAATCCGCTTTTTCTGCTCGGTCGGCCTTGTTTGATTAAAATCATAAAGCATGTCAAGGCACTTTATCTGTTCGGAAAGAATGGCTTCATCCGAACAATTATACAGCAATCCGCTGTGAAGCTTTTCAAGATCATCCATATCAAAAATCCGCCTATAACTAAATTTTTTAGGCTCATCTTCTTGCGTAGACAACCCTGTCCCGGCCGGCAAGGTCCTTTACAACCGATATATTGCGGCAGCCGCAGTCTCTAAGGATTGCGGACACGCTTTCCGACTGAGTACAGCCTATTTCAAAGACGATAAATCCGCCCTCGCAGAGCGAATCGCGCCATATGCGCGGTATCTTTCGATAGTATCCCAGGCCGTCATCATCGCCGTACAGAGCAGACGCAGGCTCATAAGACACCTCTTTTTGCAGGCTCGACATATCCTCCGAAGTCAGATACGGTGGATTGCAGGTTATCATAGCAAGTCCTGAAAAAAGCTTTGCGCTGTTTTCATCCAAAGCATCCAGCCTGTATGGCTTGACCTTATTTCCGTGCCTTGCCGTATTCTCTTCAAGATATCCGTAAGCGCCATCATACAGCTCGGCGGCATAAATCTGAGCGTCTTTAAGATGATAAGAAAGTGAAATCGGTATGCACCCTGTGCCGGAGCAAAGGTCTAATACTCCGGGCCGTTTTGCATCTTTCAGGAGCGACAGCGCCGTATCCACAAGTGTTTCGGTATCCTGCCGGGGGATAAGCACCCCCTTGCCTACCTTGAAATCAAGGCCGTAGAACTCCCACTCGCCGATTATATATTGCAAGGGCTCGCCCGAAGCCCTGCGGGTTATTATCTCTTCAAGCCGCGCTCGCTCACGGTCTGAGAGTCCGCGTCCTAGCCTGCCCATAAGCAGCTCTTTGCGGAAATTTCTGCCAAAAAGCTCCTCAAAAATAACGCCTGCTTCAAATTCCGGCGATTGGATTCCGCATTCTGCCAGCCTGTTTATTGTCTGCCCAAGCTCCTCGTTTACCATCTGTCCTTCTCTTTATCTTCGGGAATACAGGGCAGGAAAGCGGCTATTGCAACCTCTATCTGGCTGTCGTCGGGTTCGCGGGTGGTAAGCCTCTGAATCCACAAGCCGGGAGCCGATATAATTTTCGTAAAGATATTATCATATCTTCCGGCAAGCTTTATAAGCTCATAAGCAATGGAAACAACTATCGGCAGAACGCAGAGCTTTAACAGCGCGCGGAGCCATACAACGTCCCATGGGAGCATGAATATACTGTTGACGAAAATGGAAATAAAAAGCACCAAGAACATAAACGAGGTTCCACAGCGGGGATGAAAACGCCTGTATTTGCGAACATTCTCAACCGTAACCTCATCCCCGGCCTCGTAGCAGGTGATGGTTTTATGCTCTGCACCGTGATATTCGTAAGTGCGGCGGATGTCCTTCAACAGGCTCGTCAGCCAGATATATGCTATAAAAATGAATATCTTTATGAGGCCTTCTATTATGTTCTTAACAACATAAAGCTCTGAAAGCTTAGGTATAAGCAAAGTAAGCCCCTTTGTTGCAAGCGCGGGCAGATAAACAAACAGTCCCACAGCCAGAAGTATGCCCAAAACGCTCGCTATAGTCATAATAATGCCCATAAGCTTATCGCCGAGCTTATCGTTGAGCCACTTTTCAAATTTGGACGGTTCCTCAGCCTCCTCGCCCTGCATGGATTTATCCGCCGACTTTGAAATGTACTTATATCCGCTGATAAGGGTTGTGACGAAGTTCACCGGCCCTCTTACAAACGGCGTTTTCTGGTACCATTTCGACTTGGGAAGCACCTTTTCTTCAAGGTCTATGCTTCCATCCGGCAGCCTTACCGCCATACACTCCTTTTCAACTCCGCGCATCATGATTCCTTCGATAAGCGCCTGACCGCCGATTTTTGATTTGAATTTAGGAGCCTTTGCTCCGGAATTTTCTGTCTTGCTCATTTAGCTACCTTTGTCCTTTCTAAAACATTGAATGCCTTTTGCAAACCTTTATTTCTGAGAACCGCTCGGCGATATTCCGGGAAGAGTTATCATAACCGTTGTGCCTGTGCCAAGCTTTGAGTTCACTATCAGCCTTCCGCCGTGCATACTAACTATTTCATCGGCAACAGCAAGACCTATTCCCGAACCGCGGCGGGTCTGATTGGCCTTATAGAACTTTGTTTTAACTTTCGGAAGATCCTCCGCCGATATGCCGACACCGGTATCCGATACTAAAACCACTATTTCGCCCTTGTCTTCATAAGCCTCCACCGAAACCTTTCCGCCCGGATTAGAGTATTTAACGGCGTTGTCTATTATATTTATAAACACCTGTCTAAGCCTTGCCCTATCGCCGTGGACGAAAGGGAGCATTTCAGGCTCGTAATATTCAAGCTTGATTCCAAGCGCCTTCGCGCGCTCGGTATAGATAAGCACTGCGTCTCCCAACTCGGCAAGGATATCGCAGGTCTCAAACTGAAGAGTAAACCTGCCGTCCTGAATCCTCGAAAAGTCCAAAAGCTCCTCAACCATGTCTGAAAGCCTTTCGGTTTCGCCGGTGATAACTCGCATAGCCTTGCCGACAGTCTCCGGGTCGTCGGGCATCTGAAGGGCGGTTTCGCTCCATCCCTTTATAGCCGTAAGCGGAGTTCTCAATTCATGCGACACCGAAGAAATAAATTCGTTCTTCATCTTATCGGAATTTTCAAGCTCGGTTGCCATATAGTTTATAGCGTCTGCAAGCTCGCCAATTTCGTCATCGCTCGTCTTCTCTATTCTCTCACGGAAGTCGCCCTCGGCGTAGCCACGTGCAGTTTCGCACATTCTTCTTACCGGCAACACTATCGACCGGACGAAATACAGCCCCGATACAAGCATAAGCAGAACTATGGCCAAAAGTATTGCGCTCAACATTATGCCAAGCTTTAGTATCTGGCTGTAAACTTCGTCCATAGAGGTCATTATCCTCAGCGCGCTGTATTCGTATGCCGGGCCGGAAAGCATAACAATATAGCTCATCACCCGCTCGCCGCTGGCAAGCCTTATTTCGCGGCAAGAGCTTTTAGAATCCGAATTTTTAACCTCACGGTAATCTTCCAAATTCATCCAATCAGCAGCGGCAAAGCCAGAGCTTGTCAATGTCACCCTTCCGGTGGAGCCTACAGCCATAAGCTCATACTTGTCCTTTTCGTCAAACCCCTCTATAACGTCCCTCACCTCGGCTCTGAAGCCGGAGGATGACTGATACTTCAGCAGATCAGAGCTTATGCTGTCGAGCTTAGATGTAAGATACTGCCTTATGGCAGCTTTATAGTAGCTATTTACAAGAATAAGCACCATAACTTCTACCGCAAGAAGAACGGCTATAACTATTCCAAACGAGTTGACAAGCCAGCGCTTGGTTATACTATGTTTTCTTCCTGCTCCAAGCACCCGCTCTGCCTCCCTAAATAACGCCCTTATTTGCCTTTACTGTCCCACTTGTAGCCATAGCCCCATATGGTTATGATATACTTGGGATTTGATGGCTCGTCCTCTATTTTCATTCTTATTCTGCGTATATTAACGTCAACAATCTTTTCCTCACCGTAATAGCTGTCTCCCCATATGTGGCGAAGTATACTTACCCTATCAAGCGCGGTGTTCTGATTCTTAAGGAAGTATTCCATTATCTGATACTCAACCTGAGTCAGATCAACCGGTGTGCCGTTTTTAAGCACCATTCTGCTTTTAACGTCGAGAGTAAATGGCCCGGAGCGTATAAACTGATCCGGCTCCCCCTTGGTACTTTCCATCAGGCTAACCCTGCGGCAGATAGCATCTACCCGGGCTATAAGCTCGGATATTGAAAACGGTTTGATTATATAATCGTCCGCCCCTATCATAAGAGAAGATACCTTGTCCATTTCCTGTGATTTTGCGCTGAGCATAATTATCCCAAGCTTATCGCTTCTTTCTCGCAGCTGCCGGCACACAGCAAAGCCGTCTATGCCCGGCATCATTATATCCAGAAGCGCACAGTCAAAGCCGCCGCCATTATCGTCAAAGGCACGTATCGCGTCCTCTCCACAGTTGACATCCACAACATCATAGCCGCTTCTTTTAAGGTTCAGCACAACGAATTCACGGATAGAATCTTCATCCTCGCACACAAGTATTCGTTTCATATATTATTGCCACCATCCTTTAAAATCCGGTTAAATAATAAAGATTGTTTCTTATTTCGTCCTGAGTGAGCTGCAACGGCTCATCAGCGGCTGCAAAGCTTTTTGACATACAGCAGGTGAAATCATCCCCGGCTGCGTATGAATAGCCGTTGTTAATCCATTCGTTTTCATCGTCGCTTGACACCGAAGCTATGCCCAAAAGCAGAGGCATGTCTGCGATGCTTGATATATTGTAATCGTATTTTACAAAGAAGACCTCGCCGACCTGATCGCCCTTTACGGCGGTTACAAAGTTAAGCCACCTTTGCGGCATAGTGAAAACGTATCCGGACGAAACGTCGTAATATGAAAAAGCTTCTGCTGCAAACATTCCTATATCGCGGTTATATGAAAGCCAGCTTGTCATAAAAACCGTTTCCTCGGCCGGAAGAGAATTGTATCCCAAAAACGGCGAGACAGTTGGTATTTCTACAATACCGTCACCGTCGTAGTCCGTGCTGAGGTATCCTGACGGCCGAAGAGTAAGCCACGAAAGCTGAGGATTATCCGACGTGGGGGAGACTATGCTGCCATCCCTCAGGGTTACAACCTCGGTGGTCAATTCGCCGTCGCTGTCTACTATATCTATGAAAAGGGCGTTGTCGCTTTCGTTCAGCCCTCCGGCACAGCTTGAAGCTATAGAGGACGCCGAGGAATATAAGGTTCTTTCCTTGGTTTCGTATTCAAGCCCGTTATCAGACTTTATTGTACTTACCGAAACGTCGCTGCCGACCCTTCTTACAATTATTATTTCATCTTTTCCGCACTTATCTATGTCGAACATTTCAAGCACTGCATAAGTGCCGTCGAACCTGGAAGCAAGTATCCCGTTAGAATATCTGTATATACTGACATTGCTTTCCCCGTGAAGTGAAGTTCCGTAGCCAATGATAATATCGGCAGCGTTGCCATAGTCGACTATCATAACCTTATCTATAGAGCTTCCCCTTCCGGCAAGTTCATACATTGCATGCCAGTTATCCTTCGAATCCTTGTCTAAAACCGAGACTCTTACGTTCTCAGAGCCACCCGTCTGAGACGATGTGTAAAACGCAAGAGCTTCCTCAATGCCGTCGGAATCTATATCTGCGAAAACGAACGCAGATCGGTAATCGCCGCTTCTGGGGTAGCAAAGCGTCACGGATTTTCCAACGCTTTCTATGAGTGCCTGATGCACCGCCGCCTGCTCATCGGCTATGCTCGGAGCAGACAAAAGCCCATCCACCGAAAACGTCGGCGATTCGCATCCGCAAAGTGCCAGCGCAAAAATCAGCATTATAAACAATTTAATTTTTCTCAACGCCGCACCTCTCAAAAAATAATAGGACAATGCGCAGGCACACTGCGCCTTATCCTATTATACTACAAATGTTATTAACTTGCAAGATGTTTTTTATGCCTGCCAGACAAAAAGCATGCTGTTATTTTCTGCTGTCAATATCAACATAAATCTTCTGGCTGTGAATAGCCTTATAGGCAGGACGGATTATGCGCCGACCGGTGAGCTTTTCTTCAAATCTATGGGCGCACCAGCCTGCCATTCTTGACACTGCAAACAAAGCGGTTGCCAGCTCCTCCGGCACTCGAAGCATCCTGTAGCACAGACCGGAGTACATATCAACATTGGCACACAGCGCTTTTTCCATTCCTGTCTCCTCGCGGATTATGTCAGGCGTAAGGCGCTCTATAGCGCTGAGCAGGTTAAACTGTTCTTCATATTCGGTTCCCTTAGCCATTGTGCAGGCAGTCTTTTTCAATATTACCGCTCGTGGGTCGGAAAGGGTGTAAACAGCGTGACCCATGCCGTATACAAGGCCGGTGCGGTCAGAGGCCTCCTTCCTTATTATCTTCCGCAGAAGAGCAGAAATCTCCCTTTCGTCCGACCAGTCCTTTATATTCGCCTTCATATAGTCGAGCTGTTCCAGGACTTTAAGGTTAGCTCCGCCATGGCGCGGGCCTTTGAGCGCACCGACGGCCGCAGAATATGCTGAATAAGGATCTGTTCCGGACGAGGTAAGCACACGGCAGGCAAAGGTGGAGTTATTACCGCCGCCGTGCTCCGCATGAAGCATGAGGATAAGGTCTAAAAGCTTAGCTTCCTCATAGGTATATACCCTGTCCCTGCGCAGAAGCGAGAGGATGGTTTCGGCAGTTGATTCTTCCGGCCTCACCTGATGCATATACATACTCTTGCCGTCATAGGCGCGGCGCTTAACCTGATATGCGTCGGTCATGATTACAGGCATTTTTGCTATTATGGAAACTGCGGTGCAAAGCTCCTCCTCCGGGGTCTTCGATTCCGGGTCTTCCTCATATGAATAGAGTGAAAGGATCGACCTTGCAAGCTTATTCATTATATTTTTAGAAGGAGCCTTAAGGATCATATCCTCAAAGAAGCCGTTTGGTAGCTCGCGGTTGTCCGCAAGCGTTCTTGTAAAGGCCGCAAGCTCTTGCAGATTGGGGAGCTTTCCCATAAGCAGGAGGTATGCCACTTCCTCATATCCGAACCTGTCGGAGCTTTGAACGCCGTTAACAATGTCGTAGATATTATATCCTCTGTAATAAAGCTCGCCGGGTATGTTCTGCTTTTCGCCTTCGTTCATAACGTACCCGTGAACGTTGCAGATGTTGGTGATACCTGCAAGCACGCCTGTCCCGTCTGCATTTCTTAAGCCCCTTTTAACGTCATAGCGCTGGTAATACTTGGGGTCTATCCTGTTGTTTTCAAAAAAGGTTTCAAGAAAGCTGTTTCTTGTTTTATCGTCAATATTAAGCTTCAAGGGTATCACTCCAAATTGTATATATTGTTATAATTTTACCACTGTCAGCCCATAATGTCAACACCAAATGAATAATCATTTAAAGAATAATTCATTTTTCGGCAAATTACACGATAAATAAAGACATCGCAGCCCAAATTTTGCAGGAAATATGGACTGCGATATTCATTTTTCGATATATGATAATCTCCGCCCGAAAAAGAGGCCAAAAGCGGGTCGAAATCCGTTGTACAACAATTTGGGCGATTTTATGTAGGCTGCCTAAACACCGCTCTTTTACACGAATATCCTGTTATTTCTTTCAGTCAGAAGCGTATTTACCGTCTTCGCCAATCTCGGAATGAAGATTGAAGTAGGTATAATAGTTGTAAACGTTAAGAACATCATCCCTATACGGCTCTTCATTTCTGCGCTCATTCCAGGTTATAGCGCGGTCGAAATATCCCCAGGTGTTCATTGCGGGGGCAATCTCTTCAACGTCCTTAAGCATTTTGCACTCCCTTGAAAGCGGAATCCCGGCATACTCCAGAGTTTTAAGACCCAAAAAGTTAGGGCTTACTATTCCAAGGTCGTTTTTGCTTTCCACATCGTAATTTGTCCAGATGACGAACGGGGTTTCATATCGCGTTAAAAAGCTGTTAACAATCTGGTTGCGATATGGCGCTATTTGGTTTAGGAAACCTATTTCAATATTCGGCTGATGATCTCCGAAGAAAACGATCATAGTTTTTTCATCGACATTTTCAAAGTAACTTATAAGCTTCTCGAGCGCCTCGTCCGACTTCTTTATCAGCGAAAGATACTGCTCCGTGCGCGGAAAATAACCATCGTAGTTGGTAATGTTCACGTCCGCGGTAAAATCGTCGCCGTCGTATTCGTAGCCCGAGTGATTCTGAACTGTCACTCCGAAGATGAATATTCTGTCCGACTCCTTGTTTTCAAACTGCTCTATTACCTTGTCGTAGAAGAAGCTGTCGCTTATCAGTGTGCGGACATACTCGACATCATCTCCGAAGCCCTTTTCCCATCTGTCGGCACTGATATATTTGCTCTTTGCGGTTGTCATATCCTCACCGCTGACAAAATCGTCAAATCCCATGAAGCTGTATACCGAGTTGCGCTTCCAGCAAATCTCATAAAACGGGTGCATCGCAACCGCCTGATAGCCATACTCCTTAAGGTATGTGGCCATCGAAGGAACGTTTTGCTTTATATGCTGCATATATGTGTAACAACCGTTTGGCATATACATCATCGAAAGCCCCGTAAGATATTCAAACTCGGTGTTGCAGGTGCCTCCGCCAAGCACCGAAACAAGCAGCCTGCCGTGCGGATAATCCTTTATCAGCTCGTTGTAATACGGCATATAGGGCTGGTTGGTCTTCAGCTTGCCCAGGTAACTTAAATCAGAAAAGCTTTCGTTCATGATTACAATTATGTTCGGCAGCTCGGCGTCATCGTCAAGAGTATCATCCTCATACCGTGAAAGGTAATCGTCAATGGCTGCGGGGTCGTAGCCCTGCGGTTTATCGAAGCGCATCTTTCTGAAATTGATATAGAAGCTGAGCGCAACACCGTTGACATTGTTGGTAGATTCTGTGTCAAAGGTGGAGGTTGAATAGCTGGTGTAATCTATATTATATATATACACCACCCCGGCTATGGTAAGACCCAAGGATACTACCGCCGACAAAATCCTTATCCATGTTTTCGGATATGTCAGTCTGAACTTAACCGCAAATGCAGTTATAAGCACGAAGCCGACGGTTCCTATAAGAAGATTGTTGTCGAAATGCCATTGGTCCGGGCTTGTGACGGTCATGGCTGTTCGGATAGCATAAAGGTCAGTCGGCACAAGAGGCGTTCCTCTTACCAAAAGCACTATCTGGTTTGCAGTGTGCAGAATATAGCTCAGCGCAAATTCGCATATAAGCGATATCCTTACCGACTGCGTAAGTGTGAACACCGCAAGCTGCACAACGGCGTAGAAAACAAGATTGTCAAAATATACATACATACTGTACTGCTGTGCACCCACAAGCGCTCTTACAGTCTCGAAGCATATAACCGGACCGAGCACAAACAGCACCGCAGAAACAATGCCGTTTGCTATTTTTGGGAGCCTGAAATCCACAAACACTACCGCTGCTAACAGCACAAAGCAGGAGAAGAATTTAAGAAGGGATGAAAAATCCGTCCCCCCGGCCGCGGACTCAAACGCCGTGGCGTTGGCGGCTGTAAGCACAAGGAGAGCCAGCAATACCGTCGCAGATATAATAAGCTTTTTTCGTGATTTTAATGTTACCATGCCTGATTTACTTTACCTTTTCGAAATTCGCCCTAAGCGTCGTCGCCGCAGTCGGATCCACTTTTATTGTGACGGATGTTCCGCTGTACGCGCCCGACCACCCTGTGAACCTATAGCCTTCTGCAGGCACAGCCTTAAGTGTTATCTTGTAGCCCGGAAGGAAATTGCCACTCCACTTGCCGTTTGTAAACCTTATCGCCGTTCCCTCAAGATAAACTTCCCCTCCGTTAGTATCGCTTATGGAAACGCTTATCTTATTTGTTTGGGAGGATGAGAGATTAAGATCGTTTTTAAGCATCGTGGGAAGATAATTTAGCCTGTTTGTAAGCCAGTTCTTGAACGACTGAACATTTCTTCCTACACCGTCTGCACTCTGCCAGCTAATACTTCCGAATCTTCTGAACTGTTCAGAAAGGAACGGCGAATATGTATTGTGATATTCATCAAGCATGGCAGAGGCATAGGCGGGCTCGAAGCAGACATTGCCCACCTTTTCCATAGTAACAATAAACCTGCTCTTAAACTCGGAATTCTTCATCAGCGAGGTAAGGGCCTTTGCAAAATAACCGTCCTTTCTGGAATCCAAAAGCTGAGTCAGAAAGTCCATTTTGTAATCTTTTCCGCTGTTGTAAAGATCCATTGAATACTCTGTATCATATAGCATAAAGCGCCATTTTCCGTCGTAATACTCCCCGCCGTCGGGATCGACGGTTCTTGTTCTCCAGCATGCCCAGTTGCCCCATACCCAGTCCTGATTACCGATATAAAGTTCCGTTGCAAAATAGTCAAGGAAGCTGTCCATATCGAACAGTTCACACGCCTTGGCATAGTTTCCCGATTTCGACATATCGTTGTTTTCGATAAAGCTCATAGCATCCTTAAACAGCTTTTCATCGCCGTCAACGCCCTCTTCAAGCGATCCGGCCTTTATCATAACCACCTCATCTTCCGGAACTCCGTAATTCGACTCTATGTAATCGGAATCATAAACCTCGTTAAGGGTGTAGTGACCCCAGTATTCACCGTCAATAAAGCAGATCACAAGGCGGTCGCTCTGGGTGGAGAAATTAAGGTCGGTCACCAGCGACTGAGTCCATGCACACTTATAGGTAAGAACAAAGCTGTCGTTGCCGCCGTCCCTTATCATGAACTTCTTATAGCTGTCTATCAGCGAGCCGTCATAATATGTTTGGTTATCGTCGAACAGAATATAGTCAAGCTTCGAGTCGCCGTATTCCGAGCGCATATAGAATTTCAGGCTCTTCTGCTGGTTCGCGCGCGACCATCCGCCTTGGGTTCTTATTCCGCACTCGGTTGAAAAGCCAAGCTCGCCGCTCTCGAAGAAATCTATGTGAGCATCGCGCTCCCATTCCTTGCCGCGCTGATTGTAGTTCGCGGGGGTGGAGCCGTCAAGCGTGCCGCTGGGATTTTCCTCCCGCCACTCGCTGAAGGTTTTTCCTCTTACAAAAATACCGGTGTTGAAATTATACAGATTATCCGGGTCGGTTATAACAGATATTACGGCAACATTTTTATACTTGCTTGCAAGCTCGCTCCCCACAAAATAGGTTGCCGAAGTTATATCGCTCTTATTTCCCTTTGAATCGACAGCTATTGCCCTTACAACCGTCGCCATATCAAAGCTGGTATTGGGGACACTTTCGTTGCCGCTTGCCGTGGTTCCGGTTTTATACATAAGCGTGCCCTTTGTTCCCGTAATATCCTTTATCTGAATCGGCGAGGAATATTTTTTTGAAGAGGTTGTGGGAACGCTTCCATCGGTGGTATAATAAACCGTAACGCCGCTTCCGGCGGTAATGCTGAGGTTAAACTGCTCGCCGTAGAAGCCGCTTTCATGAGAGAATACCGGCGCCGCAACTCCGCTTGCTTTGGCTGATGAGTTCGACGCCCCGGGGGTAGGAGTCAGCAGAGCAAATTCGCCTGTGCCGTTGGGAGATCTGCCATAGGAAATATCCTCCTTAGTGTCAGGAAGCAGAACGCTGTCTACAACGGTTCCGTCGGCTGCGGAAAGCACTACGCTGTCATTCCCGCCGGAAAGCTTGAAGCCGGTGTGAAGCTCCGAGCCGGTAGATTCATTGTCTGAAGCGAACACTATAAGATATTCGCCCGCACCGATTGTAACATCCGGGAACGCCCATTTCTTGAGCTTATCGGGATTATCGGAAAGATAAGCTCCCTTAAGGCTGATTGCCGACTTGGTGGTATTGTAAAGCTCGATCCAGTCGGGCGAGTCGCCCTGAGAGTCCTTTAACGACTTTTTGTTCGACGAGCATACCTCATTGATAACCACTCCCTTTATCCCGGAAGCGGCAAAGGCATTGACAGGAACCGAAGAAAGAAGTATTATTATAGTTAGGATGCAGATAAGCGTTCTTTTCAGCATGGATATTTTCCTTCCCTTCAAAGTGCAGACGAGATATACGTAAAAGCGCATACGCATAGGCGTATAAGTACATTATACAGTATAATGATTATTTTTTCAATCCCGTTTTCACAATTTCTTATCATTTTTTCGGTGATTATGCACGTTTTTTCTTAACAGCGCAAAGGGTAAGCCTGCCATACTATACAAATAATTTACAAAGGAGCAAAGAACATGAATAGCAAAATAAAAAGCTTTATATTAAAATACCTTTTGATATCGATAGGCTCGGTGATTTATGCCGTTGCGATAAGCCTGTTTCTCGACCCCAACAACATAGTTCCCGGCGGATTTACCGGAGTGGCAATGATAATCGCCGGGTTCTTCCCCAGTTTCAAAATCGGAACGGTTGTGCTGTTTCTGAACATACCAATAATCGGATTAGGAATTTACAAATTCGGATTGAAGTTTCTTACCTCCACAATATACGCGGTAGCGCTTTCATCGGTTATGATAAACCTGTTTCTTGAAATCGGGCCGCTTACAACCGACCCGCTGCTTGCCTGTGTCGCCGGCGGCTGCCTTATGGCTATAGGTCTTGAGCTTGTTTTGATGCAGGGAGCAACTACCGGCGGAACGGATATAATAGTTAAGCTTCTGCGCCTTAAATTCCGCGGAATATCTGCCGGAACGCTGTTTATATTCACAGACGGTCTGGTTGTTCTTTGCGCGGTGATAGTTTCCAAAAACGTCGATTCGGGTCTTTATGCCGCGCTGTGCATCATCATATCGGCGGTTGTTATGGACACCATCTTAAACGGAACCAACGAGGCAAAGATGATACTTCTGATAAGCGACAAATACAACGAAATCGCCCAGGCTCTTATGACCGAGCTTGGCGCCGGAGTTACCCTGCTCGACGGCACCGGCGCCTATTCGGGCAAGGATAAGAAGGTTGTTCTGTGCGTTGTACGAAAGAACAGCGTTTCGCATGCACTCAAGATTATTAAGAACACGGATGATCAGTCGTTTGCAATAATTACCACCGCCAACGAAGTGTTCGGCGAGGGATATAAGCTTCACGGCGGCGACAATTTCTGATCCGACGGAAGGGGGAATGAAAATGACCCGGCTTGAAATTTTTGAATATGCTTCCAATCAATACGGCACCGAGCCGGACTACCCTTGGGGAACGATTTCAAACGGTGCGGTTCTGCGGCACCGTGGCAGCCGAAGGTGGTATGCACTTATTATGAGCGTAAAGCCGAAAAGCCTTGGGCTTTCGGGTGCGGAGGAGCTTGATATACTGAATCTGAAATGCGATCACAGAATTATCGGCGAGCTGTTAAAAAAGCCCTGCTTTGCGCCGGCGTACCACATGAACAAGGAGCACTGGATAACGGTTATTTTAAGCGAGGCGGAAAGCCCCGAGGAGGTCTATTCGCTGATAGATATAAGCTACGGGCTTACAAAATAGCGCCCGTGCAAGCCGATGCGCAGAATTTTAATAACTGCCTTTATGCGAAATTCAGTATTTGACGAAAATAAGTATAAGCGCAAGCGTATCATACACAATAATAAACCGCCCCCGAAAGCTGTCGGAGGCGGTTTATTCGGTTGTTTATAACAGTGAAGATAACACTGATGTTATCGGCTTACGGCTGCTTACTTAACGGTAACAGTCTTGTAAGCGCAGGCCTTCAAGGCTTCGGTAATAGTACCTGTGTAATCGGTTCTGATAATTCTTACCTTGTAGGTGGTTCCGCTGGTAAAGGAGGTAGCGCTCGAACCCGTGCCGAAGGTGGAAATTGTTGCGCTTGTTCCGGTGTAGGTTCCGCAGGGCTTGTAGGTGGTGCTGGTTCCCTCTGCGATATAGATCTTATAGGAAGCAGCTCCGACATCGGTCCATGAAACAGAAATCTTGCCCTTGGTGCTTGAGGAAACAGAGGTAATAGTCAGAACATTGTCATCGACATCAACATCTCCGTCGCCGGAAGAAGAAGGATCGGTAGCGGTAACAGTCTTCGAGGTGGAGGCGGAAGGAGCAATAGATACAACGCTGGACTCGGTGCCCTTGTTGGGAACAACCTTGAAGTCATACTTAATGTCGTTGGTAAGACCGTTGATGTTTACAGTTGTCTTGGTAACCGTTGCGTTGATTTTAATCCAGGACGAGCTGGTAGATCTCTTGTAGTAGATGGTGTAGGAGGTTGCGCCCTCAGCAGCCTTCCAGGAAAGGGTAATCTTCTTGTTGGAAGACTTGGCGGTGAGATTGGTAGGATAAGTCTTTCCGGTGGTGGAGGTGGTGGAGGTGCTTGTTGAACCGGTGCTGGCAGTGGTGCCGTGAACATAGTAAACATATCCTACGGTTGCAATGCGCGTGCCGTTTGAATCCATAGCGTAAACGATTGCCTGGAAATCGGTGTTCGAGCCATAGGGGATGGAAACCGATGTATTATAAGCAAAGGTTTCGCTGAGGTTGCTGTCGTTAAGACCGCCATAGAGGATATAGTAGTAGGAAGCTCCGGTATACTTGCTCCAGGAAAGGGTGGTGGAAATAGTGCTTACCGGAGTAACGGTAAGATTCTTAATTTGGGTACTAGTGATTCCGCTTGTGCTTGTGCTTGTGCTTGTGCTTCCAGTCAGGCTGCTTGCATAAGCACTGCCTACATATACGGTCTGGTAATCGCTGGTCAAAGCATAAACCGTAACGCTCCAGCCGGTATCGGTTGTGCTGAAAGGAAGCTGGCAGTAATTATACCCCGAAGAAAGGGTGCTCGTCGTGCCGGAAGAGGTTGTGCAGCTTACATAGTATCCGAGAGCATTGCTTACTGCGCTCCAGGATGCGATTACCGCACCGTTAGAGGTAGTAAGCTGAACGCCATAGCTTCCGGTGCTGGAGGAGCTATAGTAGTATCCAAGAACGTTAACATATCCGACGCTGGCCCATGTTGAGTTGTTGTAGCTGCCCTCTACGATAACGCCGATGCTGCTGCTATAGTAAAGATTGTATACCGGAACAGAGAAGGATCTTGTGTAACCGAGGTTGGTGTAGGTGGGACTGGTGGTAGAGCTGGTTATTACAGCATAACGATAGTAGGTGTAAGTGTAATCGGTGATAGCAACATTAAGGTAGTTGTTCGAAATGGAAGCCTGAACATTGCCGGTAACGCTTACACTGCCGGAGGTGGATGAGCTGCTGCTGCTGCTACTGCTGGAGTTTGTCCAGGAAGCAAAGGCGGTGCCGCTGTAGCCGCCGCCGGAGTAACCTACATAAACCTTTACGGAAAGAAGATTGGAATAAGTAAGGCCGGAAGAGAAGGTGTAAGTGACGCTGTTGCCATTGGTAGTGACGGTGTAGTATGCTGTTGAGGTGCCCGATTTTACTCCATAGACAATTTGATAATTGTTTGCGTTGGTCTGAGCCGTCCAATCAGCTTTAAGAGTGTTGTTTTCATAAGTAATAGTAATCTTGCTTGAACCTGAGCCCGATGAAGAAGTTGTAGGAACGGAATATGTATAAGATACTGAACTACCAACAGCTATTGCAGTTGACGAGTTGCTCTGCTTGGCCTGAATTACCACTGTATAATCGCCGCCCGTTGTGATACCGGTAAAAGTATATTTCAGGCTCGACATATTGGTAACATAGCCGGTTTTAACAGTTTCCCCATCCCTGTAAAGGGTAAGGTCGTATCTGACAATACCACTCTCACTGCTGGCTTGCCAATATGCGGTGAGTGTTTTGGCGCTGGAATCATAAACTAACCCAGTTCCTGTGGTGGTATCATCATCTGCAAGCACCGGGAACGTGAACATAGCAATGGCCAAAACTGCCGCTAAAACTATTGCGAATAATTTTTTAGTCATTTTGTGACACTCCTTTTAATTGATTAGTATTATTATAACACCTAATCGCCGTTTTGTAAATACATATTTGAAAATTTTATTGAAATTTAATCTTTTCTTAATCGGTTGAAATTCTCCGCAAAAGGTGTTACACTTATAATACAACACAGGCGAATGAAATATTGCACTTGAAGCAAAAAAATATTTTTTGAAAGGATGAAGTTTTTTATGACAACCGTAACCCGGAAAACATTCGGCAGTCTTTCCGACGGAAAAGAGGCGCAGCTGTTTGAAATGAAGAATTCAAACGGGGCATATGTTGAGATAACCGACTTCGGCGGGGCTATCCGCTCCATCAACGTTCCGGATAAATCCGGCAAATTAATCGACGTTGCTTTGGGATACGACTGCGCCGCCGACTATGAAGCGCAGGACAAATACATAGGCGCCCTTATAGGCAGGCACGGCAACAGAATCGAGGACGCTAAGTTTCGCCTTGGCAGAAACGTTTACCGCCTTGCAAAAAATGATGGCAGAAACAACCTTCACGGCGGGCCCATGGGGTTTGACAAGCGGCTTTGGAACGCCGGAATCGACGGCGAAGCGCTTGTTCTTGCCTACCGCTCGGTTGACGGAGAAGAGGGCTTCCCCGGAAACCTCGACGTTACCGTGCGCTACACCTTCTCGGAGGACAACGCCCTTGCTATCGATTACTCCGCCGTCTGCGACGCCGATACCGTTTGCAATCTCACCAACCACTGCTATTTCAACTTGGACGGCCAAGGCTCGGGGACAATACTTAACCACTCGTTAAAGATAAATGCAACCCATTTCACCGTCGGGAACTCCGAAAGCCTGCCGGTGGGATATATTGCCAAGGTTGAGGGCACTCCGCTTGACTTCACCGATTTCCACACAGTCGGCGAAAGGATCGGCGAGAAATATGAGCAGCTTATCTTCGCCGGCGGATATGACCACAACTTCTGCCCGGACGGTGAGGGATTCCGCAGAATTGCCACCCTTAAGGCAGCCGAATCCGGCATAGCTATGGATGTTTACTCCGACCTTCCCGGTATGCAGTTCTACAGCGGCAACTTCCTTAACGCCAACCCTCCATTCGGTAAGGGCGGTAAACCGATTGAACGGCGCGCCGGTCTTTGCCTCGAAACCCAGTTCTACCCCAACGCCATGAATAATAATAACTTTGAAAAGCCGATACTTAAAAAGGGCGAGCGCTACCACCACGTGACAGTTTACGCCTTCTCCTGCGCGAAGCAGCGCTGAATGAGTAAGGCTTTTGCGTGGCGGCGCCGGTTTTTCCCATAGGGGCTCTGGGATTTCCCTATACGAACACAAAAAAGAGCCGGGCGACGCCCGGCTCTTTTACTATTCTATGATACACACGCAAAGTAAGCGATGAGGAAAACCAGCGCAATGCCCATGGACACACCGCCGCTAATCAGCAGGAAGCCAAAGCCCCGAACCGGGCGCTCGTGCTTCCGTTCCAAGTAGTCGGCATAGGATTCCTGCTTGATCCGCCGCCCGGGAATAAGAGCGTTAATCGCATAGGACAGCACATAGCCAAGCCCGTCCATCGCGCCAAGGCGAATCATGGCAACCAGCGCCCCTGCCAGCAGGAGCAGCATGCCTGGCGCCGTAAAGGCATCGGCCAGCACCCGAAGCTGATCTTGCCGACCCAATTGGTCAAAGGGTGTTTCCTGATTGGAAAACACCAGCAGCGCAACCAGCACGATCAATACGGCGCAGCAGCCGTATTTCACCAGCCGAACCGCCCATGGCTTCACAGCTCAAGCTCCTTGCGATACTTTTCCTCCTCAGCGTCATTGCAGCTCACGAAATGGCCGGGCTTCAGCTCCCGCAAGGACGGTTTATCCTCGCTGTAATCATGCTCTGCCAGGGCATTATAGACGATACGCTTACGCTTTTTCTCGCTATGGGGATCGGGCAGAGGAATGGCGGACAGCAGACTCTTGGTATAGGGATGCAGCGGATGAGCGAACAGCTCATCGGAGGGAGCCAGCTCCACCATTTTGCCATAATACATAACGCCGATCCTGTCGGAGAAATACTTTACTACGGAAAGGTCGTGGGCAATGAAGAGAATGGTAAGACCCAGCTTATCCCGCAGATCGTTCAGCAGATTGATGACCTGGGCCTGAATGGATACATCCAACGCAGACACCGGCTCGTCGGCAATCAGCAGATCGGGCTGCATAATGACGGCCCGCGCAATGCCTATACGCTGGCGCTGACCGCCGGAAAATTCGTGGGGATAGCGCCCTGCGTGCTCCCGTACCAAGCCTACCATTTCCAGTATTTCATAGACCTTTTCATCGATATACTTCTGGTCTTTAATGCCGTTAATGGTCAAGCCCTCGGCAATGGTTTCACGGACGGTCATACGGGGATCCAAAGACGCGATGGGATCCTGGAAAATCATTTGGATCTGGGTAATCAGCTTGGTCTTCTTGGCTACCCTCAGATCATCCGAATATTTTTTCTTCAGCTTTGCCAGCTCTTCACCCTTGGCATTGGCCAGCTTGGGCGCATAGTCCTTTTTAATCTGGGACACCAGCTTGCCGGCATATTCCTTATCGGAGTACTTATGGTCGAATTTTGCCTTTTTGATTTCATTGCGCAGCTCCTCGATCCGCGCTTTGCATGTAGCGATCTGCTTCTGCGCCTGTTCGCCGCCCTGGGCTTTCAGCTGGCGGATTTTTTGTTTCTGCAGGTCGATCTCATCCCGATAAGCCTTGGTGCCTGCACAAATCCGCTGCCCTTTGAAATATATGGAGCCGGAGGTAATGTCATAGATTTTTATGATAGAGCGACCCGTGGTGGTTTTGCCGCAGCCGGACTCGCCAACCAGTCCGAACACCTCGCCCTTTTTGATGTCGAAGCTGACATCGTCCACAGCCTTGGTCGGCCCGAAATACTGGCAAAGGTGTTCGACCCGGAGCAAGGTTTCACGGTTATCCATATTACTGCTCATGGCTTGCACCTCCTGCTTTCATCATTCTTGCAATGCGGTCGGTAATGGCTTTGGGCGTTTCCACCTTTGGCGCATTGGGATGTAGCAGCCAGGTGGCGGCCCAGTGGGTATCGGATATCCGGAACATGGGCGGCTGCATCTCAAAATCGATCTTCAAGGCGTACTTGTTCCGCTCGGCAAAGGCGTCGCCAACCGGCGGGTAAATCATGTTGGGCGGGGTTCCGGGAATGGCGTCCAGCTTTTCATTGGTGTCCAGATCCGGCATGGAGGACAGCAGCGCCCAGGTGTAGGGGTGCCGGGGATCGTAGAAAATATCATCGGCAGTGCCGTATTCCACAATCTTGCCGGCGTACATAACGGCAATGTCATCGGCCATGTTGGCCACAACGCCCAGGTCATGGGTGATGAAAATTACGGACAGGTTGTGCTTTTCCTTCAGCCTGTTGATCAGCTCCAAAATCTGAGCCTGAATGGTCACATCCAGGGCAGTGGTCGGCTCGTCGCAGATAAGAATTTCCGGATCCGCAGCCAGAGCGATGGCGATAACTATCCGCTGGCGCATACCGCCGGAGAATTCGAAGGGGTACTGCTTAAAGCGGCGGCGGGGTTCGCTGATGCCGACCTCCTCCATGATCTTAAGCGCCTTGGCCTTTGCCATCGCCTTTGTGACCTTGCAGACCACCTCAGACGCCATCTTCTTCTGATAATCGATGATGTCCACGCTATCCGCATGAAAATCCTTGGTGCTTTCCTTGGAGATGTAATCCGCGAAGTGCTGCTCCAGCTCGCTGATGGTATCAACCATCGACTTTTTCATGTCGTCCAAATCAAATACGACCTTCGGAACAACCTTCCAGTCCACATTCTTTCCACGCGCGATCTTTGCATCCCGACGCTTGGACTGCTTCGCATATCGAGCCTCCTCCTTGGGGTTGTTGACCACCGCGAGGAAATACTTGGAAAGGGCGCCGGTCATGCTGGTACGGAATGTGTAAGCGGCGCTGTCCTTCGTTATCTCAAGCTTGTTAATGGAGGCCTCCACCAGATCGGCCAATTCCTTCACTTCTTTTGCAGAACCGGCCTTGGTGATGTCCCCGGAGAAATAGTTCTTAGCCTTCTCAAAGTGCCCCATGCACTCTTTCTTCTTACTCAGAGCGGCCTTGTAGGAATACTCCACGCCCTTTTCCATCAGCTCCAGGAACCGATCCATAAAATGCTCATTCAGGTAACGGAGTGTCATTTCATTCAGCTCGGAAATGTCCCTGGAGGCCAAATTTTCACTGCTGTTGCACAGCCTGTAATATCCGATGCGGAAAAAGTCCGGCCGCACCTGTGCGGTCATTTTTTCCAGCATGGCCTGAATGTACTCCAGCTTGGCCCTGATCTCCTGAGGAAGATCCTGGCCCGGGGCGGACTTTGCGGGCTGCCGGTATCCGGAACGAAGGGCTTTCAGCTCGGCCGTGGCTTTTGTGAGCTGATCGTCGTAATCCGCGGTAAGGAAAAAATCCTTCACCGTGCCCAAGCGGTGGATTATCTCTCCGAGAATGGCCTTGGAATTGAGCTTCTGTTTCTTGCTCATCTGGAACAGGAAATCGCCGATGTCCTCCGCCAGCTCCTCAGCCGCCTCATACGCCTTGTTGTAGCTGCCCTCCAGTTTGGTAGACAGAATGCAAAACTTGTCGAAGGTCTTGATCATGGTTTCGATCTCGGCGCTGCTTTCCGGGCAGGCCGAAATCATATTCTTCTTCAGCAGGGAAAGCATGGTATTAAAATCATTGCGGGCATCTCTGCGGTGGGCCTTGCTCTTGAGCATCATGGCTTCTGTGATCTGCTTGCCAATGCGCATAATCGGGTTCAGGCTGGACAGTGGATCCTGGAATATCATGGAAATCTTGTCGCCGCGGATCCTATACATCTCGTCCTCGCCGATTTGCAGCAGATCCTTGCCGTCGTACAGGATTTTGCCGCCCTCCACAATGGCATTGCCGGCCAAAATGCCCAGAATGGCCTTGGATGTGACGGACTTGCCGGAGCCGGATTCGCCCACGATAGCCGTGGTTTTGCCCCGCTCCAGGTTAAAGGACACATCCCGCACGGCTTTAAGGGTGCCGTTGTCGGTGCGGAATGAAATTTTCAGATTTTTAACTTCTAGTATTTTATCCATCGCTTATTCCTCCACACCACGCAGGGCCGGATTAAAGGCGTCCCGCAGACCGTTGCCGAACAAATTAAAGGAAATTTCCAACAGGGAAATGAACAGCGCCGGGAACAGAATCATATGGGGATAGGTGGACAGATACTGCCGACTGTTCGCCAGCATAGTGCCGATGGAGGTCATGGTGGAGCTGTCCAGGTTGACGATGCCCAGGTAGGTCAGGGTTGACTCGCTGAAAATGACACCGGGAATAACCAGCACCGAGCTGGTGATAATGGTGCCCAACGCATTGGGGAAGATGTGCTTGAACATCAGGCGGGAGTCCTTGGCGCCCAGAGTGCGGGCCGCCAGAATATACTCCTGACCCTTGAAGCGGTAGAACTGCATACGCACGGTAGAGGCCATGCCGATCCACCCCGTTAGGACGAAGGCGAACAGCAGCGATACGATCGGCCCGACCTTCGCCGCCAAATGAAGCTGGAACAGAGTGGCCACAACCATAAAAGGCACACGGGAGAGAATGTCGGAAATACGCTCCATGACCATGTCCACTCCGCCGCCGTAGTAGCCCTCGATGGCACCGTAGACGGCGCCGATGAACAGGTTGATGGCGGAGATGCACACAGCGAACACCAAGCTGAACCGTCCGGCAATTCCCAACCTGGTCAGGATATCCCGACCGAAGCCGTCGGTGCCGAAGATGAACGCGGGCTCATAGCCGTAGCGGTACTGGAAGTAGGTGTACTTGAATACACGGCACTTATAAGAGATGGTGTTTGAGGAGCCGGTGACGGTGGCGTAGCGGTAGCGGTCGGCGGCGGTGGGATCCTCGGCGCCCGGATCGCCGTCGATGCGCAGGGAGTCATAGTCCCCGTCGCTGCCGGTGGTCTTGTAGTTCGCCACAAGATTTCCGTTGCTGTCCAGCTTGGCCACGCCCTTTTGGTTGGCCTCGTACCAGATGTTGGCATCGTCCGAAACCGTCTGGGTATCGGAGATGGGGTAGAGAACCTGGATTCCAGTTTCATTCTGCCACTGCTGGATGGCCTGATACTGGTCTGCCGTAAAGGTCATATACACAAAGCCGTTGGCAATATAGCTGTCCACCCGGCATTTATAAGAAACCTTTCCGGAGGTGTCTACGGTCTGGCCGTAGATCTTGGTGATGATATCATGGCCGGTTTCCTGGCCGATTGCCTGGTAGTAGATCAGGTTGGCCTCGCCCAAAGTCATTTTGGTGCCGCCGTCCATAAAGCGGATGCCGTGTTCGGTGAAGAAGCTGATCTTGGGCAGCAGCTTGCTGTATTGGAGGTAGGTGGTGTCCTTGGGCACTTTGGTGTAGTTGGTGCTGCCCAGAACGGGGATCACCAGCGAATACAGTGCCAGGCTCAGGATGATGATCGCCGCAACCACCGCGGATTTGTTCTTGCAGAAGCGGCGGAACGCGTCCTTGAAATAGCCCACCGGCTTCGTGCTGAACTTCTGGTCGTGCAGCCGCTCCTCATCGCTGACGAGCTGAAACTTTTCAGCGGGAATAGAAGAATATTCATTGAAGTCGTTCATTATTTCTTGCTCCCCATTCTAATTCTAGGATCGATGATGCCGTAGCTGATGTCCACCACGATGCCGGCCACCAGGCCGATCAGGGTATAGAATGCCGACAGCAGCAGGAAGAAGTTGTAGTCCCGCGCGCCGATGGAGTTTATGTACAGGTTGCCCACGCCGGGAACCACGAAGATATTCTCGATGATGATGGAACCGGACAGCAGGTAGATGACCTCGGCCAGGATGGATGGGAAGATGGGCACCATGGCGTTGCGCAGAGCGTGGCGCATGGTGGTCTGCGCCCGGGAGAGGCCCTTGGTTCTGGCCAGGAGCAGATAGTCGCTGGTCAGCACCTCGGTCAGCTCGGCTCTGGTATAGCGGGCGTAGCCGGCGATGGAGCCCAGTGACAGGGCCAGCACCGCGGGGATCATGCTGCGGATCATACTCCAGCTCAAATAGTTGGTGCCAGCGTCCATGACCAGGGGGAACCACTGCAGCTTATAGCACAGGAAGTACTGGATCAAAAAGGCGTACACATAGCTAGGAACGGAAATGCCCACCATAACTCCCGTGGAGATGAGGTGATCCTGCCATTTGTTTTTCTTCAGTGCTGCGTAGATGCCCAGCAACAGGCCAAGCGGGACAGCGAACAAGGTGGAATACAGGTTCACCAGCACGGTGTTAGGCAGCTTTTCCAGGAAGATGGCGAAGCAGTTCTGCCCCATATAGAGCTTCTCACTCATACCCCAGTTGCCGCCCAGAAGGGTTTTTCGAACAAAGTTGAAGTACTGCACAGCCATCGGGATGGGATTACCGTCGGTATCCAGCAGGCCCTGCCGAATGCGGCTCTGGAGCACCAGCTGCATATCCTTTCCGAACATGGTGGCCGACTCATTTGGTAAAAGGCGGATCAAAATAAAGCACATGGAAATAATGAGGAAGAAGGTAAAAATCATAAAAACCAGGCGCTTCAGCACATATTTAAGTGTGTACATACGAGGATTTTCTCCCTTTCGCAGATTTTTGGCGGAGGGCAACGCCCACACACCGCAATTCGGAGCCAGGCATCGCGGCGCGGCTCCGGGGTTCTTTCCCGCTTAGCGCTATGCTTATCTGTCCAACGCAGCCCGCCGGGGTCTGCGGCATACAGATAAGCACATTGAAAACGGTTCTGTTTCGGTACAAGTCATTCCCCTCGGCGAGGCCTTGGCGTCCAAGGGTCGCCGAGCGCGTTATTCTGAGGGGTCTTCATAAAAGCCCGCCAGGGAACAGGGGCTTGCGCCCCCATTCCCTGGTCAAAAACAAGGGTGGCTCGGTAATTTAGATTCGGTAATTAAGATCAGGTATAATCCAGGGTGCCGCCGTTGGACTGCACATAAGCATCCCACTCGGCATCGGTGTAGTTGAAGGTATAGTACTTAATAGTGCCGAAGCCCATACCGTAGATATACTCCTCAGTCTTATAGTTGATCTTCTGACCGCGCAGCTGAGCGGTAGACTGATCCATTACGGGCTGGTAGTTGTACAGATCCAGCACCGCACCCTCCAGGGCGGCCAAGATATCCAAGCGGACATCCGGGCGCTCGGCCTCGCTGCCGAAGCTCAAGGTTACTTCGGTGCCGTCGGCGGTAGTAGCCGTATCCTCAATGCCGTTCATGATGTTGTACCAGTTGTACACAGGAGCGGTGTAGTCCACACCGTCGATGGTGATGTCTGCGGTTACTTCGTCATAGTTGGTATTGGGGTCGTAAACATAGCTGGACTTGACATAAACCTGAGCCAGGCCGTAGGGATCCAGAGCGGAACCGGTCCAGCCTACGCCGAAGAGGATATCAACCTGGTTGTTCTTCAGCGCGTCGGCAAAGGTGTTGCTGTCGATGGTGCGGTCATCCACGAAGGTCAGCTTGCCCTCAAGCTTGGTGCCCTTCACGGCATCTTCCCAGTTGTTCTTCAGATACTCATAACCGTTGGTGTAGAAGCTGGATGTGCCGGCAAGACCGATGGTCAGCTGGATCACATCATCCTCGTCCATCAGACCCTGCTCGATGGCAATGTCATAAGCCTCATTAAACAGTTCCTGAGCACGAGCCAGGTCGTAGCCGGTGATGGAGTCAACGGCATCGTCCAGGGTGGCGTAAAGCTTGCCCTCGCCGATGTCATCGGTCAGACCCCAGAAGTCGGCCAGCACCTGCTTCGCCTGATCCGTGGTGCGGTAGGCGGTGCCTTCATCGGGATCGGAGATGATCAGATTGGAGTACAGGCCAAATGCGGGCTTGTTCGTGGGAGAGGTGGCCAAGCAGAAGGCCGCGCGATCCAGAGAGAAGCCCATGGCCATACGGAACTCCTTGATTGTCAGGATTGTCTTGTTGATGTTCGCGCCAACAGCTGCCTGCTTCTCTTCAAGCTGGCTCAGGCCGGGGTTGAAGGCCACAGCAAAGGTTGAAGCGCCGGTGGCGTAGTAGGTGTAGTCGGACATCTGATATGTTGCCATATCCTCAGACTGCAGTCCGTAGGTGTCCAGCTTGCCCTGAAGGAAGGACTCCAGACGAGTGGAAGCCTCGGGCATATACTGGCAAACCAGCCTGTCGGCCTGATAGATGTCGTCGCGGTCGTTGAACTCATAGAACTGGTCGTTACGCTCCAGAATGAACTGCTTATCCTTCTGGAAGGAGGTCAGCTTATAAGGGCCGTAGGACATGGTGGTTTCAACGCTTGTGCCATAGGTGTTGGTGTAAACGCCGTCCTCAATCTTGCCCAGAGAGTCGTACAGGTCAATGTTTACCAGATAGGAACCGGGCAGGTTGTACTTCAGATAGAAGCCGGAGAGGGGCAGATCCAGAACAAAGACCAGCTCATAGTCGCTCTTTGCAAAGACGCCGACTTCCGAGAAGTCCATCTCGTCGAACTGCCGGCCGTAGTAGCTAAATTCCTCCCACTCCAGATAGGCGTAGTCGCCTACGGAGGCGGCGTAGTCGTCGATGGTGGCGCCGGTCTGCATATTGGCGATCAGCTCGCACAGAACCTGAACCGTGTCGGGGGTGATGGCCACATTGCCTTCGGAGTCAGCCAGAGCTGCGAACTGCTCGGCATACAGGGTCTGATGCTCCTCATCGCAGTAGGCGCCAACATAAGTATCCAAGCCGTAGCTGCCCCAGTTGCCGCCGTCGTTGATGTTCAGCCAGATCTCGCCCTTGCCCTCAACATAGTACTGACCGTCGTCGTTGACCAGCAAGTCCTCAATGGCAATGTACTCGTCGTCGCCGTAGTTCTCGGAGATCATATTCTCGGCGGTTTCGGAATACTGGCCGTTGAACAGATAGGACTGGGCGTTGTGGATTACTGCGCTGCCGGTGTACAAACCGTCGGCACGGTAGTTCTTCGCCACAGGATCCAGCAGGCGCTTAAAGGATTCCACGAAGTCGTTGGCGGTAATAGCGGTGCCGTCTTCCCACTTCAGGTCGGTACGCAGGTTGACAAGCCAAGCCCGGCTGGTAGCGCCCTCTTCCAGACCGTACTGGCCGATGTAATCAGAGGTTACATCCACAGGGTCGCCCACGGCCATATCGTCCACCATTTCGTAGCCGTCCATGGTGTCGTTATAGTCGAAGGTGTAGAAGCTCGCGCCGATATAATCGGCGATCTCGGAGCCGGCAGATGTTTCATACACGAAAACATTCCAGTTGTCCGGGAAACTGCTCAGCGCATAGTTATAGGTATAGGTATCGGTATCGGTACCGTTCGTTGCGCTGGAATCGCTTTCGGCGGAATCGTCATTATTGATGGTATCGTCATTGGTCGTATCGCCGCAGGCTACGAGGCCAAAAACCATTGTCGCCGCCAAAAGCAGTGCAAGAAACTTTCTCATAGTTTCTCCTCCTTAAAATTTTATTTATCCTAAAATTTTTATTTACCATGCACGGTTACGGATCAGGGTAACGATGCAATGAATAAATATAAGTGTATTGTACTCCATAGAGGGCCAAAATGTCAACTACTTTTTGAATTTTTCAGTAGACATTTCAAAAAACAGGCGCATTTTTCAAGGGTTTTTATACAAAAAGTCAGTACATTTGAAAATAGGGGCTTGTTTTTTCAGTAGGAGCATTTGTCCGCGCAGCAAAAATATTCCCCTGCCCCCAAATGTCCCCCTTACTTTTTTCTGCGCACATGATAAAAAAGAAAAGCCGCATCGGGCATAGCTATGGACGTTTACTCGACCTTCCAGGTATGCAGCTCTGCAGCGGCAGCTTCCTTAACGCCATTCCTCCATTCGTCAAGGGCGGTAAGCCGATTGAGCGGCGCGCCGGTCTTTGCCTTGAATAATAATAGCTTTGAAAAGCCGATACTTAAAAAGGGCGAGCGCTACCGCCACGTGACAGCTTACGCCTTTTCCTGCGGGAAACAGCGCTGAATGAACAAGGCTTCTGAAGTGCGGCGTCGGCTGCCCGAGAAATCGGCTGTGTTTCTATTATGTCATCAAGAGTTAAATGTTTTTTCTTCATTGTCCGGGCCCTCCTTTTCCCAGACTGATTCTACCGCAAAGTCCTTCTCACACTAAATGCAACCGTAAATTCCGCCGTTGCATTTACTTTGGAAATTTACTATTTTATTTTTCAATTTTTTTTGAAAAAGGGTATTGACTTTTTGCTTTGTATATGCTAAAATAACTCTCGTTGCAACGCTTGCTGGTGTAGCTCAGTTGGTAGAGCAGCTGATTTGTAATCAGCAGGTCGGG
>CAZIOV010000003.1:0-101497 GCA_964541045.1 uncultured Oscillospiraceae bacterium | reverse complement strand
GGTTTGCCATAAGCTCCGGCATACTGTCATCATCAAAATGATCTTTATGGAAATGCGTCGCAACGACTGCATCAAAGTCCAATTCGTCCGGCACCAAAATCTTTGGCAGCATACGCTTATACCCCATGTGGCCTTCTACTCTTTCCACACAGTCGGATAAATACAAATCAATACCCAGAAGCTGGCCGCTCCTGCTCTTTATGATGAATCCCGCCTGCCCAACTGAAAAAAGCCATGTTTTCCCAAGCGGTGCAGTCAGTACTTTCAATGCAAAATCGTTCATTTTTCGGTCTCCTATTTTCAAATCTGTTAATCTGCCTTCTATTTTTTGTGTTCACTTTATTGCCTTATCTTTTTCCCTCAATACAGATACTTACGGATCAGCTCTCTCCTGTGTTCTTTTTCACAATTTACCGTCAGAATCTTGCTATCTGATATTCCGTAATCCTGCAGACGATTCTTAATACTCTCCGCATTTCGGCAGTCCACTGTGGCGATCAGGATATAATCAAACTCCAACTCAGATATATGTTCCACCGGGTCAACATCCAAACAGCATCTACGATATTCCCAGTAATCATCATCGATCCAGCCGACAACATTGCAGTGTCCACTCTCTTTAAAGCGGTTCATCAACTGCTGCCCAAAGGTACCCGCGCTATAAATCACGACATTTTTTCCGTAGTAGGCATCGCCAAAGGTGGAATAGGAATCATCCGGAAGTCTGCCACCGGAACGCATTATGCAGATCCCCAACACATAATCATCTACCTGCTCCTGGAGGGTTCTGCATTCACTGTGGCTTTCTCGACCTTTTCCCCTATCGCTTGTTTCACCGTATTTCTCACCGCATCGCCCGTCAAACCTTTCACCATATTTTTCACCGTTTATCACACGGTTGTTCCCATCATATTTCCCGGCAAAGGAACTCATATATTCATACAGATATTTCAGCTTCTCTGCTTCTGTCTCAAAGCTGGCGCTTTTCTTCAGCATGGAATCTTCCCGCTGACGGTAATGGTACGCAACACAGTCTGAAACATACACGCTGCTGCATTCCATCAATGCCGGGTAGGCCACAGCGGCATCCTCCCCGATAGAGATTCTGTCATCCACGCTCATCTGCTGCCCATATAAAACATCTCGCCTGAACAGCTTGTTCCAGACATAAGTCGTAATACCCGGCTGATAAAACTCCTCATAAGAGAGCATATTGTTTTGTAAGTCCTTCAGCTTCTCCCCAGTGTAGATTCCCAGAGGATAGGGATTGATAAAATGGACGCTCTTACTGAACAGGTCTCTGGTCTGTCCAGCACAGACAACATCGCAGCCGCTGGTCACGATTGCAGAATATAAGGATTCGTAAAAGCCGGGGCCGATCCAGTCATCTCCATCTACATATCCGACATATTCCCCGGATGCTATCTGGAGTCCTGCTTTCCGGGCAGAAACCAATCCGCCATTCGGTTTGTGGATCACTTTAATCCTTTTATCTTTCCTTGCGTAAAGGTCACAGATTTCCGGGCATCTGTCCGGCGACCCGTCATCCACAAGGATAATTTCCAGATTCTTATAGGTCTGGTTCAGGATGCTTTCTATGCAGATGCCGATATATCGGTCAATCCCGTAAATCGGAACAATTACGCTAATCAGGGAATTCTTGTTCTGCATATCACCACCTCCTCCAGTCCGTTTATACCTTTTCTCCTGTAATATTTTTTAACTGTACATATTCCGTAAAATCTTCCATCGTTGCGGACGTTTCGGAAGAAATTCCTTCCTGCTTGATGAATGCCTTTCCCACAGTTTGGAAGATGATTTTTATGTCTCCTAAGAATGTGATATGCTTTGTATATTCCACATCCATCCTGAATTTGTCGTCCCAGTCTACTGTGTTGCGTCCATGCACCTGTGCATAGCCGGACAAACCTGGACGAACATCGTGGCGATGATGCTGTTCCTCATTGTAATAAGGAAGATATTTTACAAGCAGCGGTCTTGGACCAACGACGCTCATATCGCCGTTTATAATATTGAAGGCCTCCGGCAGCTCATCAAGGCTGGTACTCCGCAGCCACTTTCCGAATTTAGTCAGTCTCACATCATCCGGCAACAATTCCCCGTTTTCATCTCTCGCATCCGTCATTGTCCTGAACTTGTAGAGCTTAAATATCTTTTCGTCCTTCCCCGGTCTTTCCTGTGTGAACAACACGGGAGAACCAAGCTTTACGCGAACTAGGATTGCGACAATCGCATATAGCCAGCAGAAAACGATGACTGCCAAAAGTCCACAGATAAAATCTAATGGGCGCTTGAAGTATTTCTCATACGGTCCGTATGGTTTATGTATTGTTTTTGTTTCTATTTCACTCATTACCCTATGCGCACCTACATCAAAAAATCATTTCCAGATACAGTACCTTCTGAATTTGAATGTCCTTTCATTTCCTAAAGCACTCTATGCAAGCTTCTATCCCTTGATGGAGTACGTAGTCTTTGCAGCCAGTCCTCTTCATGACATTTTCTATTTGATCTTTATCACTATCGCTAAAGTGAGAAATATGCCATTTAGCATTTAAAAGCCTTTTGTCATGACCTCCATCAATGTAATCTGCTGCTCCAAGGACAGAATAACACTCCGGTGGAAGCTTGCTTATCTTCTTTAGCCCACACAGGTCTTCTATGACTGTTTTTGTTCTAACAGCTTGTTCCATTAAAAAGCGTTTATGAACTGCCTCTTGCGCTTTAAGCGAAGCTTCTTCTACCTCATGCACACAGCCCTTACCATCCGTGTAAACATTATTTCTGCCAAACAGGATTTCCTCCATCATCTCTTCTTTTGGAAAACGAATGTCCTTCTTCTTAAGATCTCTCTGACGGTGTTGAGTAGCATAAAGGATATTTAATTGGATCCATTCAAGCAACTCCTCCTCCGTCATATTTTCTATCCCGATATTTCTGACCTTCCACAACGAGGACAATTTATTAAGATCAACTCCTACCTGGGTTGCTTTTACCAAAAAATTAAAATATTCATAATCAGGATCGCCAAACGAATGCCCCAAGACATATATATCTGTGATATCTTCTATGTGCAGTCCATCCAGAGTCATAAATTCGCAAAGATCGTCTATGTTGTCTTGAACATGCTTGTCTGATTCATACAATGCATTTTCAATGAGATATAATTCTTCTAATCTCTTGCTCTTTCCTCCGCCAATTCTGCGAACCAACTTTTGTTCCATCAGTTCAGGAAAGGCAGTTTCAGGATGCGTTGAATGTCCGAATATTATCGTTTCCGGATCAGTAAAATCTCCGTGTATGTAATATACATTTCCATCATCAACAGAGAATCTTTTTTCTAACGTATCTGTGTAATTAAAATTTATAAAGTAACAGCTATCATCAAAAATATACCCTGTGTCCTTCTTATCTATTGAAATGGACGCGATCCATTCACTAAATCCTCTTTGAAGGATCTCAAACGCATCATGTACTGTCTCCTGCATTTGATAAATACCCTTATCATCCTTTCCAAAGTAAAGGGCTATATTTTGATCATCCAGCCAAGCCATAGAAGATTCAAAGTTCCAAAAAAATTCATTCGGCAATGTTCCCGGCTTAAAGATATCACCATACACCATCTCGACAGGTGAAATAACATTCCCATCTTTGTCTGTCTTAGTCTTAATCCCAAGCTCCTCAGCAATGCCAGAAATATGGTCAAAATAATATCGTTTAAAGCTATCATAGGAAGTAGGAAGATTCTGCCAACGATCAAAACCATTTCCTATAATGATTAGCTTTTTGTATTTTCCTTTCATTAGCAGTTCTCCCGCTTTCTTGAACTTCTTATGATATTTTCAATAATTCAATACATCTCTAATTATTCAAAGCAAGCTCTGACAACAGCAATAATCTGATCCTGCTGCTCATCCGTCATCTTATTATCCGACGGCAGGCACAATCCTCTATTGAAAATATCAGCTCCGACATCCACGCACCCGCCCGGAATATACGCATTCGTCCGGCATCTGCCGCTGCCATCCACTGTGATAAACGCATGGTTCCGGTACATGGGCTGCATATGCATGGGCTTCCAAATAGGACGACCTTCCGCGTTATACTCCGCTAGTCTCTCCAGAATCTCTGTCGGACAGGACTTCCCATGCTCCGGCTGATACAGCGCTTTATTATCAGACCGTACCTGCTTACACATGGCATCTTCATCAATCAATAAGCAGCTGAGCCAGTAGTTAGGCTTGCAGCCGTCTATAATCGGATTCATTGATATAGGCAGGCATTTAAGACCATCTCTGTATCTCTCATAAATCGCTTTTTTCTGAGCGATATGCTCTTCGAGATACGAATACTGTCCACGGATAACTCCCGCGATAACATTGCTCATGCGGTAGTTGTAACCGACCTCTTCGTGCTGGTACCAAGGCGCGTTCTCTCGTGCTTGTGTTGACCACTTTCTTGCCTTGTTTGCGTCTTCAAGACTATTTGTCAGAAGACATCCACCGGCTGAGCCGGTAATAATCTTGTTACCATTATATGAGATAGCCGAGTAGTCGCCGAATGAGCCGCATTGATGACCTTGCCATGTTGCCCCCATTGCTTCTGCTGCATCTTCTATGAGAAGCGCACCATGAGCTTCACAAATTTCTTTGATTCTTCTGATGTTATTAGAAAATCCGTACAGCTCAGCACACACAACTAATTTCGTGTCTGGATAAATCTCAAAAGCCTTTTCTAAAGCTACAGGATCCATGTTCCAGGATTCTCTCTCGGTATCGATAAATACCGGGATACCGCCTTCGTATACTACAGGATTCAAAGTTGCGTCAAAGGTCATATCTGTACAAAAAACGTGCTTGCCTTCAACCGTTCCGTGACCGATAGCCGGCTTTCCGTAAAGTCTCTCCCCTGCAAGCTTCACACACAGATGAAGCGCGGCAGTACAGCAAGAAAGACCGACAGCATACTTTACTTCCGCCTTCTCGGCAGCTATCCGCTCTACCTCGTTTATGTTTGCTCCGACGGTAGACATCCAGTTGGTTTCATATGCTTCGGTTATGTATTTTAATTCCTCGCCGTGCATGGTCGGGCTTGACAGCCAGACCTTTTTTTCAAACGGCTTTATTTCGTTGGTTTTTAGGTACATTTTTGTGTTACCTCTCATATTTTATCAGATGTATATAATTCAGGATTCTATGTGCTATAAAAAACAAACCGGCAAAGCCGTCTCAGCATCGTGAAACACCTTATGCACACACTTAGCCATATGTAAAATCAATAAGTAAAGAAATCCAATCAAAGCCAAAATTATGATATATCATCATACCGGGCCTTTGTCTGAAAAACAAAAATATTTGTGATAAATCAACAAAACAGAAACGGAAGCAAGGTAAACAAAGCAAGAAAAGCCGAATCCGACTTATCATAGCGAGTTGCAGCCCTGCGAAACCGCTTAAGCTTTTGGGAAGAGCATTCAATAAGATGATTCTCCTTATATAGCCGCCAATCGCAAAACCGCTGTTCGGAATCATGCTACCTTGAAGGATATTGCTTTCGGATATATCTATTTTGCTTACCAGATCAACATCATGGGCCGAATCATGATCGTTTCCGCGGCTGAGCAAAAATTCTACGGGATTTTCCAAGCCGTCTCTGCTATTGCATGAATTTTCGTATTTCTGCCGCCTCTTGATATTCCTACTGCCTTATTTTCGCAGCTTTTCCCCACGTTGGTGCTTTGATCATACCCTGGCTGATGTTGTCTCTGTATCGGCATCCTCGGAAAGTGACATAAACACTTTTTCCGATATACCTTCATATACCTGCTTGCGGAATTTGGAATACGCTGTTTTCCGAGAACCGTACTTTTCCGGGGCTCTCTCCACTGAGCTCCGTTTAGGGCAATCCACATCGTTCCATTCAACATGATGCGGTTATCTTTTGCCGGTCGTCCTTTTCCTTTGGCGGGCCGGGGCAACAGGTCTTTTACTCGTTCCAATTGCTCGGTGTTAATTCATATCTGCTCATGCTTTCAGTATAGCGATGATTTGTTTAACTTTTATTTTTCAGGCAAGGACTAATCACAGACTATAAAATTTAAATAAATAAACTTTCAGGCAAAATCATTGGATTTTATGTATCTCATTATACATCACTGCCTGTTTTATGTCAAGAGAGAATCCTAGACTAAAGTATGCCATTTTTTCACGGCAAATATTGTATATTTCGCCAAATACTGAGGCTGAATTGTAAAAAGAACACATCGAATTGTAGTTCCGATGTGATTTTATACAATTTGAAAGATATTCATGGCCGAGCATTCGTTATTTTGAACAAAGTTTTAGCTTCGTGCAAAATGCAATTAAACATTTTTACTGCTTATCAATATACAATACACCGCAAAAGGCGGGCATAAATCATGCCCAGCATCATACGCACTGACAAGCTCACCGTAGCGTACATATTCCACCTCATTTTCATATCCGCAATAGCAACATTTACCGATTTGAAGTAATTCTTCATATGATTCTTGAAGTATATAGGTTATCATATAAAGCCTTTGATTAACGCGGGAATTCCGGGCTGAAAATGATGTTGTCGGTGTGATACTTTTTCCTGACAGAAACAGTGTATCCTACATCGTGAGCTTTATAACCATGATGGCATCGGGGTTGGCCTTCAAAACCGGCTCGATTACAGACTCAACGGCGATGCATCAAAGAAGTTCTTCTTGCTTTCATAGTTGGTTGGGGCAGCGATTACAACGAATTCTGCATCCTTATAAGCTAATGACAGCCAAGATATTGCCAATGCGGAATGATTTCACGCTTCACTGCACGACATTTGCCGCAAACGGCGGGACAGGCCCGTCACATGGCGCGGTTTTTACCAGCGGAGAGTAGAGCTATATCATATTCTTTGTCTATTCACGCCCCGCAATGTTGACAATTGCAATTGTAGCCGTTACAATTATATTAAATTCTACCTTAGCGGAGACGTGAAGTTATAAGGACGTGACTATAATGCTCACAATTTATCTTGCACTTATTGATGAACCCAGCGGCAAGGAAAAATTCTCTCAAATATACCATACTTACAAAAAATTGATGCTTAGTGTGGCAATGTCTGTATTGCACAATACTGCACTTGCTGAAGAAGCAGTGCAGGACAGCTTTTTGAAAATAGCAAAAAATATTTCCGCTTTTTATGATGCCATGAGTAATAAACCTGCTGCTCTTATCGTTATTATTGTTAGAAATACCGCCATTGATGTTTTGCGAAAAGAACAGCAACAAGCGCCGCTCAGTTACGATGATAATATGATGATTGATGACAACGACAATTCCCCCGATGTTCAGAATATTATGAACGGTGGAATATCTGCGGTGTCAGAAATACTTTCAGAAATGGATCGCCCGCTCAGTGATATTCTAACCCTTAAATATGTCTATGGTTATAATACCGAAATATCAAAACTGCTTGGAATATCTGCGCAGAATGTCGCCGTTAGAATCCACCGTGCGAAGAAAACGCTAAAAACGAAATTGGAGGAAAAGGGCTATGAATTTAAGTAAAAATGCAAATGGGCATATGTGAGATGCTCTTTTGAAAGAGCTTTTAATTGAAAATATGGACGCACAAGTTACGGAATTATCATGTGATGAGGTTCCGGCACCGTCTGAAAGCTTTGAGAGAAACATCTCAAAAATAGCGCGTTCGATTGGGAGAAAAGAGACGGCAAAAAATGTCGCAAGGCTTATGAAAAACGGCGCAATCATGATAGCCATAGTTTTCAGTGTAACCTTTCGTATAATATTGACACAGCCGAAGGTTTATACTGCAACCGGCGATGTTATCAAAGAGGCGATTTCGGGTGGCTTTGATAAATATACTTTTCAAGGTGTCGCTGAAGAATTTGACAGCACAATTCGCCTGAGCTATGTCCCCGATGGATACAAACTAAGACTTGCAGAATATTCTGACAGCATTGCATTTTTGACTTACGAAGACTACGGAGGAAGTACAATTGCTTTTAAATATGGCCTTGCCGAAAACACATCATTTTCCATTGATAATGAACTGCATGAGTATATGGAGATTTCAAAAAGCGGTACAAATTATAACTCATATTTGGCAAAAGAAATCGGCGATTGGAGCTCCGTTGTATGGCAAAAAGACGGTTACGCATTTTGTATAGATGCACATTTAAGTGCCGACGAACTTGTTAAATTCGCTGAAAGTGTAGAATTTTAGTGGTATTGCGTAATACATCACCTTCTTGATTCGTTTATATTACTATAAGGCGATAAAACCAATTTATCGGCAATGACCCAGGGGACATGATATTCTGTAAGTATAAAAATATTCGTCAATCTATTTCTATTACAAGAATATCAAATTAAAGGAGCAGCTATAACTTATGAAAAGTAGTTTATTTGCTTTATTACTAATAATTGCTATGTTGTTTTGCTCATGTACTCCCGAAGGCAAATCCAAAGAATCTGTTGATGAGTATTCCGAAACATCTGATTCTATGTTGTTGAATATCCCTAACGGTATCGACGAGTCCGAGATGACCCCCGTGGTCACAACTACAACAGAGCCGACAACTACTCCCGAGATTACCACTGCCGCAGAGCCTATCACTAATCCCGCTACAACAACCACACCTGAGTCCACAAGAGATGTTACGACGAGCGAATCCGAAACGCATACCACAGCGGTTGCGACAACTGATTCGCAAATTGTGTCTGCCGTAGCTGATGTTACAAAGGTGGAAACTAAGAAAGCAACTGTAGCCGCGTCAAGTTCGGAGAAGCAGGTGGTTGAGATAACAGACTCGAATGGTCAGAATCTTACCCAACGCGATTTTGATTCATATTTCTACAATGGCGATGACATAAGCTTTGCTGTTCTCCAGGACACCTTAACCGCAAATGGCATTGATTATATTCTTGTCAATAACTTTGATATGATAGGAAGTAGTATGGATTGGCAATTGCAGAAAAAAATCAACGGACAGTGGTATAACTTAAACTATATTGATGGAAATTTGGATGAGTACCTAGATGAGTGCCTGTTGCCAGTCGGAACGAAAACAGGAACCTATAATTTCGGAAAATACTTCGGCAGTCTTGAGGCGGGGGAATACAGAGTTATTTTTTTCTGCCAAGACCGAGCCTGATGAAAGCAACGAGTTTCGCTATGGTTATATCTTTCTTTCATCGGAGTTTACAGTGTCATAATTACCGACTTAAGATGAATCTCGATAAAAGCTGGATGAGGCATACTGACATTGAAACCACATCAAACATATACCTGCACTATGGTAGAGGCCGAAAAATACTGATTTCCCGTGGCCTCGAAGGCTTACTTATAAGTAAATGAAAAAGCCCGTAAACAATACGTTTACAGGCTTTTTTATAGTTGGTCTGAGTGACGGGACTTGAACCCACGGCCTCTACCACCCCAAGGTAGCGCTCTACCAAGCTGAGCTACACCCAGATTCGCAACATTTGATATTATAGCACTACTCTTTTAAAAAATCAAGATGTTATTACGATTTTTTTAAAATATTTTTGGGGAAATATCCGAATTTATGCTTTTACTTATTTTCGTCTAATACTCGGTTAACTCTAAATCTTGAAAGCAAGAGGCAAAGTAAATTGCTTATTTGTTTAAGCCTTGTGCTCAAAAAAAGCCATTCAAGTTTTGCGTTAACAAAGTACCGGAAATGTCCGAAAAGTAGGTCAAAACCCATCATGCGGCGGTTTTATCCCAATTTTTTCTATCATTTCGGGTGAAAATCAGTATTACATTTGCGACTCAAAGAAATGCCATGAAAAACGACTGCAAAACAGTCTGAACTTGATATGTTTTTTAACAATTTGACGAAATTTAATAATGCTCTTGAATTGCAGACAAAATACTGGTATAGTTATAATAGTTGCGATTATGAAATAGTATGTTAATTATCTCACTAAAAAGGAACGGTATTAAGTATGGATTTCACTCATATTGTCTCCTTGCTCGGAGGCGTCGCGTTCTTCCTTTTCGGTATGGAGTCGATGGGCAACGGCCTAAAAAGCCTTGCCGGAAACAAGATGGAGGCTATCCTGTGGAAGCTCTCCTCACCTGCCATTAAGGGCTTTCTTTTAGGAATACTTGTGACGGCCGCAATCCAGTCCTCAGGTGCTACTACCGTTATGGTAATAAGCTTTGTAAGTGCAGGAATGATGACACTTTCGCAGGCAGTGCCGATAGTGCTCGGCACCAATATCGGTACAACTATGACCGGCTGGATACTCTCTCTTTCGGGCTCGGATTCGGGCTTCATCGGAACCCTTCTTTCAACGGCTACTCTTATTTCGATATTTGCGCTAATCGGCGCCATAATGATGAACTTCTCCAAGAAGAACACCACCCGCAGCATAGGCCTTGTGCTTATCGGTCTGGGAACAATACTTCTTTCAATGTCACTGATAAGCAGCTCGGTTGACCCTCTTAAGGAAAGCGAAGAATTTCAGAACCTTTTAATACTGTTTAAAAATCCATTCTTAGGGATGTTTGCCGGAATAATTGTTGCAGCTGTAATACAGTCTTGCTCGGCCGGCGTTGGTATTTTGCAGGCGCTTTGTACATCGGTGGTAATACCCTACAGCGTTTGCCTACCGGTAATACTGGGCATCAAAATCGGAGCAAGCTCACCCGTCCTTTTGGCTATGATAGGTGGCAACAAAAACTCCAAGCGCACAGCTTTGGTTTATCTGATAGCCAATATTCTGACTGCCATACTTGTGTTTATAGTGATATACCCCTTAAATGCCGCGATTGAGCTTGAATTTATGTCAAAGTCATCAACGGTGGTTGGCATAGCGCTTATGAACTCGCTTATAAGCGTTGCGGGAATGATTATCCTATTCCCGATGCACTCGATTATTGAAAAGCTGTGCTATCTTGTCATCAAGCAGGACCCTTCGGAAAACGAGGACTTGACCGAGATTGAGCATTTGGATGATTCCCTGCTTAACTATGCTCCCGCAGCTTTGGAAGTAAGCAAGAAGGCAGCTCTTAAAATGTGTGATATTGCAAGAAAGAACCTTTTCCGCTCCATCCGCCTGCTGACCGAATACGACCGTTCAAAATACATAAAGGTTCAGGATAAGGAAACTCTTTGCGACAAATATGAGGACAAGCTTGGCAACTACATAGTTAAAATAGGTAAAAATGGTCTGGACGATAAGCAGCAGGCCATATCGAGCGAACTTTTGAGCGTAATCGGCGACTTTGAGCGGCTGAGCGACCATGCCGCCAACATATCCGAATCCGCCGCTGAAATAAATGAAAAGAAGATAGTCTTTTCAGATGAAGCCACCAAGGAAATCAATCTGCTTATAGATGCCACCGACGAGATTCTTACGCTTGCAACCTCCGCCTTCATGGAGCGCCGACGCGACCTTGCATCAAAGGTCGAACCGCTTGAGGAGGTAATTGACGAAATGACCAAACTGTTCAAGTCGAACCACATCGACCGTGTTTCTCAAAACAGCTGTACAATAGTTACCGGCTTTGTTTACAGCGATTTGCTGACGAATTTCGAGCGCGTTGCCGACCACTGCTCCAATATTGCCTTTGCGGTTATGCATAGTTATGATATCAACGCCGAGGAGCATATGTATACTGCAAACGTCGCCGGCTCTAATGAATTCAAGAATTACTATAGGCAGTACTTTGAGAAGTACATTCTGCCTATCACCAAGGAAGAGGAATAGTCTTTTTGCGGCTGTTGCGAATATACCTAAAGCCTGAGCTTTTTGCATGTTTGCAATAGCCGTTTTAGGTTGATATGAAATTATGATGAATGGGTTTTCAACTGTTCGGACAGAAGTGATTTATTATAGTTGTATAAATTCAAATTTGTGAAAATAATTGCATGGACAGATGATAATGATTTTTGGGTAAGAAGGGCTTCTGCGGTCATTCTGATTCCTTCCATATTGAAAAATGATTATGAAGGAATAGAACCATTTGCAATATCAGATCGTTTAATGACAGATGAGCATGATCTGGTTTTAAAAGGATATGGCTGGATGTTGAAAGCCTTATCACGGATAAATCCCAATTGCGTAAAAGAATATTTAATAAAAAATTGCAAGAAAATGCCACGAGTCGCATATCGTTATGCGCTCGAAAAATTTGATAAAGAAACAAGAAATAAGCTGATGCAAATGTAATAATAAGAGCAAAATTGAATAAGCAAAGCAAATCCAAGCGCCGAACGTTTTACGGTGCTTGGGTTTTTATGTGATATTACTTTGCTTTCCTGAGCCTTGCGCAAATCTGAGATATACTGTTCCCGCTGTTTTTTCAAATATGTCTTTGCAAACGGTTTCATGATAAGCTTTTTGACCTCTACCGATTCGGCGAATTCAATCTCGGTATTATTCCCTGCCTCGGTGAACACTCCGACACAGTGGCAGCTCATATTGCCGTTATACATATCGAGTTCCAAGTGCTCAAGCGGCTTGGTACATGTTATAGTAAAATTTGTCGCATAGCCGTTTTTCGTGTTCAGCAAACTGATTCTCGCCGAATATCCCGACCGAGCTTAAATCGCTCCGTCAAGAACAGTCATTAAGATACGTAACCGTCTTCCAGACCTTATTTATATCGCTTTCAAAGCAAGCCTTTATGGTTGATACTGTCCTCCTGCCGTTCATTTATTTTTCGGCGTAAGCTATTCCATCCAACTGAAACTTCAAGCCGTTTTCACCGCCGACATGAGCAAATTCCGTCTGAATAGATTTTCTCATCGGATATTTTCCGTTAAAGCGTTTATTATAACGCTTTCCATTGCGGAAATGTTCCGCACATCTCTGAACAGGCAGCCTATCTGCACAACGTTCTCAAGCCCAAGACCTACCGGCTTCAACCGCTGTTCCGTTTGGTCTATAGCGCCGTTTATCTGCGCTTCTATAGGCTGGCCTACGTTGCCGACGCAGTAATTCAGAAAATAAAAATCCCCGGCTTTGATGGTTCCCGAATGCGCTCAATCTTCATTGACGTCAAATCTCTCTATTTTCCCCATTGACTTCTACATCATGATTTTAAATTTTCAACTGCACTGCTCCATCGTGTTTAACCTGCTTGGCATATCTTTCTTCCTCACTGAAGACGCATCCGCAGTATTTCTGCATGTAATACCCCGCTTCCCGCGCCCTGCGCTGACCCTCGCGGAAATAAGGGCGGAAATCGCGGTACAGGAACTCGATTCCGTATTTTTCCGCCTTTTCCCGAGCCACCGAAGCTATCAGCTCGTGCCGCTGATACGGGCTTATCAGAAGAGAGGTTGTGAAGCTCTCAAAGCCGTTTTCGGCGGCGTATTTTGCGGCTTTTTCAAGCCGAGTGTCATAACATTTGCCGCACCTGTCTTCAAGATTCGGATAGACCAGCCGCACAAACTCGCGCAGACCGTAATCGTCTACTATCACAAGCGGCATATTGACGTTTTTTGAGTGCATAATAAGGGTATCACGCCGCGCCTTGTATTCCTGAAACGGGTGGATGTTGGGGTTGTACCAAAAGCCGGTTATATCTATATTTTCTGCACGCAAAGTTTCAATACACATATAGGAACATGGCGCGCAGCAGATGTGCATTAGGGTATTCATGCTCTCAACTCCTTGAATTAGGATAATTTGCTCCGTTACTATGAAGATATTATATCACCAAAATGTATTTTTGTCCACAGTTGTACATAAAATAAGCTTGAAAGGACTGATTATTTTGACTGATCCCAAAACCAAAAAGAACAATATTTTCATGCTTATAATCGCGATTGCCATGCCCTTAGCCGTCGGCGGGCTTTCAACCGTACTGTCCGGCGGAATCCGGGCGAATTTTGAAAAGCCTCCCCTTTCCCCTCCCGACTGGCTCTTTCCCATCGTCTGGACTATTCTTTATGTTATGATCGGAGTAGCAAGCTATCTTATCTGCAAAAAATCGGAATACAAGTTCAACGATGCGCTTAAATCATATTGTTACCAGCTTTTTGTTAACTTCTGCTGGCCGATAGTTTTCTTTCGATTTGAATACTACACCGCAGCGGCAATTGTGCTGGGAGTGCTGATTCTGCTTGTCATCTCGAATATAATTGAATTTTACAAGCTGAACAAAACCGCGGGGCTTCTTTTAGTACCGTATCTTGTGTGGTGCCTGTTTGCACTGTATCTAAACATCGGGATTGCTGTGCTCAATTGATACTAATTGCGCAAAAGTGTATAAGAGCTGCTTAAGCAGCCCTGTATAAAATCGCTGCAAAACCGCTATATCGTAGGTTTTCGGCGATTTTATAGACGCTTATTAACGCAGAATAAGTATAATAAACAAACCGAGGCTTGCCGAAGCGAACGACAAGCCTTGGTTTTATTCAGTCATTCTTATTGCTGTTCTTGCCCTTACTTTTCTTCTTTTCCTTGTCATTGTCATCGTCCCCATCTTCGTCATCATCCTTCATCACTACGGCGAGCTTATCTATTGCTTTCTTTTCTATCCTAGATACATAGCTGCGGGAAATTCCCAAAAGCGAAGCCGCCTCGCGCTGAGTCAGCGGCTTTTTTGAATACAAGCCATACCGCAAAACAATTACAAGCTTCTCGCGCTCATCAAGCTTAGATTCTATAAGACTGTAAAGCCTGCGCGTTCCGAGGTTCAGTTCCACCTCATCGCATATGTCGCCGTCCACCGCGATTATGTCCTTCAAGGTTAGCTGGTTGCCGTCCTTATCGGTGTCAATAGGCTCGTCAAAGTGGACGTCCTGCGCGGTTTTCTTCAAGGTTCGGAAATGCATAAGAATTTCGTTTTCTATACACCTCGAGCCATATGCCGCGAATCTGTTCCCCTTTTCTGCATTAAACGTGCCAACAGCTTTTATAAGCCCAACTGTTCCTATAGAAATAAGCTCATCCTGCTCTTCCCCACTGACATAATACTTTTTGACTATGTGCGCGACAAGTCGCATATTGTGTAAAATAAGCTTATCCTTGGCGGATTTATCGCCGGCGGCAAGCTTCTCGAAAAGCTCGGCTTCTTCCTTTGCCGAAAGCGGCTTCGGAAAGTTGTTTTTGTCCGAAATGTGAAGTGCAAACCACAGAAGCTTTGAAGCTATATGCGAAAAAAGCTCTATAAACATAAAAATTACCCCACTTGCTCTGCCATGCGGCGATGCTGTCTCAATAATATTTTATTATCGGAAAGAGCGCAATATTATCCGGACATGCAAATTTGCAATTCGGATTTGGTGTTGCATATGTCGCTCCGATGTGGTATACTTATAATAGAATTAAGCTGGCAATGCGGGGTGATTTTTTGATACCGATATGTGAATACATCAGCTTCATACCGTCGTCAGACGAACCTCTTTCCGCAGATGTTTTCTTTATCGGGGGAGACAGCAAAACCTATATCTACGACGTCGGCGCGAACGAACAGTCCTTTAAAGAGATTAAAGGCGTCTATGGCGAAAAGGCGGTGATACTTTCCCACTTTCATCCCGACCACACCGCCAACATAAAGCGTCTCAGCTACGATGAGATATATCTCGGCAAAAAGACATATGAGAAGCTGGGCAGGGGCACTATTGTCAACGAAAAAATTGTTATTGATGACGGTTTAAAGCTTGAAATAATGCGGTTCCCCTCGGTTCATGCAAAAGGAAGCCTTGTACTCACCGTCAACTCGGAATATGCCCTTATCGGCGACCTGTACTATTCAAATCGGGACTGCAACAGAGACATCGCGCGGGAGATGCTGACCGCTATGCGGCGGCTTGATACGAAATATTTCGTTCATAGCCACAGCCCGCAGTCGCCAGTAATTGAGAAAAACAAACTGATTTCAGAGCTTGAAGAATACTTTTTCGGCGGGCAAATCACTAAAAAAGGAATGGTGCTATAAGTATGAACGGTGAAAATACCGATTGGGGCAAGAGCGTTTCTGGCGTACTTATTAGGGACGGGAAGGTACTTTTAGCCCGGCATACATACGGCTCGGGAAACGGCAAGCTGATTATCCCCGGAGGGTATATCAATATAGGCGAATCGCCGGAACAGGCAATTGTTCGCGAATTCATGGAGGAAACCGGAGTTATGATATCCCCCGAAAGGATAATAGGCATACGCTTTAACGTTCATGACTGGTACGTTTGTTTTGAGGCTAGCTATGTTGGCGGCGTTCCGCGCTCGGATAATGACGAAAACAGCGAGGTTATATGGGTGGATATCGCCGAAGCTCTTGAGCGCGAGGATGTTCCAGGGCTTTCAAAAAGTCTGATAAGGGCGGCTGTTGACGGCGGCTCGGGGCTTGCGCAGACGGAATATATTTCCCGGGAAAAGGATATGCCTTATTCGCTGTTTACAGCATTTTGACGGCTTTGATGTATAATCATTACTAAGAAATCGGGATTTAAATGAGCATACTATGAGAATAATAGCGATCTGAACTGTGACAGCAGGCTGAAAAACAACAGTTGTAAATGCAATTAAAGTTCGGTTCCAAGAACAGCATCACTTCACTTTGATGACTACTCGTTTGAGGGAGAAGTCGAAGAATCTTCCAAATGGGTATCAGAGGGTGCAGATGTTCACATGTGGGATTTATCTCCTTTAAAAGCGAATATAGAAAGGATCATCCGCAACGGCGAATATGACTATCTGCTGTTGGACTATCCATTTGCATACCGGCATCAAATGATTAAGGACTATTTGGATTGCTGCGTATTTATTGATACACCATTAGATATAGCAATGACTCGATGAGTTCTTAGAGATATGAAAGAGGCTACAGCAGATGAAATTCGTAATGAGACGGATACATATTTAAAATGTACAAGAGTTACTCATGTTCACATGTCGGAAGATCCAACTTCTGATTATGATTATGTAATTGACAGTGCAAAGGAACTTGACGATATTATCAATGAAGCTATGGAGATCGTTTTAAAATGCTAAATTTCGGTTTACACAAGTACCGAACAATAAAAACAAGCCCCGAAGCGTTATCTATAACTGCTTCGGGGTTGATTTTAATATTTCGGGATTATCCCTTTTCCTCTAACTTTGTGATAAGGTCTACCCTTCTCTGATGGCGACCGCCCTCAAATTCGGTGGTTAAGAACAAGTCGACAAGCTCGCAGGCAAGACCCGCTCCCACTACACGTCCGCCAAGGCAGAGGGCGTTGGCGTCGTTATGCAGCCTGGTATATTTCGCCGAAAAGCTGTCCGAGCAGGCGCAGGCGCGGATGCCCTTTATCTTATTAGCTGCAATGGATATGCCTATTCCGGTTCCGCAGATTAAAATTGCTCTGTCAACAGCGCCCCTTATAACCTCCCGACAGACGCGCTCTGCGGCGTCAGGATAGTCTATCTTCTCGCCGGGGGCTATGCCGTAATCAATATATTCCACCCCAATTTCGTCCAAATGCCGGCATATTGCAAGCTTTAACTCGGTTCCGGCATGGTCGTTTCCTATCCCTATCTTCATAAATATCGTCCTTTCAAAATCTATTTGTTTTTCTCTAATAAATCCTTTTCAGCCTTGGTTATCTGGAGATACCGTGCGTTCAGCGCCTCGGCCGATCCCGCTTCATCTTTGTGCCACAAAGCCGCCTGGGCTATTCCTGAGGCTTTTTGGAGCATATCTGCGGTTGGGGCAAGCCTTATTCTTGAATCATCTGCAAAGATGGTTTGCTTTACAGCCTGAGCACAGTCCCCGACAAGGATTATATCACCGCTATAGTCGGCGGCATACTCTTTGAGCTTTTCAAGCTCGGTAACGCAGTCTCGAACAACCGCTGTAAGGCGTTCGCCGTCAGAATCGTAAGCGCCGAAATAGACTATCTCCGGCCTTGCAGACATAACAGCAAATATTCTTGCCCTTGCGGCGAGACAGTTTGCCGCAAGCCCTTCAAGGGTTGACACGCCCAGGCATTTCTTTCCTGTAAAGCAAATTCCCTTTACCATCGCAATCCCGATTCTCAGCCCGGTATACGAACCCGGACCGTTCGCGGCGGCGATGATATCTATATCGTCAAGCACTAAGTTAACATCGCCCAACAGCCGCTTTACAAACGGCAAGATCACTTGCGAATGTGTCAGCCGGGTGTAGACGGTTGTTTCACCCAGCAAAACGCCATCGCGCACTACCGCACAGGATGCGGTTTTGCCGGAAGTGTCAAGCGCCAATATCGTCAAATCTGTCATCCCCTGTAATTATAATTTTCCTGTCATCCTCACCGGTGCGCTGAATCTCTACCGTTATAATGCCATCCGGAAGCTGATTGGCGATATTTTCACTCCATTCTATGACAAGCACCCTGTCATCGGTGAGATAGTCGTAGAACCCGATGGATTCAAGCTCATCCTCGGCTATTCTGTACATATCAAAATGGCATAGGCTCAGCCCATCGCCGACATACTCGTTGACGAGAGCAAAGGTTGGGCTTGAAACATCGTCTTTAAGACCCATTCCAATTGCAATTCCATGTGTTATTGTAGTCTTTCCGGCGCCAAGGCCGCCTCTGAATGCGATAATATCCCCTCCGCGAAGCAGCCTTCCTATCATTTTGCCTATTTCAACCGTCTGAACGGCAGAATGCGTAACAAATTCTTTCGTCAAAGCATTCACCAGCCGTCAATATCCGGATTCGCCGGCGATGGATTCATCGTTGATAATCCAATCAAACACCGGTATTATGCGGTAATTCTCATCGTCATCGCGGATGATTACCCTTTCAATTCCAGAGTTGATAATAACTCTTTTACACATCGAACAGCAGCAGGAATTTTTGATGTATTCGCCGGTCGATGCCTCCCTGCCGCAAAGATACAGCGTTGCACCCAGCATGCGTTCACGCGGGGCGTTTATAATCGCATTCATTTCGGCGTGAACGCTTCGGCAAAGCTCGTATCTTTCTCCGCGCGGAATATTCAGCTGATTTCGCACGCAATAGCCAAGGTCGGTGCAGTTTTTTCTTCCCCTTGGCGCTCCTACATAGCCTGTGGATATAATCTGATCGTTATTGACTATTACCGCGCCGTACCTCCTTCGCAGGCAAGTACATCTTTCCGAAACAGAATCAGCGATATCAAGGTAGTAGTTAATTTTATCTCTGCGCTGCATTATTACCCGTCCTTTCTTGGAAGCATCCTTTTTTTCAGATGATATTATAGCATATTTTGCTCTCATTGTAAAGCATAAGATAACAATATTTGCCCTTTGCAGAATCCGCCGCGGCCATCGTTTGTGAAAAAATCGTGAAAGTAAGGCGAAAAATGTAAATATCACTTGAAATAATTGAAAAGGTGCATTATACTATTGTTATTACATCGAAAGAGGGCGTGAGGAGTGCCGAGATTCTTCTGCGATTCGCCGCCTGCCGGCAATTCACTTCGCCTTTTCGGGGATGATGCAGTTCATATTGGCAGGTCGCTGCGGATGAGGCTGGGAGACGTTATAACAGTCTGCCACGATAAAACCGATTATAGCTGCAAAATCCTTAAGATAAGCGACGAAGCAATCGAGCTTGAGGTTTTGTCACAGTCCCGGTCGCCTGAACCGTCAGTTTCGATAACACTTTTTATGGCGGTGCCGAAGCTCGACAAGCTTGAGCTTATTGTTCAGAAGGCAACCGAGCTTGGAGCGGTTGAAATAGTGCCAGTGCTTACGCAGAGATGCATTTCTCGCCCGGAGCCGAAGCAATTTGCAAAAAAGCGCGAAAGGCTTGCAAAAATTGCACTTGAAGCCGCGAAGCAATCCGGCAGGGGTATTGTTCCTGCCGTTTCGGATATAATAAGCCTTGAATGCTGTATTGAAAAAATGAAGGCTATGGATTTAGGGCTTATCTGCTATGAAAAAGGCGGAAAATCCCTAAGCGAATTTCGGTACAGCCCGGGAGATAGTGTTGGAGTGTTCATTGGTTCAGAGGGCGGATTTTCGCCTGAGGAAGTCGCGCTCTGCGAGCAAAACGGCATCAAAAAAATATGGCTCGGTGAAAGAATCCTCCGCTGTGAAACCGCTCCGATATCAGCAATTAGTATTATAATGAATCTGAGCGGCAATATGTAGGTCTTGCATTTTCAAAAGAAATGTGATATATTATAACTAATAAAAGTATAAGGAGATGTTATCATGAATAGTATTCTTAAAATAGCTCTTGGCATTGGCGCCGCTGCTGCTGCCGCCGCATTGGCTGTTTCCTTGTCGAAAAAGTCTGAAGAGGCTGAAAACGTTGATGTCCCCGATAATGACGATATCGATGAAACCGAGGGGCTTGACGAGTGCGATGAGCACTCATGTGAGGACTGCGAGGCTTGGAACGGTGAAGAATGCGAGTGCGAGGATGACTGCTGCACCTGTGGCGAGCACGACGAGTGCAGTGAGGGCGGTCACACCTCCCCTGACATAAAGTCGGCCGTGAACAGCATTGTTGACGGAGTTATGGGCGGAATAGTAGTAGCCGCCGATAAGGTCAGTGAACTTACAAACAAGCTTGCGGACTATGTTTCCGAAAAGCTCGACGAAAGAAAGGAAGAAGAGGCTTCTGCCGTCTCCTCCGATTGGGAAGACGATGACGAGGAAGAAGCATCCGAGGTCGAACCTTTGGCCGACAAGGTTGAGGATATTGCGGATGACGTTAAGAAAGCTGCTGAAAACGTTGCCGAGGGTGTTAAGGAAGCCTTTGAAGACATTAAGGACAATATTACCGGCAACAATTGAGCATAAAATGTTTTTATTGCCAACCGCCCACAGGGGTATTTTCCTGCGGGCGGTTACTTTTTTAAAAATCTGTGGACTTTTTAGCTTTAATGTGTTATAATGTTTTCATTATATTATATGCATATAGAACATACATCAGTGGAACTTTAACTGGAAAGGATTGCACTATGAAGCTTCTGATAATAAGACATGGCGAAAGCGAGGCAGACATTCTTGACGTTCATGAGGGAAGGGCAGATTTTTCACTCACCGAGCGCGGACATCGGCAAGCCTCTGCAATGAGCGAATACGTCAGCAAGAACTACAATGTAAGCAGAATATATCACAGTACCCTTAAGCGCGCAGCTCAGACAGCGGAGCATCTTTCGGAAAAGACCGGCGCCGAGCTTATCCCATGCGAACAGCTTATGGAGTTCAACAACGGCCTTATTGCAGGGCTCGGCCACGAAGAAGCAAAAAGAAAATACCCAGAGGTTGCGGTTCCTGCACATATGTCCAAATACGAGCAGGAAAGCGCTCTGCAATTTCGCGGAAGAGCCGAATTTATGCTTTCAAAGCTTCTTTACGAAAACGGTGGAGACGATACAGTTGCTGCGGTAACGCACGGTGGAATGATAAATCAGCTCTACAGGGCGTTTTTCCGCCTGCCCATCGATTCGGATTATTGCTTTTATACCGGAGATGCCGGCATCCACGTTTGGATAGTGTCCGGCGGCTCGCGGATACTTGTGCGAGCCAATTATGTTCCGCATGATATCTATTACTAATTCTGATTAAAAGTGTATACGGGTTGCTTCCACAACCCGGCAAAAATCTCCGCAAAGCCGCTATACGATGGAATTTGCGGCGGTTTTTAGACACTTTTTAGTGCAGAACAAGTATAGCCTGCTGCCGGATTCACCGGCAATGCTTTAGCTGAAAGGAAATTAACATGACAATCTTACAAATCATACAAGGCTCCAAGCCAAGCCTTTCATTCGAAGTTTTTCCCCCAAAAAGTGAGGATACTTATGAAACCGTAACTGCGGCCGCACTTAAAATAGCCGAACTTGAACCAAGCTATATGAGCTGTACATACGGCGCCGGCGGCGGAACATCAAAATATACCTTCAACATCTGCCGCAAACTGATGGATAGAAGCGTCACCCCGCTTGCTCACCTCACCTGCGTTTCATCTGACAGGGAGACTATACACGAAAGGCTTACACAGCTCCGTGAGCTTGGCATCGAAAACATCTTAGCCCTGCGCGGAGATATTCCTGAAGGTTTTGACCGCACAAGGACAAGCTATCGTCATGCAAGCGAGCTTATAAGCGAAATCCGCGATTTCGGCGGCTTCTGTATTGGCGGGGCGTGCTACCCGGAGGGGCACCCTGAAAGCAAAAGCGGAGTCAGCGACATAGAAGCTCTTAAAATAAAGGTTGACTGCGGCTGCGAATTCCTTACAACTCAGATGTTCTTCGACAACAACATTCTTTATAACTTCCTATACCGACTCTATCGAGCAGGCGTAAACGTTCCTGTAGTCGCGGGAATTATGCCGGTTACGAGCGCATCTCAGATCAGACGGCTTATGTCAATATCAGGCTCTGCCCTGCCGCAGAGGTTTGTAAGAATCGTTGACCGCTACGGCGACAACCCGGCCGCCATGAAGCAGGCAGGAATCGCCTTTGCCACCGAACAGATTATCGACCTTTACGCCAATGGAATCAACGCTGTTCACGTTTATTCCATGAACAAGCCGGATGTCGCGTCGGAAATAAAAGCAAACCTTTGCGAGATATTAGCATGACCGGCGGAATAATTTACGGCGAAATCCCGGAAAATGAGATAATTATAGATTCGCTCGAGCTTGCCGCACGCTTAAAAACCAGAAAGGGCTACACCGACGATACAATCATCAGGTGTGAGCGGGAGCTTAGAAAGGTTGTTCAGTGCAGATATTCTGCGGTGCGAGTTAATGTCGGCTTCCCCGGTGAGGGTTTTATCAATCTTGGTTTTGGTACCTTTAAAAGCCTTGATTTATACAAAAACCTAAGCGGAGCAAAGGAAGCGTTTATCTTTGCGGTTACTATCGGGATGGGCGTGGATAGACTCCTGATGAGGCTCTATTCCCTTTCTGTTGCGGAGCATTTTATTTCCGACGGCATTGCTTCCGCAATGGCAGAGGCTGCCTGCGACAGGGCAAACGAAATTCTTGCCAAGGGGCTGAACGTGCGACAAAGATTCAGCCCCGGCTACGGCGATTTCCCGCTGGAGCTTCAGCCAAAGGTTCTGGAAGCAGTGAACGCCGGGCGGCTTTTGGGAATAACACTCGGCAATTCGCTTTTGATGACCCCTAAAAAATCCATTACAGCGGTTATGGGAATACAGGGTTGATATTAATACTAATTCTGCGTAAAAGTTTAGAATGGCTGCTTGGGCAGTCCAATTAAAATCGCCGCAAAACCGCTATACGGTGGGTTTGCAGCGATTTGATGAATTTGCATCGTCACAACCGTGCACAGTCCGGACAGATTTTTAACGTAGAAAAGTATAATTTTCGTCTTTGCAAATATGCGTTTATTTCTAACAACAGTTACACTATAAACAGCTGATTATTTCAGGCAGAAGCTTTCTACCGCTTTTTTGGCTTCCGGCGAGGTCATCAAATCACCGTCGATGCTGACTTTGTGATATGCTTTTGCAGGCAGAAAAAGTATATCGGGGATTTCCCCTTCCGGTATATGATAGCCCAGCGCGGTTGTAAAATTCTGCGTTTGAGTGTTGCTTATAACTACAAAACGCTTTTTCACGCTCAGATATCTGTCCAAAAGCTGTTCGTTATGCTGAAAATAACACTGGCTTCGCTCGTTAAAGATAAAATAGTTGGCATTGGGATAATCGCAATAGTTCGGCACTATAAAGTATGCAAGGTCGCTTCGGGTTATCCTGTCATACAAGTCATAAACGCCGTCCGGCTGATACGGACATTGCTTTTCGGAGCCGAAGCATTCATATTCACACCTGCCGCAGGGTTCGAGCTTAATATCACAGAAATCAAAAACCGATGTTTCGTCTGCATAATGGCTGGCGGCTATCACCTTTGATATTGCTCTGCAGTTTCCGCTTTTTCTGCCGCTGAAATTGACAATTGTTATCATTTTGTTTTCTCCTATAATTTTAATATGTTGATATTATACTATTGAGTCGGGATGTTTTCAAGTGCGAATATCCCGAAAATGGGGGCTTGTCTATGAAAACACTTTTTGAAAGAATAAAAACCGAACGCCTGTATTTCGACGGCGGTTTTGGCACTATGCTTCAGGCAAAGGGTCTTGCCGGCGGAGAAGCTCCCGAGGATTGGAACCTTACTCACCCGCAGGACGTTATCGATGTTCACATGCAATATCTTGCCGCCGGGTGCGATATCATTACAACGAACACCTTCGGCATAAACCGTTCGAAATATGGGGATTGGCGGGAACGGATTGCCGCCGCCATGGATATCGCGAAAAAAGCAGTCTGTGATTTTGAAAACAGGTATATTGCCTTTGATGTCGGTCCAACCGGCCGGCTTATGGCGCCCTTGGGCGACCTTGATTTTGAAGAGGCAGTTGCAATCTATTCAGATAATATAAAACTTGCAGCCGAGCTTGGCGCCGACCTAATTATAATAGAGACGATGAACGACTGCCACGAGACTAAGGCTGCGGTTTTAGCGGCGAAGGAGAGCTGCAAGCTCCCGGTAATCGTCTCCAACGCCTACGACCGTTCGGGAAAGCTTATGACGGGCGCTTCGGTTGGAGCTATGGTCGCCATGCTGGAAGGACTTGGGGTGGATGCACTTGGGCTCAACTGCTCGTTCGGGCCTGATGTTGCCCTTGAAATTATCGACGAATTCCTGGCGGTATCATCAACACCGATTATAGCCATGCCGAATGCCGGTCTGCCAAGAGTTGAAAACGGGAGCACTGTCTACGATGTTTCGGCGGATGAATTTTCCGATTATATGGCTTCTATTGCAAAAAAAGGTGCCTCTATTCTGGGCGGATGCTGCGGCACTACTCCCGAATTCATTAAGAAAACCATAGAGATGACGAAGGATATACCCGTTAAGCCGCTCTTTCAGAAGCATTTAACTGTGGTATCTTCATATACCCATGCCGTCAGGATAGATAACCAGCCAATACTTATCGGCGAGCGAATCAACCCCACCGGCAAGCCAAGACTTAAAGAAGCGCTGAGAAGCGGCAACATGAGCTACATTATTGGTGAAGCGTCGGCCCAGGTTGATGCAGGGGCGCACATTTTAGACGTCAATGTCGGTCTGCCTGAGATTGACGAGATTAAGACTCTTAAAAATACGGTTACGGCTGTTCAGTCGGTGACCGACCTTCCCCTGCAAATCGATACAGCCAACCCTGCTGCGTTGGAGCAGGCTTTAAGGATATACAACGGCAAGCCGCTTATAAACTCGGTAAACGGCGAACCGGAGAGCATGGCTAAAGTCTTCCCGCTTGCAAGAAAATACGGCGGTGCGGTAATCGCGCTGACTATGGACAGGCAGGGAATCCCCGAAACCGCTATGGGGCGAGTTAATATTGCCAAAAGAATTATAGAAACGGCTAAGGATTACGGAATCGACAGCTGTGACATAATAGTAGACCCTCTCTGCCTGACAGTTTCGTCAGATTCTAAAAGTGCGCTTGTAACTTTAGATGCTGTTCGCATGCTGCACGATATGGGGATCAAAACCAGCCTTGGCGTATCTAACATCTCCTTCGGGCTTCCGGAAAGGGAGAAAATTAACACGGTTTTCTTTGCGTGTGCGCTCGAAAACGGTTTAAACTGCGCTATTATGAACCCACGTTCTGCGGCAATGATGGATGTTTACTATGCCTTCCGCGCTCTTCACAATCTTGATATTGCCTGCTCGGATTACATTTCGCATACATCTGAAAACGAAAACCAACCTGTTCAGAACGCGGCGGCCGACGCCGATATATCCTTGGTTCAGGCGATAGTAAAGGGGCTTAAGGACAAGTCGGCCGAGCTTGCACGTGAACTCCTTAAATCTCAGGAGCCGCTGAGCGTTATAAACGGGCATATCATACCTGCGCTCAACGATATCGGCGGGCAGTTTGAAAGTCACAAAGCGTTTCTGCCCCAGCTTTTGATGAGCGCTGATGCCGCAACTGCCGCTTTTGCGGAGGTTAAAGCTGTAATCCCGAAGGATTCGACTGAAGATTCAGGCAGATTCATAATCGCAACGGTAAAGGGAGACATCCACGACATAGGCAAGAATATCGTGCGCGTTATGCTGGAGAGCTACGGCTTTACGGTTTACGATCTGGGACGGGATGTTGACCCTCAGAAAGTTTTAGACAAGGTTGTTGAAACCGGATGCAAGCTTGTCGGTCTGAGCGCTCTTATGACTACTACCGTTCCTTCGATGGAGGCGACCATCAAACTATTAAAGGATTACGACCCCGAAATCACCACAGTTGTGGGCGGCGCGGTGCTAAATCAGGAATACGCCGATATGATTGGTGCGGATTTCTATGCAAGGGACGCTATGGATACGGTGAGGTTCGCACAGAAATATTATAGCGGCGCCGATAAATTCACTTCAGACTGAAATAAACACAAACATAATCAGCCGCAGCCACCCGAAAGCGGGCCGCTGCGGAAATTATTCTCTATAACTCTGCCGCAAGCCTCTGCACGATCGACTTATACTTATATTCGTCCGGAAATGTACAGACCATAAATGGTCAGGCCATACATGGCCATAAAATCGGACACAGAGCCGACGTACAATGGGCTTTTGCCCGCTTTTCGATGCCGCCTTAGACGGAAATCGGCATTAGAATACTTCCACAATATTCCGATACATCTATTGACGGTGTATTTCAGAAAAGAAGGGTTATATTAATATATATCTTTAATATCATAAGCGTTCAGATGTTTACCGGACGCCGGCAGCAAATATGTAACGTTCCGCTTGATATTCTTCATATATTTATCATATATTTTCATAAATATTTAAAAATGCTTTCAATTATAATTCAATTATGCGATTTATAATGTGGTCAATGAAAAAGCGGATATGATTATCTACTCATCAGAGTAAAATGCTATAATGAAAGGCGTGTATATAATTATGGATGAAAACTACAGCACTGAATATTCAAGCAGCTCATATAACGGCATGGAACCGCAGGTTACTATCTCCCCAATAAATGAATCTTCAGCGCCCAATGCCGGAGCGCCGAATGGCAAAAAGAAAAAGGAAAAGAAGGGCGTTGGCGCAGGCGCGATTGTTGCAATAGCTCTTTGCTGCTCTATATTGGGCGGAGCTATCGGATGCGCAGGTACCGCTTTGCTTGTAAATAAGCCTATTCAGGATGACGGAACACCTGCCAGCACTACTATTTCACAGAGCTTTGAGGGCAAGCGGAATCCGACTGTTCTGAACACCACCGCCATCGACACATCGAGAATCCTTACGCAGGCAGAGCTTTACGCTCAGAATGTCAACTCGGTAGTCGGAATAACAACATCAATTGAAACCAACTACTGGGGCTACAAAACCACTGCGGCGGCATCCGGTTCCGGCTTTATCGTCACCGATGACGGTTACATTCTTACAAACTATCACGTAATCGAAAGCTACAGTTCGATTAAGGTCTCCCTGTACAATGGAGATACCTATAAGGCAGAGGTCATCGGCTATGACGAAAGCAACGATATCGCGGTTATTAAGATAGACGCAAAAGACCTTACCCCGGCTGTTCTTGGCAGTTCGGACGAGTTAAACGTCGGTGATGAAGTTGTCGCTATCGGCAATCCTCTGGGCGAGCTTACCTTCTCCCTTACATCGGGCTACGTCAGCGCACTTGACCGCGAAATTACGCTTTCTTCAAATGTCACTATGAATCTTATACAGACAGACTGCGCTATAAACTCCGGTAACTCCGGCGGCCCGCTGTTCAATATGTACGGCGAGGTTATAGGAATCACAAACGCCAAGTATTCCAGCTCCGGTTCAAGCTCTGAGGCTTCTATCGACAATATTGGCTTTGCTATTCCGATTGACAGTGTGCGCTCAATATTCACCAGCATTATAGAAAAGGGCTACGTTTCCAAGCCTTATATAGGCGTTACCGTCGGAGATGTAAGCGAGGAAACGCAGAGCTACGGTCTGCCTGCCGGCGCGGCAGTAAAGGAGGTTGCTGAAAACAGCCCTGCTGAAGAGGCCGGACTCGAAGTCAACGACATTATTACAAGTGTCAACGGCAATGAAATAAAATCCAGCTCGGATCTTGTTGCTGCAGTTAAAAACGCGCAGAGCGGAGATGTTCTTAAGCTGAGCGTGTACCGTCAGGGCAAATCCATAGAGATAGACATAACCGTAAGCGAAAAGATACAATCGGCAAATCAGGATGAAGAAGATGACGCTCAGTCGCAGGCTACCCCCGATGAACAGCAGACCAACCCCCAGGACGGCTGGAGCGGCTGGAGCTTTCCCGATTGGTTCTTCAGATAAACATATAATACCGATTCAGCTAATACGATGCCGAAAGCCGGTGCAAAATCCATTATCAAGTGATTTTGCACCGGCTTTTTTGCCTTTAAATGTTCTGCGTTTTCTCGGATTGATAATCAGTAAAATTTCTCGTAAAAGTGTATATTATGCTTATTTTCGTCCAAATGTGTTCAAAAGCGGTTGCAAAACCCATCGTATGGCGGTTTTGCGGCGATTCACGCCATGCTTGGCGACGACAAAGTCTTGTCTGACGCTTTTGGCGAGAAATAAGTATAGGATATATCAAATACGCTTCAATGCTTCATTGCACCTTGCTGCGAAAGCCACTCCCATCATCAGCATGCATTTCCTTTCTGCGTCCGGAAATCCTTGATAATATCCAATGCATCTTTGCTGATATTATTCGGGACGGCAGCAGGGCGTGCAAGGATAAAGCCCTGCAAAAGGTCTACCCCAAGCTCCAAAGCCGTCGTGAGCTCGGCGGCGGTTTCTATTCCCTCTGCAATTATCTTTACATTTCTTTCATGAGCATAGCTTACTATATTTGAAACGATTTTTTGCTTATCCGGGTCAACGTCTATATTGCGGATAATGGAAATGTCCACCTTAATATACTGCGGCGAAATCTCCAAAAGGTTAAGCTCGCTGTTATAGCCGCTTCCGAAATCATCAAGTGCAAACAAACCGTTGCTGCCTGCAAGATGCTTCTTTCTCTCCAATATTCCCGGTTCAAGATCCACATACTCGGTTATCTCGATTACAATCATATTGTTAAGATGGGAAAACTTTGAATCATATATTTTCTGCGCCCATGGCGACATTATCTGGCTTGCAAAGGAGTTCACAAATAACAGCGCGTTCTTTTCAACCTTATTTGCTTCAACAAGCTCCATATAATATTCCGGGGCTTTAATCCATGTAAGATTCTCAATATCCTGAAGGCGATTTTCGTCCCTGGCTATTTCCAGAACCGAAGCGGGACTAAGAGAAGGCAGATCGGTTCGCATAAGAGCCTCATAAGCATATATTGAGCCGTCATCAGCACTGAAAATCGGCTGGAAATGATAGTAAACACGTTTCTCCAGGATTAACTTAAGGAAGTCCTGCCTGGAGCTGATAAGAAAGCTTTCGCGACTGTAAGCCGAAAGATCAAAATACTCAATGGTGCCCTTACGGACATGCTTGGCCTTATACATGGCAAAATCCGCAAATTTCATAAGCTGCCAAAAGTCAGATGAATCCTTAGGATAAAAGGCAACACCGCCGGACGCCGATATCGGAATCTTTTCGCCGTTCGGAAGCTCGAATATGTTGATCTTGATACCCATAGCAAAACTATAGACCGCATCCCTCAGAAGTTCATAGTCCTTATAGCCGTAAAACAGAACAAAGAACTCGTCGCCTGAAACTCTCGAGCATATAGCGTCAGCCGGAGCGCACTCAGCAAATCTTGCAGCCGCCTGATGAATATACTTGTCGCCGTAATCGTGGCCGTAATGGTCGTTAATGGTTTTCAGGTTGTCTAAATCGAGCATCACAAGCGCACCGTTGTACATCTTGTCAGGATCCGAAAACAGCTCCTGCGCGCGCTCATAAAACGCTCTTCGGCTCATAAGCCCGGTCAACGCATCGCAATCGCGCTCGTGCTGAATCAGTAACTTTTCCATGGTCACCATTGTAACATCTTCAGCCACACCAACCCGGCCTGTGGCCGTTGCGGTGACGTTTATCCTTATATATCTTATTGTACCGGGTGTAGGTTCAACCTTATAGACCATGCCTCCGTCAGGGCCAACACTTCCGGGAAACGAGCGTTTAATTCTTAAGATGATTTCTTCAAACCGCTCAACCGTAATATCGTCAGCGTTTACGTCGTTTATTCCGAACAAAGAGAAGAAATTGTCGGTAACAAAAACAGTATTCAAGTCCTTGCGGACCTCAAAGCCGGCAAGCTCTACACTTGCAAGCTGAATTATCTGCAAGAACCTCGTCGAGGTGGAAACAACCTCTTTGCAGAGCGAGGTGAAATCGTCAGCAAAGCTGTCGATCTCCCGAATGTCAGTAGCGGAAAGATCGGGTATTCCGCCTGCCTTTCTTGCCTCGGATATCTCGCCTGAAAGCTTGTGAATCGGCGCCGAGATACTGCGGCTTATTATTATGCTCATCACTATGCCTGTTATAAGCATAAGAGCTACATCAAGCAAAAGCATAATAAGAATTCTGCTTGAAAACTCATAAAGATCTTCTGTCGGCACTGCTCCCAATATTGCCCAATAATCGCTTTCAAACGGAGAATTATTGCTGTAAAGAGATATTGGCACAGCCGCAGCAAAATACTTTTTGCCATGATTTACAAAAGTATATCCATCGTGCGATTTTGTCAGGCTCAGAGAAATGTCATGATCATGATCAAATGATTCACCGTTCCACAAAATCGGCGTTACTATTTTAAGCGAATTATAATCTGATTTCTGCTTTATTACAAAATATGCACCGACATCGTTGTCGTAAAGCTCGGTATACGGAAGCTGAGAAAGGAGGTAATCGTCTGCAATGTCTATGCCAAGAACGCCGTAAACCGTTCCATCGCTCAGCACAAGCGGTATCGAATAGGTTATGGCCGTCATATCCGAATCAACAAGCAGATGTTCGGCCCCTCCCCAGTAGCCGTAATCCTTGGCATCATTTATAACATCCGCCTTTTGTGCGGCTAACATCGGTTCGCTAAAGTAAGCATAATTTTCGGGCGTGTCCTTGTCGCTGAAGGTAAAGCGCGGCTTCCAGCAGCTGTCGGTGGAGATATTGAGCTGCTGAACAACCTGAACAGCGGCTCTGCAAAGAAGCAGGTCATCCATCCTTTCAGACGGCGCCGATGACGGATCCATGTCTCTTATATAAATACCGGTGCGATCCGGAATGGTCTTCATCTTGGGGATGTTGCTTATATCGGATGTGTTGAATACAACATATATTCCGGAAAGGCGCTTTGAATACATTGTGGATACCAAATCGTCAACTATCGCCATGACAAGCGGAGAGCTTACCTCCGAGTTGCTTTCAAGCTCATCAAGATTGATTTCACCGCTTTCAAGCATATCCTCCGCCTTGCTGTTTATTGTTCCGGCTAAAGCGTCAAGATCCGACCAGTTGTAAAGAGCTGAGGCGAAATAGTCGGCTCTGTTTTGAATCTGCTTTGTAACCAGGTCCTCATAATTTCGGTTAAAGCGTTCCAAAATTTGGTTTGCGGTGAGAACCGCCATAAGCAGCAATACCTCGATTATAACCAGGACTATCGACGGAACCAATATCGTTTTGAAAACAGACTTCTGCCTGCGCGATGATGAATTGCCCTGTCTATGAGCAACAAGTCTTTCATTCAAGGACTGCATATGTAGGTTACATCTCCTGTTCTGTGAGTTATCGGCCGGTGGCTATCCCTCGTACTTTTTCAATTCCTCAAGAGTTGTGTAATACCAGCTGTCAAAATAATTATCCGAAACAAATTCCGCGCAGGCTTCCTCTAAAGACATACCGTCTGCAAGGCGCTGCTTTACTGTGTCGCGGTCCTGCTCCGCGATGTCGCTCATGGCATATTCCAGAACATCCCTTGCATCGTCTCCGTGCGAAAAAGCACTGGTTATATAAAGCTTGCTGTTGTTGACGGTTTCAATCGCTGTGTTAAGAGCGTCCCTTATATTCTGCGTAAGACTCGAAACAGTGCTTGCAATTGCATCTATGTCGTTGGCGGCCTTTTTCACGGGCATATAGCCGGAATCCACGGAAAACCTTATATTCTGCTCCTCCGACGTGAACCACTTCAGGAACTCAACCGAAGCTTCTATTTCCTCATCGCCGGCCTTGGTAACCGACATTCCGGCTCCCTGCTGCACAGCATAATCCATGCCGTCCTTGAACCGAGGGCATTCAAAAACCATCATTTCAATGTTCTTTTCTTCGTCATCACCAAGAACAACCTTGTCCGGGAAGAAGGTTGCGCCGGAGGAAGAGCCTACATAAGCAAGGATGTTCCCGGTTTTAACATCATCGCTTCTGAACCTGCCCGATGAAGCAAAATATCCCTTTATAAACGGCACATAGTAGTTGTCCCAAAGCTTTCTCACGGTTTCCTTGTCAAAATCAAGGGTCATAACCCCGTTATCGACCGAAAATATCTCATGTCCTAACTGCATAGAGCCTATAATCATGTAATTAGCCATAGCGTCTCTTCCAAAGAACGCCTTGCCGTCATTAGGGACATCCGGCGTAAGGCTGTCTGTCCACTCGTAATATTTTTCGGCGGTCTTGGTAAGACCTTCTATTGTGTATAAATCACTGTATTTGACGCCGGTCGCCAGTGCAAAGCCGGCCCAGTCGGTTTTGTTCAGGAAAAGCAGTTCTGTTGACTTTGCGCACGGAAAGATCTTAATGCTTCCGTCATTATCGAATCTTCCCTCATCTATATAGCTCTGCACATACCGGGATAATTCCTCATCGGTAAAATATTGCGAAAGATCCGCTATCATGCCGAGCTGATTAATTTCATATACGGTATCTATGTAGGCTAAGAAAATATTCGGCACATCATCTGCCCCTACCTTGTTCTGAATTGAATCAAGAAGATTTTGCTTAAGGTCGCTAATAGAGCCTTGACTATGGCTTTCAACGGTTATCCCCTTTTCGCGGCCAACGGTTTCGTTGAAATCTTCAACAAGAGCATTAAATGATGTCAGCTGAGTGCCGTTATAGTATGTCCACACAGTTATGGTTACATTGCTCTTATCATGTCCCGTGCCCGGAAACGAGCAGGACGCCAATAGTAGAACCGCAGCAGCAAGAATTGCAGATAGCTTTTTCATAACAGCTCTTCCTTTCAACCATAAATTATCAAAATGCGCAGCATCGCCCGCTAAGCTTTACATGATAGTTCCGCCGCCGACAACAGTATCTCCGTCATACAAGACCACCGCCTGACCCTTTGTTATGGCTCTCTGGGGCTCGTCAAACGTAAGCGAAAGCGCATCATCATCAACCTGAACGACTGTCGCCCATTGCTCCGGGTGGCGATAGCGAATCTTCGCCTTAAACCGAGCAGGACGCTCTATATACGGAACCGAGATCAGATTCAAATCTGACGCCATAAGCGTTTTTGAGTACAGCATATCATTTCCGCCCAGCATAACCGTGTTATCATCGGGGTTCACCTTAACTACATACAATGGGGCCGACGAAGAAATTCCAAGACCCTTTCTTTGCCCAACCGTGTATTCGATGATTCCGCGGTGGCGGCCGAGTATATTGCCATCAGCATCAACAAAGCTGCCTTCCGGGTAGCTTTTTCCGGTATATTGCCTTATAAAGTCGGTATATCGCCCGTTGGGAACAAAACAAATATCCTGACTGTCATGCTTTTTGGCATTCGAAAAGCCCTGTTCCCGTGCGATTCTACGAACCTCGGTTTTTGTGTATTCTCCAAGCGGAAACAGGGTGTGGGCAAGCTGCTCCTGAGTCAGAGCATACAACACATAGCTTTGATCCTTATCGGGATCCCTGCCCTTTTTTAAAAGGTATCTTCCCGATTCGCAGTCTTTCTCTATGCGAGCATAATGGCCTGTCACAACATAATCAAAGGACAGCTCCTCTGCTCTGCGGTAAAGCTTATCAAATTTGAGGTATCGGTTGCAGTCGATACACGGATTAGGCGTTGCCCCGCTTTCATATGCGCTTATAAAGCGGTCGATAACCTTTTCTTTAAACATATCCGAAAAATTGAATACATAGTGCGGCATATTCAAGGAAAAGGCTACGCTTCTCGCATCCTCCACGTCCTCCAGCGAGCAGCAGGTATGCTCGCGGGATATCCCCGCATCGTCGTTGCTGAACAGCTTCATGGTCGCACCAATGCAGTCGAATCCGCGTTCTTTCATTAAATATGCCGCAACGCTGGAATCCACTCCGCCGCTCATGGCGATAATGGCCTTTTTGCTCACTCTAACACCTCTTAAACAAGCGGCATTCGCGACCCGCTGCGCCGTGTCTGCCGAAGTATAACACTTCATAATAATTTATTAAAGTATATCACAATTAGTCAAAAATTGCAATAGATATTCTGCATTATTTTACATACTGCACAATTTAATTAAGAAAAAAATATGAACCTCCTAATACAGTTTTGGAGCTATTACTATTTTCGTCCAAAGTGAAACCAAAAACGGGCGCAAAACGCTGTGAGATAGGCTTCACCTCCGTTCTTTGAAATGCTTTTAGCCGAAAATGAGTATAATTGCCGTTTTAAATCAAGTCTTGCTTTTTATGTAATAGCCGCCGGAAAGAACTCGCTTTCCGGCGGCATACGATTATTTTGAGTACTCGCAAAGCTTAGACGAATCAAGCTTTTCGTAATCCGATATGAAGCCAGCAAGCTCGGACGCAATAATCTTAACTCCGCCAACGCTGTCCGACTCGATATTGAGCGGCATAAGCGGTTCGTGAAGCGACAAGCGAAGCAAAAACCATCCGTCGCCGTGGGCCTTATCCAAATTGACCCTTACCCCCTCGTAGTTGTCAGCTTCTAAGCTCCAGCCGGTGCGCGTGCCGGCATAGGTCTTTAAATCCTCAATAATTGAATTGCCATAGGGCTTGAAGTCTTCCAATGCGATATTCATTCTGAACTCCATGCTTTCGGCAGGCTCTTTAAGAGTCTCTATAAGAGAGTGGAGGGTATAGCCCATCTTAACCGCGCGTGAAAGCTCGATAATCAGTCTTGTCACTATATAAGCGCCGTCATCTAAGAAATAATTGTCCTTAAAAGCGCCGTGGCCGGAGGTTTCTATTGCAAGCTGACTGTCGATGCCCTCGCTGTTGAGCCTGATGGATTCGTTGATGACGTTGCGGTAGCCCCTCTTGAAACGGTGATGCACTCCGCCCTTCTCCTTTATAAACGCCGCCAGACCTGAGCTTGTTACCGAGTCGGTGACGATTGTTGTTCCGGGATGGTCGCGCAGAAGCATTGCCGAAAGCATTGCAATAAGACGGTTGCGGTTAAGCTCCGAGCCGTCAGACAGAACAGCACCTGCTCTGTCAACGTCAGTATCGAAGATGATTCCCAAATCAGCCTTGGACTCCTTGACAGCTTCGGTAATGCTCGCCATAGCCTCCTTGTTTTCAGGGTTGGGAATGTGGTTGGGGAAGCTGCCGTCCGGTTCCAAATATCTCGAGCCGGCAATGTCAGCTCCAAGAGGAACGAGAACCTTTTCAGCATAGAAGCCGCCGGCGCCGTTTCCGGCGTCAACCACTATTCTAAGGCCTTCAAGCGGCTTATCCGATCCGCATGAGGTGCGGATCATATCCGCAAGGCGCTTTGAGTATACGCTCATGAACTCGCCCTTTTCAACGCTTCCGGCGGGAAGACCGGTGTGCTCATCGCTCTCGGCATATGCTATCATATCCTTTATGTCAGAGGCTTCAACACCGCCGTCCGGGGTGAAGAACTTATAGCCGTTGCGGTTATAGGGCAGGTGCGAGGCGGTTACCATCACCGCGCCGTCAAACATATATCCTTCGGTCTTGGTTGTCATGAACATTGCCGGAGTGCTTGTAAGTCCCATATCGGTGACGGCTATGCCCTCGGCGGCAAGCTCATCTGCCATCCAGCCCAGAAGCTTTTCACCGGAAAGGCGGGAATCTCTGCCTATGGCAATCCTTAATTCGATCTTTCCGGCTCTTTTAATCAGCCAAAGTGCAAATCCGCGCGCAATATCTCGGCAGGCCCGCTCGGTAAGATTTACCTCCTGCCCGGGCACGCCCTCTATGGCTATGCCTCTGACATCACTTTCGTTTCTAAGCTTTGAATAGTTTTTCATTCAATGTTCCTCCTAATTTATGTCAATTTTTGCTGATTATCAGCTTGCCGTTTTCAAGATTTCCCGTTACAGTGTAGGGCGCTTTGCTATCGAACTCGGCGATGTCCCTCTTGTTTTCGGGATATAAAAGCTTTAATTCTCCGCCTTTGTTGGCGCTTAGCTTAAAATATTTAACCTCACCGTTTGCCCAGTCAATATCAACCGACACATCTCCCCTCGCCTTCAAGCCGCGAACAGAGCCGTTTTTCCACTCATTCGGCAGTGCCGGAAGTAGCACTATAACACCATTCTGGCTCTGCAAAAGCATTTCAGCTATTCCCGATGTCCCGCCGAAGTTGCCGTCAATCTGAAAGGGCGGGTGCATATCGAAGAAGTTAGGATAGGTTGATCGCGAAAGAATGGCATTGACGTTTTCTAATGCCTTTTCGCCATCGCGCAGCCTTGCCCACATGTTTATTATCCACGCGCGCGACCAGCCGGTGTGGCCCCCGCCGCCGCTTAAACGGCGTTCAAGGGTAACTCTTGCCGCTTTGAAAAGCTCCGGCGTATCTTCTAAGGTAATCTGTGACGACGGATGAAGTCCATAAAGATGGGAGATGTGACGGTGACCCGGCTCAGTCTCCTCGTAGTCCTCATACCACTCCATTATCTGGCCGTATTTTCCGATGGAAGGCTTTGGAATCTTGGGAAGCATACCGGCAAGCTCAGCTGTAAGCTCATCCTCCTCGCCCAAAAGCTTAGAAGCGGCAATGCAGCTTTCAAACAAATCACGGACTATCATGGAATCCATCGTTGGGCCGACGCAAATCTGGCCGTTCTCGCCGGAAGGGTGAATATAGGTGTTTTCGGGGGATATGGAAGGACCTGTTAAAAGCTTGCCGTCATACTCGAACATATAGCCGGTGAAGAATCGGCAGGCTTCCTTGATTATCGGGAGATACTCGCGCAGGAAGTCCAAATCCCTGGTATATTCGTAATGCGTCCAGATGTGTGTGCAGAGCCATGCAGCTCCCATCGGCCAAATTGTTGCGGTTATGCATAAATCCTGCGGGGCACAGTCGCCGAATAAATCGGTGTTGTGATGAGCAACAAAACCATCAAGACCGTACATATCCCTTGCAACCTTTTGACCGTTCGGAAGCATGACCTTTAAGTGCTCGAAAAGCGGCATATGGCAGTCAGAAAGCGCGCAGACCTCCGCCGGCCAGTAGTTCATTTCGGTGTTGATGTTTATGGTATACTTCGATCCCCATGCCGGCCAGCGATCCTTATTCCATATTCCCTGAAGAGTTGCAGGCTTTGTTCCGGGACGCGAACAGGATATCAGCAGATATCTGCCAAAGTCGAAGTAAAGCTCTGCAAGCTTGTTATCCTGCCTTTCTGAGGCCTTTTTCAGCCTTTCGCTTGTCGGTTCGGAGCTGAAATCATCTCCGTCAAGGTTCAGCGATACTCTGTCAAAATAGCTCCTATAATCGGCGACATGGCGGGCTTTTACAGCTTCATATCCGATATTCAAAGCGTTTTCGATGACTCCCTGGCACCACTCGGCAATATTGTCCCCGTGATAATCGGTACGGATAGTTATGTAAAGGGTGAATGTCACCGCATCAAAGATTTCAAGGCAGGAGTCGTTGAATATCGCAACTCCGCCATCGTTTTCGCAAGCTGCGGAAATGCAGTATTCGCAGCCGTCCTCGGGCTGTTTGGCGTAGATTTCAAGTCCGGCTTCGGTAAGCTCGTATTTAATTGTGCGCTCGCTGCGGCGTGAAAAATCTATTTTTGCGCTTGACTTCCCGCCATCGTGCGAATACTGATGAACCGCAATAACATTATCCGGCGCACTGACAAAGAACTCACGCGAATATTTATGTCCGCCCGCGCTGTAATCCACCGTACAGACTGCGTTAGCAATATCCAAGGTGCGCTTATAGTCAGAATAGGCAGAGTGCTTGAAGTCGAACCATATATTCTCGGCGGTATCATAATGACGCTCCTGGTCGGGATGAGGAAACATATCGCTTTCTTCAAGCTCGACTGCTTCCTTTATTCTGCCCTCTAGCAGAAGCTCACGAACCTTTTTATAGGAATCTTTCGATTTGGGATTTACCCTGTTTCTGCCTCCGTTGCCATACCAGATGGTTTCCTCGTTGAGCTGAAGTGTATCATGGATCGGGTCTCCGTAAACCATAGCGGCGATAGCGCCGTTTCCTATTGGGTAGGCCTCGTTCCAGCCGAATTTGTCCCATTCCCTGCCCTGTTCCTCGCCCGTGGGTGCGGGAGCGGCAAGCCATATTTTTTTGTCTTTATAATCCGTCAACATAATAGAACCTTCCCTTACTTTGAAGTCCGAAGCTCTAAAGATACGTATATTATAAACTAATTATCGCTCGGTTGCAATAGAGATTTTTAAAAAAAATCGGAAGCAGGCACAAAGCAATGCTTCCGATTGAGTTTTTAAAAGCTTTGCTATACAAAGTCGGGCGTTTACGCCGGAAATTTGCGGGCAAATGCATTTATATATGCAGAAAAATCAAAACTATTGCAGGCTAATCATCAACGATGAAAGAAACGCAATGCGTGACAGCAAACAAAAGTATGGCGATAGCGAAGTAAAAGAAGTAAAATCCGTCACATTTATTCCAATTCCAATACGCACTCGTTGAGCAGCTTTGGGATATCCAGATTCTGCGGGCAATGCTCTTTGCACTGCTCGCATCCTATGCAATCGCTCGCCTTGCCGGAGGATGCGGTTATCTCGCCGTACTTGCCCTTCAGCTCTCCAAGCTTTTTCATATCACGCTTATACTCGTTGTAAACGGCGAAGATATCCGGGATGGATATGCTCATCGGGCAGCCGTCGGTGCAGTAGCGGCAGGCTGTGCATGGTATTGCAAACTTGAGGTTCTGGGCAACTCTGTCGATAACCTTGTAGTCCTCTTCGCTAAGAGGCTTGAAGTTCTCCATATAGCTGGTATTGTCCTCAACCTGCTCCATATTGCTCATGCCGCTTAAAACAGTCATAACGTTGTCTAAAGAAGCGCAGTATCTTATGGCCCATGAAGCGTAGGACGGCTTGGGGTCGTATTCGTCAAAAATCTTAGCGGCGGACTTTGGCAGATTTGCAAGCGCTCCGCCCTTTACAGGCTCCATAACTATAACCGGTTTATTATACTTAGTTGCCACCTCGTAACAGCGGCGGGCCCGAACCCATCCGTCCTCCCAGTCGAGATAATTTATCTGAAGCTGAACATATTCAGCCTCCGGATGCTCGGTGAGGATTGTTTCAAGCATCTCCGGGCCGTCGTGGAAAGAAAAGCCTATATGCTTGATTTTGCCGGCTTCCTTAAGCTCTTTCAGATAACCGAAAGCGTCCACCTTTTGAGCGTGCTCATAGGAATCCTTACCCAGCGCATGGAGCCAATAGTAATCTATGTAATCAACGCCCAGGCGCTCCATGGATTCTGCAAATATTTTCTCCATTCCGGCTCTGTCCGGCTTTGAGAACAGCGGGAGTTTAGTGGTTATTGTGTATGCTCCGCGCGGGTATCTTTTAACGACAGCCTCACGGAAGGCAACCTCGCTGAAGCCGCCATGATATACATATGCAGTGTCAAAGTAAGTAAAGCCCTTTGCCAAGAACTCATCCGCCATCTTCTTAACTGCTTCGATATCTATTTTTGAATGGTCGCCGTCTATGATAGGCAGTCTCATAAGACCGAATCCGAGTTTTTTCATATTTTACCTCCGAATTAATGCAGAATGCACAAAAAAGTTTACATATTAACGGTTATATTATACACTGTCAGTACCTGCTTGTCAAGGATTTTTGTATATTCAAAGAACGCCATAAAATTATGGCTTGACGGCGGCGGGTGATTTGCTGTTGTGGTAAACTCATTTTAACAGAACTCAATCACTTTTTCCACTCTCTCGGTCTCACATCAATTGTAATGCTACAATATGCCCTCCGATTTTCCTGTAAAACCTATTGAAAAACCGAATGACTTGTTGTATAATAAATCGTGTACGCGCATTTCCCATAAGAAAACAGGAAAGGGTTTTATTTGTGCAGGATTTTGATTACAAATATGTTGATGATAATTTCACATACAGCAGTTTTTTGGGGGTAAGACTTTCGGAAAAAGAAACATTCTTCTGCGTTTGGGCGCCGCTTGCCGAAAACGTGGCCGTTAACCTGTTTCGCTCGAGCGGCGACAGTTCGCCGATGTGCACTCTGCCGCTTGAAAAGGGTGAAAACGGCTCATGGAGCCTGACGTTCTGTGAAAGCCTCAGAGGTGTTTACTACACCTACAGCTATACCTACTCCGGCAAAACCCAGACGGGCGTTGATCCATATGCCAGGGCAGTAAGTGCAAACGGCGAAAAAGGATATATATGCAGCCCATCCAGCCTTAACCCGGACGGATGGGAGAATTACGGCTATGTTAAGCTTGAAAGATACACCGATGCTATTATATACGAAGCACACGTAAGGGACTTTTCGAGTGACCCCTCGAGCGGAGTAAGCCAAACTCTTCAGGGAAAATATCTTGCCTTTACGCAGGAATGCACGCGCACTCCGTCAGGCAAACCAACCTGCCTTTCACACATAACCAATCTCGGCGTGACCCATGTCCACCTCCTGCCGATATTTGATTATGGCAGGCTTGACGAGCTTGACCCTCGGTCGGGCTACAATTGGGGCTACGACCCTGAAAACTACAATGCCCCGGAGGGCTCATATTCGACCGATGCGAGCGACCCGGAGACAAGGATCCGCGAGCTTAAAGAGCTTATACTTGCGCTTCACAAAAAGGGCATCGGCGTTGTTATGGATGTTGTTTACAACCACACCTACAAACTTGCCGGCTCCAACCTTAATAAATCCTTCCCCGACTATTACTACAGATTCGCAGACGGCAAGCCGTCAAACGGATCCGGCTGCGGAAACGAAATTGCGTCGAACCACACAATGTGTTCAAGATACATCATAGATTCGGTTCTATACTGGGCAAAGGAGTATAAAATCGATGGGTTCCGCTTTGATTTGATGGCCTGCCTGGATATTGACACACTTAATCGGCTCGAGGCAAGGCTAAGGAAAATCAATCCAAATGTTCTGCTATACGGCGAAGGATGGTCCGCCGGGAGCATTGCCATAAGTGCCGAGCTTTCCGCTTCCAAACAAAATGCCTATAAGACCCCGGGTTATGCCTATTTCAACGACGGTTTCAGAGACGCTGTAAAAGGTTCTAACTTTGCTGACGCCGAGCTTGGATACATCAGCGGGAACTATCATCTGAGGGCATCGGTCATTAACGGGCTTCTGGGCAGAGATATGTGGGCGTGCGACCCTCGCCAGATAATCAATTACTGCGAATCCCACGATAACCTGACGCTTTGGGACAAGCTTTCACTTTCGGCCAGCGGCTGCCACGAAAGGGACCGCAAGAAGATGGCGCGTCTTGCGGCAGCTCTGGTGCTTTTGGCGCAGGGAGTGCCATTTATCCACGCCGGCCAGGAATTTCTGCGTTCCAAGCCTTTGGGCGGCGGCGAATACGACCACAACAGCTACCGCTCGCCGGACAGCGTTAACTCGCTGAAATGGTATATGCTAGATGAAAACGGCTCCGAAGAGGAATATATTAAGGGGCTTATTTCCTTCAGGAAGGCTCATCCGCTTTTAAGAATGGACACGCACGACGAGGTGGCCGCGCATTCCGAGGTTCTCCCTTCATCAGACGGTACCATACAGCTTCATCTGTTTGATGAAAGCGAGGAGCTTCTGATATTTGTAAACCCAATTCCAAGGGCAAAGGTATTTATCCTGCCGGACGGAGAATGGGAGATGCTTGTCAGCGACTCGGCGGTGTCCGTAAGACCGATGGGTATCTACTGTGAGGGCGTGTTTGTCCCGCCGATATCGGTTATGGTTCTGAAAAAAATGCATTAAACAAAGTTTAGAAAGGACGATCAAAATGGAAGACTTAAAGCAAAGAATTTCTGATTATATAGACTCGCATAAGGACGATATGATTTCCACTTTAAGCGAGCTTATTTCTTACCCCAGCGTCAGAGGTGAGGCGGCTCCCGGCGCTCCGTTCGGCGTTCCGGCGGCGGAATGTCTGGAACGAGCACTGCAAATATGCTCTGATTTTGGATTTAGCACCCACAATTTTGAAGGATACGTCGGCACGGCTTCCTACACCGGCGGCGAGCCTGAGCTTGGAATCCTTGCTCACTTGGATGTTGTCCCTGAAGGAACCGGTTGGACTGGCGAGCCTTACAAGGCGAGAATCGCCGACGGCAAGATTTTCGGCAGGGGTGCAATAGACGATAAAGGCCCGGCAGTAGCGGTGATCTATGCCATGAAAGCATTGAAGGATTTAAATATCCCTCTTAAAAAGGGCTTTAAGCTGATCTTGGGAACGGATGAGGAAAATGGCTCCGGCGACCTTGAATACTACTTTACAAAGGAAAATCCACCTAAATATACCTTCACGCCGGACGGCAACTACCCTGTTATAAACATCGAAAAGGGTATGATAAGAGCTAATTTCGGTGCAAAGACCGCCCAGCCCTTCTCATCGCGCGCACTGATGGAGCTTTCGGGCGGAACTGTTTTAAACGCCGTCCCTCAGTCGGCATATGCTGTATTGGGCGGAGTATCTGTTTCTGAAATAGAGGCAGCGGTTGAAAGGGTAAAGCTCCCTGTCAGATTCACAACAAAGGACTTTGGCGGCTGTGTACGAATCGACGCCGAGGGCAAGAGTGCACATGCCTCCACCCCCGAAATCGGTTCCAACGCCATAACCGCAATTATAGAGCTTATATCCGAGCTCAAACTAACAGACGATGCCTCTTGCAGAATATCAAAGCTTTCTGAGCTTTTTCCCTACGGTGAGATAAACGGAGAGAGCCTTAACATTAGAATGAGCGATGCAGAATCCGGCACGCTTACCTGCGTTTTAAGCATTATCAGCTTTGAAGCCGGCAAGCTGAGCTGTTCTATTGATATAAGACTTCCCGCAAGCTATACGGTGGCCGATGTCACATCAAAGCTCATTCCCACACTTGAGGGTGCAGATTTCAAGGTGTATAAATGCAGCGGCGCAGAGCCTCACAGGGTCAGTGCGGACAGCCCGTTTGTTAAAAAGCTGTTGGAGGTCTACGAGAACGTGACCGGAGAAAAGGGCGAATGCATAGCCATAGGCGGAGGAACCTACGTCCACGAAATCGAGGGAGGAGTTGCATTCGGGGCGGAATTCTTGGGCGAAGACAACCACATGCACTCGCCGGACGAATTCATCAGGCTCGACCAGCTTTTGCTCAACGCCAAGATGTTCGCGCTGGCTATCACAAAAATCTGCGGATAGAGATTGATTTCTGCTGCCGCAAAACAAATAAAGAAGCGCGGAATGTAAATAAGAATTCTCTGACTGCGGCGACTGACCTTATACTTATTTCTCATTGAAAAGCGGTTATAGCGCCTGAGCAGCCCCCTGTACACTTATTACGCTAATATCTGTCTGAAAAGCTCTAAAAAGCAGATGAAAAATAACGCCCTGACAAGCCTTCTTCCCTGTCAGGGCGTTTACTATTCAGGCTCGGCCATTTTGAACCATTGCCTTATACTTATATTCGTTCGGAAATGTGCAAACCGTGAATGGTCGTAAAATCGGCTGCAAAATCCCATCGTATAGCGGTTTTGCGGCGATTTTACGCGAGTTGCCCAAACAACTCCCGCACTTTACGGGTTGTTGGCATTAAACTCGGATATTTCCTTGTTCAGCTCGTCGATATAGTAGTCAAGCTTTTCGGAATTTTCCTCCTTAAGCTGTGCCCACGATTTTGCTCCTTGACGGCTTACCGATTGAGCATTCTGCTCGATTATCCTCATGAGCTCGCCGATATCCGGACCGTAGCCGCCGTCCTGATATCCGCCGTAGCTTATTACGATGTTGCCGGTTCCCGTGTTGGCAAGTTCATAGCAGGTGTCGTACATATTAAGCATATTGTCCGTCCAGAGATAGGTTTCCTCAAGCTGACGCCTGTCTATGGAAATAACAGTGGGATCGATAATCTTAAAGCGCTCGCACATTGCCAGAAGCGCAACGCCATCCGGGTTCTGCGCACCGTTTATCAGTGCATATCCGTTCGGACGGACATCGAGATAATATTTGCCGTCGCCGTTGGGATCTCTTGGCATGGGAACAAACATAATTTCGTCTGCGCCGATATCTCCCCATGTGTTCTCCATTATTTCAACCGGCTGTGTAAATCCCCACGTTGCCACCATCCAAAACAGCGTTAATCCCTCTTTAACGCCGGAGCCCTCAACGTTGTTGTTTCTTGTCTGCCAGCCGTTCCACCATGGATATATAAGATCCGCCTTGTTAAGCTCATAAAGCATGTTCTGAGCGCGTTCGAGCCTTGCGTCATCCATATTGGAGAAGAAGGTGCCGCTTTCGTTATCATATCCGACAGTGGTTGTTCCGCAGGAGTGGAGCAGGCCGGCGGAATAATACCAGCCGTCAAGCGCATACCTTTCCTCGTCGGGGTCGTTAAAATCAAGGCACATGTTCATAAACTCATTCCATGTCCACTCATCGTTGGCAAAAAGCTCTGCCGGGTCATCAAAGCCGTATTCCTCGATGATTCTGCGGTTATATGGAATAACCGTGTCGAAGCTCATATCGGTAAGAATAAAATAGGTTTTGTCTCCGATGGAGAAGTAATCCTCGGCGTAGCCCTTCATATCCTTGAACAAGGGATCATCGTAATCAATATAATCGTTTACGGGGGTAATTACTCCCTTTATGGCGCGCAGCGGGAACAAATCAAGCTCGCAGTACATAAAGTCAGGCGAATCACCTGCAAGGATCAGGTTGGCAAGGTAATCCCATCTCTGACCGTAATCGGGATATTCTATCCATTCTGAATCGCAGCCGTACTTTTCGGTAAAAGTGAAAAAGCCGGTGTTTACTATTTCATCCTCTCTGTAGTTGTGGAAATCGGTGTTTGAATACCACTTTACAATCGAATGTGCTCCCTTTGCCTCTTCGGCGTCGGGCAGGTGAATTCCTGCAGCGGCAAGTATGGCTGCGGAATCCTCGGTTGAAAGTGTGAGCTTTATCGGCTGACGGCCTGTCTTTCCGCATCCTATGAGGCTGACCGTCAGAACTAACGCAAATAATACAGCCGCGAATCTTTTTAGCATATAATATCTTCCTTTCAGCTTTTAATTAATTCTATCCAATTAACTCTGAAGCGCCCCCGCTCAGAGGAAAACCGAAGTATCTGCTCGCCGCTTTCAAGCAAAACGCTTCCAAGCTCGGCGGTCTGCCATCTGCTCAGCGAAATGCCGCTTTTAAGCATTTGGCCTCCAACCGACACAGACAGCGTTCCCTCGCCCTGCACTCTCATTTTGATGGCATAATTGCCATTTTCAACGGCGTTAACGGTGTACTCAAGCCACTCGCCTGCGAACAGATTTGTGACGCAGTAGCCCGCGCCAACATCGTTGCAAAGCTCTATCTCAACTCCGTCTGTGCGATAAAGCTCATTTTGAACGGGAGCGTTTTTGTGATAAGTAACGCCCTCGCCGCCGCGGTCGAAGTTTACGCATTTAATTCTGCAAGGCAGGCTTGCCGCAGGCAGAATAAACGGCGTTCTTCCACATATGTCTTCCCCGCTGCTTTCAGACGGATTTATTATTTTGCCGCCGTTTTTGACGGCGATCTCCGGCAGGATTTCAGCCTCGGCGTTTACTTTTATGTATAAAATTCTGCCGAAATCATCCCAGAACCATCCAAAGGCTTTGTCCAAAGAGGATTTGTGCCAAAGCCTTGACATTTCGCCCAAGCAGTTAACCGACACCGGGGCATAATTTGAATGTATCTCAAATAGATATTCGCAGGCCGCGTATTTAAGATTGCTTCTTTTAACGCTTATACGTGTAACCGATTCATCCTCGCGGCAGGCTATGCTTGTTAATGTACAGTCACCGCTTTCAAAGCTATAGCTTATTCCGTCGTCGGCGTACATTTCAAATTCGCTTTCGCCGGACGGATATATAACTACATTTATCTTTTTCCAATCAATATCCTTGGTGCGGTAAACCTGGTCTATTGTCGGAATGATTGCTCCGGCCCTTATGAATACGGGGATCCTGTTCTGAGGGGCGTATATGCTGTAGCTTCTGCCTCCGCGATATGAATATCCGTAGTCAAGGTCGAACCATTTGCCCTCAGGGAAATAGACTTCCCTTTCACTTGCCCTTTCCTTTGTTACCGGAGCTACCAGAATATCCCTTCCAAACAGGAATTCATCTTTAATGTTGTACACCTTTTCGTCTTTAGGATAATCATAGACCAAAGCCCTCATAAGAGGAGTGCCGGTGGTGTGGGTGATGTGCGAACAGGTATAGATATAGGGCAGAAGGCGGTATCTCAGCCTTACATAGTGCGCGGCGGAATCAAAGGCAAGTCCGCCCATCATATATGGGGCCGACTCGCCCGCATGGTGAGCTCTTGTTATCGGGCAGAAGCAGGCGAACTGAAGCCATCGTTCATAAAGCCCGGCGTGCGCGCATAAATCGTTTTTGTAAATGTTTCTCGTGTCGGAGGAGTTGGAGGTTGAAGACATAAACCCGCCGCTGTCCGATGTCCACATTGGTATGCCGGACATTGCGGTGTTCATGGCTTCAGGTATGTGTGCCGTAAAGGTTTTGTAATCCGAAAAAACATCGCCCGACCATATTGCCGCGTTATATTTCTGTATTCCGGCAGTGCCGGTTCGCGTTAGAATAAATGGACGTATATTGGGGCTGTGTTCCAACGTTATTTCGTTGTAGACCTTTGTATTCATCAGCGAGAAAACGTTGTGGACAGCCTTCTTTTCGCCGCCGTGATACACGGTTCCGTCGGGGTCACCCTCCGGCTCTGTCAAATCAAGCCACCAACTGTCTATACCCTCGTCCAAAAGCCTGTTTAGTGACGGTCTTAGCCACTCCTTGATGTCGGGATTGGTGAAATCCATAAGCTCTCCGCCGTAATGACCGCAGACAACTGTGTTACCATCTGCATCGTGTGCAAAAATACCTGCGTCCAGAGCGGACTGATAGTTGTCGCTGTTGTTTCGTATCATCGGCCCGGAGGTTGAAAGCATAAACCGCACTCCGTTTTTCTTGTGCTCACCGATTTTTTGCGGGCTTAACCCTCCCCAGCGCTTGTTCCACTTAAAGTTTTGGAAGTACTCTGCCCAATCATAGTCGAACACAATGCAGTCCAGCGGAAAGCGGCTTTCTTCAAGAGTGGAAATGATTTCGTCCACCTGCTCCCAGCTCTGATACGAGCACCGGCACTGGATATATCCAAGTGCCCAGAGTGGCGGCATTGACGGTCTTCCGGTCAGCTTGGTATACTCATTTAGGATATCCGCAAAGCTGTCACCGAAGAAGACGTAATAGGTGATGATTCCGCCGTCGGCACTGAAACGGTAATTGGTCTGAGAGCTTGCGCCCATATCAAAGCTCATGGCGTAGCTGGTATCGGCAAACAAGCCGTAAAGCTTATCTTTGGCGACGCTTATAAAGAACGAAACAGGGATATCAGCCGTCACATGGCCGATATTGATTTTCTGTCCGGTCTCAAGTCTGCGCAAGCTTCCCCTTCGGTCAAGCCTGCCGCCGCTTGCCTGATTATCCTCTCCCAGGCCGTAGAAATGCTCGTTTTCATCCATGCGATTTACAACGTAGGGGCCGGCATCCCTGCCGTATTCAACGGTTGAAGCTATCAGCCTGCCGTTCTTGATGAAATCTAAGGCAAGCCCGGTTTTCCGGATTATTACGCTTGAACTGCCGCAGGATACTTCAAAGCTTTCATCATTTTCCAAAAGCTGTGCAGGAACGGCGTTCGGTTCACCCTCTATGGCGTATGACTTCATTTCGGGTTCGGAATTCAGAAGCAGCTTAACCGACGCCGTATTCTCGCTGACTAACGATATCACAGGGGTTATTCCGCCATCTGTTTCAAAGCCGAAAGCGTTCCCTCTGCGAACGCAGCGAGTAATTTTCATTTCTGTTGACTTCATAGTTGATCCTTTTCCCGCCGTTCTGCGGCAAAATTCTTTGGCGTACAGCCGTACTGCTTTTTAAAGCAGTGATAAAAGTGGCTCAGGTTGTTAAAGCCACAGGAATAGCAAACGTCGAGTATTTCGTGATTTCCTTCGGTAAGAAGCTTGGCGGCAAGGCCAATCCTTTTTAGATTTATAAATTCAATCGGCGACATATTCAGATACTTTCTGAACTGCCTTGTAAGATGCTCCTGTGAAACTCCGGAAAGAGATATCATCCTTGGCAGACCTGCAAGAAAGTTTTCCTCATGGCACATATTGTCTACAAGGTCGGCAAGCCAGCGGGGTATGGGAACTGATGCCGCCTCCTCGCGGACAAACGTATACAGTAGCGAAGGGAGCACCGATCGGAAATAGGTTCTGCGCTTATCGCCCGCCTTTGTTTTGGGAATCTGCTTAAGCCTCCTTATAGTTTCTGCCTGCGAAAAACCGCTCAGACTTACTGCCGGCGGAAGGTCCGGCTCAAACAAAAGGCTTTTATCTACTCCCATAAATGCAAGCGCTTCAAGGCATGCGGAACGCTCAAAGCCGACTGAAATCAGCTCAAAGTCAAAATTATCAAGAAAATCATATTTGTGAACATCGTCCGGCCGGATGAAAACAAAGTCTCCCTCGCTCAAAAGATGATTCTCTCCGTTTACGTTATGTATTGCTTTCCCCTTAATTATATAGAAAAATTCGCAGAAATCATGGGTGTGTATCTGGTAGGTTTCGCTTACCGACTTCTGCAAAAGGTAGCTGACGCCGCTGTTGTTCTCATCACTCAGCGATAGCCTTACTATCATTTTCTCCTCCCCTTTCAGTCGGCGGCATTTATTTCAACGATATTCTTCCCCTTTACAGGCGAATTTATTTTCAGCAGTCCGCTGGCATCGGAATACTCAAAATCTGTCGGCCTGCCGTTCAGATAAACGCCTTTGGGCTTTTTGCGGCAGTATGCGCCAATATTTCCACCGTCTGAAAGCTCTATCCTACAGCCGCCTTTAAAATATTCAAGCTCTGTAATCGCCGCCGGGCAATTAAACTTATCTGTTAGGCCAACGGGAGCAACTCCGTTTACTATCGGAATAAAGTGCAAAAGCTCATAGCCATCGTCTCCGAGCTCAACATCTACGCTCCGGCTTGATGAGACTGTGATGAGACTGCGCTTTTTAACAAAGTATACGCAGAAGCTGCCGCCTTCAAGCTCGCAAACGTCGTTTGCCGACACCGTTCCGCACTTAGCCTCCGAGCTGCAGTCAAACACTCCGACAACGCCGGAGTATTTATTCATGTTGATTATTTTCAGAGGCTTGCTTCCGAAGCGGCAGTCTTCAAAAATGCAATCCGCCGAGGGCAGAGCCGGCTGAACACAGCGCAAAGTCTTGCCGTCGGAGGTTATAAGCCGCCATATTATATCAAAATTCTGCTTTCCGGGATAATCGCAGATATAAACCGGTCCGCCGCTTATAGCCCTTGCCGCCGCGTGAAATTCCGCCCCTGCCGAATGCGACTGGAACATATCCCAGTCGGGCAATGAGAAAGCCGATGACCACATGGCATTCATGGCGTTTATGTAGATATGCTCGCGCTGGGATTTCATGTCAGACGGAACATAGTCGTATGAATTGCGCCAGCAGTTTGTAAACTGCATATTATAGGCAACGTCTATGCTATTTGACATGCAAAGTATGACCTCGCCGTTAAAGTATTTCCGAGCCGATTTCTGCATCGCCCGCTGATACTTTTTCATTGCGCTTCCCTGGCCGGTTTTTCCATAGGTAAACAAATCCATTGCAGACTGACCGTCGATTTTCAGCATATCGGCGCCCTGAGAATGAAGGTAGGAGTGAATTCCTTCATAAAAATCCTCAGCCTGCTCGGGATCGATAAGGTAAAGCTTCGATATATGCTCTTCGTCCTCCCACGGACGAATATTGCCCTCGTTTTCTATAAGGCGGTATTTCTTTGCAAGCTCGCCGTCCGGCTTGATTCCGGCCCAGTAGCCCTCGAAGCAGTGCCATACGCCGAATCGCTTAAGGCCATATACCTGCTTGGCGTCGCTGATAAGTGCCTTAAGCCCGCGCGGGAATTTCTGAGGATGGGAGTGCGCCGAATTCAGATAGTCGTAATACGCGTCCCACGAGCCGTCGTCGAGTATCATAAAGCCAAGCGGGAAGCCTGCGTTTTTAAAGCTTTCAAGACCGGTTATAACATCCTGCTCGGTAACTGCGCCGTAAAATGCGTCCCAGGTGCACCAACCAAAATAGTCTGCAAATTCGGGCCGGAGCTTTTCCTCCCGCAGCTTAAAGCTTTTAAGCTCTGCGCTTACGGCTTTCATGGCGCTTTTTGTAAGCTCGTAGGGGTCATTGCCGTATTCAACATAAAGAATCGGTTCATCACCCGGCTTTCCGCCCTGAATGCCTATTCCGATTCCGGCGTCAGCACCGTGCAGAGAAGCCTTGGCATCGCCGGATATCAAAGGAAGGGCGATTCCGAAACCGTTATCGGTCTGCCAGAGCAGGTACTGGGTGTGAAGAGGTATATCACGGAGCACGGTTCCGACTGCGGGAACCATCCAGTAAACATTGCAGTTATAAAGGGCAAGCCGGCAAGCCATCTGATAGCGCCTTTTACCTTTATTTCTGCCCTGCCGTCATTCCCGCTGAGTATATTTGAATAGAAGAAGCCGGAGCAAATCCCATTCTCCATATATAGCACCTCTTGTTCATATTATATCACTATTATACAAGTAAAATTGACTTTTGTCTTCATTTTTGTTGATTGTTTTTGTTCTATATTGATATTTGAAATTTTTTCAACCGTTTTTACGGCAAAATGCAGATATAGAGTAAGCAATGTCAAAGAGCCGTTCCGGCGTTTTACGAAGCGGCCGTATGCGTTAATAATAATTTCTCGTGAAGCGTTTCCGTAAAATCGCAGCAAAGCCTATACGGTTGCTTTTACTGCGATTTTATACTTTATATTCGTCTGGAAAATGAACAGACCAAATCGAGCGCAAAATCACATCATATAGCGGTTTTGCGCCCGACTTTTTGCTTTCATTGAACTTTTTGCTTTCACTGATATTGGTATACCGCTTTCGTGCAAACAAATCTGCCGAAAGTCTTTAGAATCAAGGCAATTCGCGGCTGCAAAAACATTTTTTGCAATGAAAAAACCGCGCTTTTTGCGGCGCGGTTCAAATGTAATTGCAGATTTCAAACGATTAAGAGAACATTGCCAAGATTTCATCATACAAGATGGTGTAACCCGGGTAGGTGGTTATGCATATGCAGAGCATATAGTCATCAATCTTCCTTAAAAGATACATCTGCACAATGTCAAGCTCCACGTTTACAAAAGTGCCTGTAAAAGCAAAATATGTGTTTCCGTTGATAGTCATCTCCTTAAGCTCGTTGGTGTCGGCAGTGATGCCCTGTTCTATAAGGCCGGTTGCCAAAGCCTCTGCGTATGCGGCCTCGTCGTAAGAGGTTCCGCCGGTTGTAAGAGCAAGGTTTTCATACATGATGATAACGTTTGCACCGTCATCGCATGTTGCCAATGCATCATAAACGGTCTTAAGCTTGCCGAGTTCAATATTCTTCTTTTCCTCTTCCGTCATATCGGAGTCAGATAGATCCATCATGGCAAGGATTTCATCATCAGATGCAAAAGTCCAGTTAGAGGGAGGGGTAAACGTGAAATCGGCAAATTCGCTAGTGTAAACGCCGTTTTCAACAGTTCCTCTGACAAGCTCTTTGTCCTCCTCGGTGATCTGACCGCAGGCGGTGCAGCAAAGCAGGGCAACTGCCATGATAATAGCCAAAAACTTTTTCATTTTCATTTTCCTTTCAAAACATTTTATAGTGTTACTACATCGAACATGATATCACTTTGCATTAAAAATTGCAAGAGGATTTTTCATCGAACAAAGTACTTTTTTAATATTCTCGCATATTGTACAAGCTTTTAATTTTCCTTATCGATTTAGTAAATAAATTTACAAATGTGCTTCTCATTTTTTAGAAAACTTAATCTTTTCTTAATCTTTTATAGTCTTTACTATTGCGATTCTTCGGTTTATAATATAAAAAGAAAATTAATAAAAAGAATATTAACGCGCCAGGACGCGAGCCGCGTTATGCCTTTTGGGGAGGAAGCCATGAAAAGAATACTTGTTATAGACGATGATATCCACATTTCGGACATGATAGAGGAAGCTCTTACAAAGGAAGGCTACAGCATATTAAAGGCATACTCCGGGGCAGAAGCGCTGTATGTGCTTTCGAACACACAGCCGGACCTTATCCCGCTTGACCTGATGCTTCCCGGGCTTTCCGGAGAGGAACTTCTTTCTAAAATAAAGGATATCCCGGTAATAGTTACAAGTGAAAGAATGATGTTAACAACAAGGTGCGGCTTTTGTTGGACGGCCGGCGGACTACATAACCAAGCCGTTTGACCTTTCCGAGCTTAAGGCGCGGATAATCGTTGCTCTGCGCTCCAGCCGCGGAAAATCCGGGATTATAGGGCTTGAGATATTGCCGTTGACACCTCTGCGCACAGTGTGAGCGTTTCTGGCGAGCCGGAGATGATATCCGACATGAGCCCGAGTGCAAGCGGAGAGATTATTGTCGCAGAGCCGCACAAAAATCCTTTGTGTATAGCCGGATGGCTAAGACCCGTCTTCGAGGCTATGATTCGCATCCTTCCGACCGGTCAGGGGATTTATTTCAAGGATCCTTGGAAACATCCTTTCAAACGCTAATAAATACAGCGACGGAGATTTGAGCATTGCCCTTTCGAAGGACGGGATTATCACCATCGGGAACACAGCAAAATCTTTGAGCGAGGTTCAGGTCGGACGGCTGTTTGACAGGTTCTGCACCGTTGAAGCCGCAGGAGGTTCAACCGGGCCGGGGCTTTCAATAGCAAAAAATCTCTGCGAAAAAATAGGCGGAAGCATTTCCGCCGAATACGTTGGTACAAGGCTTTCGATTATTATAGGCTTTCCCTCGTAAGGGCGGCCTATCAGGTAAAACACTATGCACAATATCTATATTCTTTTAACACGCTCAACCACAATGATTTCAAGGGTGATTCACTTCACCACCGGGGATGATTTCACTCATTCCTCCATCGCCTATGAGGACGATTTATATCCCCTTTACAGCTTTGGGCGCAAATATCCGCGGCTTATGTTCCCCGCCGGGCTTATCAGTGAAAGGCTGGAATACGGGTTTTACAGGATTCATGCGAATATGCCCTGCGTACTGCTTTCTTTAAGCGTTTCTGACGACATTTACAAAAACATCCGCCGAAGAATCAACCGGATGAGGAGCCGGAGCGATGACTACCGTTACGACGTAAGAGGCCTTATTTCCTGCAGGCTTGGCAGGGAAACGAACCGCCCAAACAAATACTTCTGCTCAAAGTTCGTTTCCGAGATGCTTGAGGATTCCGGAGCGGTGGAGCTTCCAAAACCGTCATCCCTAATGCGCCCGCAAGACTTTATGGAGATGCCGGAGATGACGATACTCTACCGCGGAAGCATCGCAGGACTGATACTAAAAGTTCGGCTTGAAGAGCTTTCCAAGCATATCGCCGCCATGAATGCATCGAAGACACTTCTGTAAGCAATAACAATTCTGCGCAAAATCGCCGAGTGATGGGTTTTGCAGCAATTTGATGACTATGCATGGTCTGTTCATTTCCAGACAATATAAGTTATAAAGCATCAAGCCGACGCTTAGGAAAAAGAATCCTTAGGCGCCGGTTTTTCGATTTTTTCATGCGATTATCACAAAATATAAACCTGCGCTGTTGATTTTCGGCAAAATATGTTGTATAATATAATATCATTGACGTATTATGTGCAGACACAGGCCACAGAAATGTGCTTTTGATAAATGCAATATTTCAACATAATAGATTGTATTCTTTTCGGAGGACTTATGATATATCTGGACAACGCGGCAACAACTAAGGTCAGTCCGCAAGCAGCTGAGGGGGTAATCACAGGCATGACCGAATGCTTCGGCAACCCTTCGAGCCTGCACAAGCTTGGGGTTGATGCCGAAAGGCTTATTTCATTTTCGCAAAGGAAGATCCTTTCTGCCCTTGGCGACGTTTCCGGCAGGATAATTTTCACTTCCGGGGCAACAGAATCGAACAATACGGCTGTATTCGGCCTTGCAGAGGTCTACGGCAGGAGAAAAAAGAGGGTCGTCACAACATCTGTTGAGCATCCATCGGTAGCAAAGGCATTTGAACGGCTTGCCGAGATCGGTTACGAGGTATCTCTCATCCATCCCAACGAGCATGGCGAAATTACCGAGGATATGCTTGTAAATGCAGTCGATTCAAGTACCTGCCTTATAAGCGCAATGCTCGTGAACAACGAAACCGGGTATATCCTTCCGATAGAAAAGGCATTCCCGAAGATAAAAAAGCTTTACCCCGAATGCATGACCCACTGCGACTGCGTTCAAGGGTTTGAAAAACTGCATGTATCGGTCAAAAAGCTCGGATGCGATTCGCTTTCTCTGAGCGGTCACAAGATCTACGCTCCAAAGGGAATTGGCGCGCTGTATCTTAAAAGCGGAGTAAGGATTAAACCGATGATGCTGGGCGGAGGGCAGCAGGACGCCCTGCGTTCCGGAACCGAGCCTGTTCCGCTGATATACGGCATGGGCAGAGCGGTCGAAGCTCTTGATTCTACGATTGATGAACGATTAGAGTGCGTCCGCAAGGTTAACTTCTATGCGCGGGATGCACTGGCGCAGATTGGCGCAGTCATCCTTTCAAATTCCGAGGCAAGCCCTTATATTCTGAGCATTGCCGTTCCCGGACTGAAAAGCGAAACTGTTTTGCACTTCCTTGAGGCTTCGCAGATATACGTTTCAAGCGGTTCTGCCTGCTCTAAGGGCAAAAAGAACGGAGTTTTATCGGAATTCGGGATCGGTGACAGATACGTTGACAGCGTTATAAGGCTGAGCTTTTCATATGAGAACACCAATGAAGATATCGATCTTCTGACGGCAAAGCTCAGAGAGGGCATGGAATCCCTCGCAAAAATAAAGTAAAGGGACGTAAGACAGATATATGAAGCAGGTAATACTTTGCAAATACGGTGAAATAGTATTAAAGGGGCTCAACCGCTCCGGATTTGAAGCCGAGCTTATGCGAAACGTTCGGCGCAGGCTGAAGCCGCTGGGCGATATAAATCTTAGCTCGCGGCAATCCACGCTGTTTGTCGAACCGATGTCGGAGGATATCGACTTCGACGAGGTTATAGAGCGGCTTAAAAAGGTTTACGGCATTGCAAAGATATGCCCGGCCATCGCGGCGGAAAGAAATCTTGATGCCATTTTTGGAACTGTCAAGGAATACTTGGGTGACGCCTTGGATGCTGCACGCAGCTTCAAGGTGGAAGCAAAACGTGCCGACAAGCGTTTTCCGATGACATCCCCCGAAATAATGGCGGAGCTTGGCGGGATGATTTTGGAAGCCTACCCGCACCTTACGGTTGACGTAAAGCACCCGGAAATCACCGTCGTCTGCGAAATCAGGGATGATGCGGCCTATGTTCATGCCCTGCCGATTGACGGCGCCGGCGGAATACCTGTGGGAACATCGGGAAGGGCGCTGCTTTTGCTTTCGGGAGGCATAGACTCCCCCGTTGCCGGAGCTATGATGGCTAAGCGCGGGGTTATTGTCAGCGCAATTCACTTCCAGTCACCTCCGTATACCTCAGAGCGCGCTTTAATCAAAGTTGAAAAGCTTGCCGCCAAGATGACAGAGTACTGCGGACAGATAACTTTATTCACCGTTCCGTTTACCAAGATACAAGAGGCTATAAGGGACAACTGTCCCGAAGAGCTGTTCACTGTAATCATGCGCAGGCTAATGATGGAGATAGCCCAAAGGGTCGCGGCGCAGTATGATTTTGCGGCGCTCGTTACCGGTGAAAGCATCGGTCAGGTGGCATCGCAGACGATGGCGGCTATGGTCACTACAGACGCAGTGTGCAGGATTCCTATTTTCCGCCCCTGCGTTGCTCTTGATAAGAAGGAGATCGTCGATATAGCATATAAAATCGGCACATTCGATATCTCCATCGAGCCTTATGAGGACTGCTGCACCGTCTTCACACCCAAGCACCCCAAAACAAAGCCGACACTTGAAGAGGTTGAGAAAGCTCAGAACGCCTTCGACTTTGAGCCGCTTTTAAAGGAGGCCGTTGAAGGAATAACCTTTAAGACCTTTAAGCCGTACATTGAATATGATTTTTGATAAGGAAGCACCTGTAATCATGATAAAAGATGAAATTTTGAGCGGGAAATTAAGTCTTGACCCCGAAGATATCTCGACATATATTGACAAAGCCGCCTTAAATGTAGTACAATATTTAGTTGAGCACGGTATTATGATAGCTACGGCGGAAAGCTGCACAGGCGGACTTTTGGCCGGAGCCATAACCGGCGTTCCGGGGGCTTCGGAAATATTCGAATGCGGAATAATATCCTACTCCGAAAGAATAAAGTCGCAGCTCTTGGGGCTTCCAATGGAGCTTATAAAAGACTGCGGAGTTGTCAGCGAGACTGTCGCCCTTGCAATGGCGCAGGGTGTAAGGCTTGTGTCACGCACGGACGTTGGAGTTGGAATAACCGGAATTGCAGGCCCCGGAGGAGGAAATGCCGAACAGCCGGTAGGAACGGTGTTCGTTTCGGTTATATACAAAGAGCAATCATTCACCAAAAACCTCAAGCTTTATGAGCTTGGCGGGCTTTCAAGGTTGCAAAACCGCCTTATAACCTGCGCTTATGCTCTTGAAGCAGTTTTAGAAGCAGTGAAAGGCTGATTGATAATGTCAATGCTGAATGAAGTCCGCCCTGCTGAGGCCGAAAAGCGCGACCGCTCGTTTAAGGGCAGACTAAAAGAGCTTCTTCCATGGAAGGGCGACAACGTTAAGGAAATTGTGCGCAAGCTTGTCTATATAACTGCCGTTTGCGTGCTGATTTATTCGTTTTACGATGCTATAGAATATAAATTCGGCTCGAGCGATATGCACGAAGACAACGATTACTTAAGCAATCTTTACAATCAAGGCGATAACGGGCCGGATGATAATTCCGTTCAGTCGGCGGTTACCACTGTGCCCGACGATGTGGGCGTTCTCGTCGGAAGCGGCGGTGAGGAGGATGCCGACGATGCACAGACCCTGCCGGATGAGCCGGTGAATCCCGAGGATTTGATTCTGCCCAATTTCAAGACGCTTTATGAAATCAACCCCGAAGTTATAGGCTGGCTGAAAATCGACGGCATAACCGATACTAAGGGCGGAAATTATATCGACTACCCTGTTATGCAGTGCGGCGACAACGACTATTATCTCAACCATGATTTCTACGGCAGAGAGAAAAAATACGGCGCACTTTTTGTAGACTATCATGTTAAAATCACCTACGATTCCGGCCCCCGCAACACCATTATATACGGCCACAACATGGGCTCAGGAACATTTTTCAGCCACCTGCACGACTATAAAAAGAACGTCTCATTCGTCAGCGAGCATAGGCTTATAACCTTCTCCACCCTTTGGGAAAAGAACGACTATATAATCATAGGCTGCTTTTTGACCGGCATCCGCGAGGATCAGGACAATATCCCGATTTTCAAATACCATGTAGTCTTTGATTTTGAGGACAACACCGACTTTATCGAGTGGTATGCCAATGTTATGTACAGAAGCTACTATACTTCAGATATCCCTTGCTCCATTAACGACGAATATCTGACCCTTTCTACCTGCTCGACTGAAATTTACGATTCAAGGTTTGTTGTAGTGGCAAGAAAGCTGCGCGACGGCGAAGACGCTTCGCAGTATAACTACTACTCCAACCCCGATGCAAGAAAGCCGGCCGCGTTCTACGAGGCCTATGGAATGAAGGTTCCGGATGACAATGGGCCTGATTATGATTACTATAAAGATATTCTGTCACAAATGGAAGGAAATGAAAACTGATGTTTAGTTCAAAAGCAAAGAGTGTTTGCGAAAAAGCAGTCTCTTTTATTGTATGCGCCTCCTGTGTGCTGAGCGTTTTATCCGGCTGTGCAAAAAAGATAGACGAAGAGTCTCCTGATTCCGAAACGCTGCCCATCCAGCCATCCGTTACGACGGTTCCGACCACTGCCGAGCCGGCCACAGCCCCGACAACCACGTCCCCGCCCGAACCGGAGCCGTTGGAAAAGTATCTGGAATACTACGAGCGCAACAACGAATTTGTAGGCTGGATTCAGATTCCAACCATAACTCACTCGAACGGTGATTTGTATATTGACTATCCTGTTGTTCAGGCCTCTGACAACAATAAATACATAGATTTGGATTTCGACGGAAACAAGTCTAAATCCGGTACGATTTATGCCGACTATAAGGTTCCGATAACCGCAACCAGCCACGCCGACAATATCACCCTGTTCGGCCACAGCATGGCTAACGGGACCTACTTCCGCAAGGTGCTTGACTACAAGAGCGGCGTTGACTTTGTTAAAAAGAACTACATAATCAATTTTGACACTCGCTGGGAGGAAAACCAGTACGTTGTAGTTGCCTGCTTCCTTATAGGAATTTACGACTGGCAGGACGACGAGCCTTTGTTTGAATACTTCAAGTGCAGAAATTTTGATACCGAAGAGGACTATAATTACTTTTACGAGAATATAATGTACAGGAGCTACTATTTAAGCGACATTGAGTGCCACTATGGAGACGAGTTCCTGACGCTTTCCACCTGTGCGTATGATTTCGACGATTCGAGATATGTTGTAGTGGCAAGAAAGGTCCGCGAGGGCGAGGATATTTCAGGCTACGCCGATACATACGTTAAGAACAGCAACAGGCACAAGCCATCTATTCTTGATTAAGCTCGGAAATATTTGGCATAATACTATCATCGAAAGGAGTGTATGGCTTGAAGAAAAGATTCTCGATAAGGCGAGCAATTATACTGTTATGTATTATATTGGTTTATTCCTGTGCTGTCTGCTTTATAAGCGTGCTTGCAAAAAAAGCTGTTTTAGAGGATTTAAGCTATACCGAATCCTCGGTACTTTCCGTAGTGCTTAACGCTGCCGAAAACGACGGCAGTGGCCTTGAAAACAGCCCGGAAGGAACGGCTTCAGACTATGCCGGAAAGCTTGAAAGCCTTGATAACAAGGCGCAGATAGAAGCCTATGGGTTATTCCGGCCTGTAACCACGGAAATATCCTTGGCAACGGCCGCGCCGGAGGATGAGACAAGCGTTACCACAACCCCACCGGAGGTTACATCACAGCCAACTACTCCAAAGGCCGAAGAAACCACCAAGGCGACAACGGAATCCACCAAGAAAACCACCGAAAAGCCGGTCACAACCTCAGAGGACCCGGAGGTTGACATTGAGGATGACGACGGCAACGTTGATATTGACGACCAGGAGGAGCTTGATTCAAACGTTCAAGCCGAGGAAAACACTGACTCGCAGTTCAGCGACGAAAGCGTTCAGGAGCTTTTGCAGCAGTACTATGCAAACCTCGGAGGGTTCGGCAATACTCAAAGCTTTCCTGCCGATATACTCGATAACGGTAAAAGCTACTACGACGATATTGTAACCATATACGACAAAGCCACCGGCAGGTACGTCACCGACAATGCTTTTGACATAGTTTGCGCCGTAACCTTCAACGAGATAGGCTCGTCCATGCACGAAGAAGCCATTAAAGCCCAGGCTGTAGCGATCTACACCTATATCAAGTACTATCAGCAAAAGGGCGAGTATGCCTCGCTGAGCCGCAAATCGAACGTCCCGCAGGAGATTATAGACTGTGTTAAGGCGGTTGACGGACTTGCAATGTACTATAACGGTGAATACATCATGTCGGCATTCTGTGCATCGACCGCGGGGGTAACCTGTTCCTCCGAAAACGTTTGGGGAGGAGACAAGCCGTATCTTCAATCTGTAGTAAGCCAGTTCGACCATCTTGACTCCAGCAACTATGGCAGGGTTACGACATATACCGCAAGCGAGCTGAAAAAGAAAATTGAATCCAAGACCGACATCAGTCTTTCGGATAACTGTGCAAACTGGATAACCATTCTTTCCTACGGCGACGGAGGATATGTAGACAAGATAGCTATCGACGGCCACACCACGGCAGAGATATCCGGAAAGGAGCGCGAGCTTACCGCTCACATCTTCAGGACCTATATACTGAGCATACGTTCAACCTGCTTTACAGTAAGCTACTCCGACGGCGTGTTTACCTTCGTCACCTACGGATATGGGCATGGAGTCGGAATGTCTCAGGTGGGAGCGGATTTATACGCTGAATACGCCGGATACACCTTCGACCAGATCCTTCACCACTATTATACCGATATCGTTATACAATAATTCAAGAGCCGACCTTTAAAACGTCGGCTCGGCTTATATCAGGACAAGCCAAGGCTTGGCGGAAGGGACTTGATGCTATATGAAGGGAACAAGGCTTCTCGCGGCGGCTGTTACTGCCGCGTTTGCGGTTTCATCAGCCGGGTGTTCGATTTATATGCCGGAAAAAGGTTCGGAGCAGAGCAGCTCCGAAGAAACTGCCGTTTCAACCGTTTCGACGGACTCACCGGCAAATGAGCAAATCAAGGCGGATTCTGATTTAACGCCGATTTATGATGATACAGCGGTTGTTTCCGCTTTCAAGCTGGGCGACGATTCCGGCCTGTCTGAGTTCGACAGGGAAATATACCGCGAGGCTCTGAATTGGATAGGTGAGTTTTTCAGCGATGACATGAGCACAGACGAAATAGTTCTTGCGGCTCACGATTATATCACAACCCATTGCGCCTACGACGATAATGAGCTGGCGCTGTTTTCGGAGCGCTCCGAGAACTCTGAAAACCCATATGGCGCTCTTATCAACAATAAGGCTATCTGCATGGGCTACACAACTACCTTCCAGCTGTTTATGGACATGCTCGGAGTCGAAAGCATTATCATAAGAGGCGAATCGGACGGCGAGGAGCACGCATGGAACATGGTTCATATCGGTGAAAAATGGTATCACGTTGACTGCACTTGGGATGATTACCTTCCGGATTACGAAGGGCGGCCGGCTGCTCATGCATTCTATATGCTGACAGACGCCGCGGTTCAAATCGACCATGTGTGGGACAGTGAGGCAACGCCAACAGCAGATTCCGAAGATATGAATTATTATATGTCAAACGGTCTGATTGCTGAAAATACCGAGCAGATGATGGAGATAATCGAAGCAGCAGCAAAGAAAGGGCTTACCGAGGCGGAATTTGCCCTTCCGAAGGATTATGACACAGAATCAATGTATTTTCTAAAGTTTGAAGGTGGGGCTGTTTACAGCTATTGGCCTATTGAATTTGACGATTACAAAGTGGTTCTTGCGCATATAAGATCATATGAATAACTATTATCTCTTGAAAAGCGGCGAGACAAATGCTATAATTGTCTTGGCATTTTATACTTATTCCGTGTAAAAAATGCCTATAAAATTGCGCAAAGCCGTAACTCGGCGGTTTTGTGGCTGTTTTATGCAGGCGCCCGGCAGCTCATATATACTTTTACGCAGAATTAGTGTTATTGAATGTACCCGGGCAAGAAAATTATTTTGCTTGATTGAAGTAAAATATGTATAAAGGAGCATGACATATGGCACATATTGCTCTCGTAACCGGAGGATCGCGCGGTATAGGCGCGGCAACCGTTAAGGAGCTTTCAAGCCTCGGATATACGGTCGCGGTGAACTACCTCGAAAATAAAAAGGCGGCGCAAGACGTCTGTGAAATGATAATGCATTGCGGCGGATATGCCCGAGCTTATCAGGCGGATATATCGACTCCGGAGAGTATAGAGCGGATGTTTTCGCAGATAGAGCGCGATCTCGGAGAGGTAGAGATTCTGGTGAACAATGCGGGCGTCTCACACATTGGCCTTTTACAGGATATGAGCTATGACGAGATACTTATGCACACCAAGGTAAATCTTCTGGGCGCAATTTACTGCACAAAACGCGCTATTCCCGGAATGATACGCAATAAAGCGGGAAGCATAATCAACCTTTCCTCCATGTGGGGCGAAGTCGGCGCCTCCTGCGAGGTAGCATACTCCGCCTGCAAGGCAGGCATAATCGGGTTTACAAAGGCGCTTGCCAAGGAGCTTGGCCCCAGCGGAATAAGGGTTAACTGCGTATCCCCCGGCGTCATCAGAACGGACATGAATTCCGAGCTGACCGAAGATGTTCTCAATCAGCTCGGCGAGGAAACTCCCCTGCTAAGGCTTGGCACTACGGAGGAAGTAGGAAGGACGATAGCTTTTCTTGCTACGGAGGATGCTTCGTTTATCACCGGGCAGGTGATTTCGGTCAACGGAGGAATCATATAAAGCACGATTATTGAAACTTGTGTGAAAGGAATTGTTAAATATGGAAACTGTAAGAGAACAGCTTGTAAAGCGCCCGGGAAGGCAGTCGGACGGTTTAATAAAATACGGAGCGTGGGCGGCTGCCGCCGTTATAATAGCGCTGGCCATACTGATTCTTGTGCCGCTCGGCGAAATCTTTATTTTTGCGGCAACCCTGCTGACCATGCTGGTTTTGTGGGTAGCATACTACGTTTCGGGTCTTATAAATGTTGAATATGAATACTGCATTGCAGGCCCCGAATTCTCGGTTGACAAGATAATAAACCAATCCAAGCGCAAAAACCTTTGCTCCTTCAACCTAAAAAGCGCATCCGGCTTCTATAAGACAAAAAAGCAGATTTCCGACGCAACGGTTGTCAGTGCAGAAGGCTTCGGCGAGGTTTACACCATTGAGTACAGTGACCCCAAATACGGAAGAACCATAGTTTACTTCTCGCCGGACGAACGCACCCTTGAAATGATAACCCCCTACCTTCCCAGACTGTCATGAACATAGGAATAGATTCTGTAGAAATAGCGCGGATAGAGAAAAGCCTTGAGGCGGCTGGATTTCTTGAAAAGGTGTTCTCTGACGAGGAAATCGGATTTTTTAAAAGCAAGAACATGCGAGCCGAAAGTATCGCCGCTAATTTTGCCGCCAAGGAGGCTTTTTCTAAATCCATAGGAACCGGCATACGCGGTTTCTCTTTAAACGAGATATCCGTTCTGCGGGATGAGCTTGGCGCGCCCTACCTTAAGCTCAGCGGAAAAGCGCTTGAGGCTGCAAAAGGTCTTTACTTCAAGATGAGCATAACCCACACAAAAACAGTCGCAACTGCGATAGTGCTGGCAATTGACGAGGTAAGCCTATGAAGAGTATATCATGGGAGGCTGTCAGAGCTGGCGAAAGGCTGGCGCAGGCAGAAAACATCCACATATCAAAGGCCATAAGGCCCGACGGCGGAGAAATCAGAATTATCCCGAAAGGTGAAATTTTAGGGCATATAAAAAAGCGCCCTCTGAACTCGCACAAGGGAGTGTTCGGAAGGCTTGTTATCATCGCCGGGTCAGACAGATTTCCGGGCGCGGCGCAGATCGCCGCTATCGCCGCTTTGCGCTCCGGCACGGGGCTGGTAAAGGTGTTCTCAACCGAAAAGGCCTGCTTGGCTCTTTCGGTTTCGGCAAAGGAAGCAACGCTGTTCCCCTGCCCTGCCGATGATGACGGCTTTATTCCGGCAAATGATACGGTTATAAACGGCCTGTGTGAAGCTTTGGGGTCTGCAAGTGCGGTTCTTATAGGCTGCGGGCTGGGCGTCACCGAAAACACTTATAAAATTCTTGAAACCGTAATAGAAAATGCAATTTGTCCTGTAATTATTGATGCGGACGGAATAAACCTTGTCTCGGGACGCATAGAATTACTTAGAAAAGCTAAGAAAGATGTTATTCTTACTCCCCACCCCGCTGAGCTTTCAAGGCTGGCGGGAAAGACTGTCCCGGAAACGGTTGAAAACCGATATGAATATGCAAAGCTCATCCACAGGCAGACCGGCGCAACGGTGGTTTCTAAAAGCTGTGCAACGATAGTCGTATCCGAAGAAGGCTGTTATCTTCTTACAGCCGGAAACGATGGCCTGGCAAAGGGCGGAAGCGGAGATTTGCAGGCGGGGCTTACAGCATCATTTGCAGCGCAGGAACTTGGCCCGCTGAACGCGGCGGTTTTAGGATCGGGAATGCTGGGGATCGGATGCGAAAAGGTATCGCGTATGCTTTCCAAAACCGGAATGACCGCAGGCGACATTCTTAACTATCTTCCAAGGCTTTTCAAGAAATATGAGAGGGCTTGAGCAGATTGAAAAAAATTCTTGCAGCAATTTTAGTATTTACAGTGCTTTTATGCGGATGTACACCCAAGCTAACGCAGGAAAGAACTCTTGCAAAATGCTTTGAAAGCACAGTTCGGATCGATGTGAACGATATGACCTACGAAGCAAGCCTTTCAAGGCTTGGCGACGGCTGGTGGATAGTTGAGCTTACCGCGCCGGAGGCTGTTAATGGCTTGATTTTCACCATCGAGGGTGAGGACACTGAAATCTCTTTCAAGGGGCTTCACTTCACATTTGATACTTCTAAGTTCCCGGTTGGTTCGGTTGTTTCGGCGGCGGTCAGATCATTTGACAGATTGGCTCCGCTCACCCTCGACATGGTAGAGGGCGAAACAAGCGATTTCTGCTCCGGAGAGGTTGACGGCATGGCTTATTCGCTGACATTGGATAAGAACGGAACTCCGGTTTCGCTCGATTTCGGCGACAGCGGCATGAAGATAACCTTTTTGACCTTTGAGGAAACAAACGAGATAGAAGCAGAACCTGATACAATAATGCAGGAGCAATAAACTTAAAAACGATACCAAAAAGCGGTCACAAAATCACAAAGCGACGGATTTCGCACCCGCTTTTTGAAACATTTTTAAACGAAGATAAGTATAAGCATAAAACTGCAGCCCCGGCAGTGAAATCGCAGCCGGAGCTGCATTATTTCTGCATTTTTTCAGAGCCGCCGCTGACTGAAGAAAAAGCATTGCCCTCAGCGACATATTCAAGGATATCCCCCGCCGCATTCTAACGCTTCGCATATCGCCGCAAGGGTTGAAAGCCTTATAGCGGTGACCTTGTTTTTTCGAGAGATTGACGTTTGATATCCCCACGCGGTCCGCAAGCTCGTTCAAAGACATCCCCCGCTCAACCATCAATTCTGTCAAGCCTCAATACTATGCTTCCCATACTGCACTTTCCATATCACAAAAGACATTCAATAGCAGACTACAAACGGGCTTCATAAGTAAATCTCCGAGTCAGAACAAGAGCGATAACGCCCATTATAAATATAAAACCGTCAACATAGACGCTCATTTCAACATTGTCCACACCAAAAAGCATCCTTTCTTAGCGATTAAACTCCGATTGATAGTCGCGGCAGCAACATAATAATATATTTTTATTGTTTGTCAATACAAATTTAATGAAAAAATTAAAATATTAATATTATTCGTAAAGCAAACCGGCAATTGTTAATTTATATAAATAAGTTGGAAATCAAAGGCCGAGTTTTGACGGCTCATAGAGCGAAAAAATGCTCAACTTTTCTTGACATCGCTTTCGGCATATGATATAATTCTTTCGTAATGGGCAAAGGCGTTCATTCATGCAAAAGGGGATAGTGTCTTTTGCGTGAGGGCGCTTTATTTTTTCGGCTAATATCTTGAAAAGGCAGGGTGGTTAAATGAATTACACGCCAAAGGAGATAATGCAGTATATAAGCGAAGAGGATGTTAAGTTTATAAGGCTTGCTTTCTGCGATATCTTCGGCAGACAAAAGAATATCTCTATTATGCCGACCGAGCTGGAACGTGCTTTCGATATGGGAATCGCTATAGATTCCTCTGCTATTCCCGGGTTCGGAGATGAATCGAAGTCTGACATTTTGCTTATTCCGGATCCATCTAAAATAACGGTATACCCATGGCGTCCCGATCACGGAAGAGTAGTAAGAATGTTCACCACCATGACCCAGCCCGACGGAACCGTTTTTCCCGGCGACACAAGAGCTTTGCTGCAAAGAAGCGTTGTCGAAGCCGAAAAGAAGGGATACAGCTTCTATTTTGGTCCGGAGCTTGAATTCTACCTGTTTAATCTCGACGAAAGCGGAGAGCCCACAAAGATTCCTTACGACCGCGCCGGGTATATGGACATTGCGCCGGAGGATAAGGGCGAAAATGTCAGGCGAGAGATATGCCTGACGCTTGAGCAGATGGGCATTCGTCCGGAATGCTCACATCACGAGGAAGGCCCCGGTCAGAACGAAATAGACTTTCGGTATGCCGATCCTCTTTCCGCTGCCGACAATACTGTAACCTTCAAAACGGTAGTAAGAACCGTTGCCGCGCGAAGCGGGCTTTATGCCGACTTTTCGGCGAAGCCTCTTGAAAACGCACCCGGAAATGGTATGCACATGAACATAAGCGCAAAAAAAGCAAGCACATGTTCTGAAGAAGACGACATTATGCCCTCTGTGATTGCGGGAATCCTTGAAAGAATAAAAGAAATGACTGTATTTCTAAACCCCACCGAAAACTCGTATAAGCGCTTCGGCTCGAACAAAGCGCCGAAATATATTTCGTGGTCCCACGAAAACCGCTCACAGCTTATAAGAATTCCAGCCGCTATAGGCGAATACAGGCGTGCAGAACTTCGCTCACCGGATCCCATGTGCAATCCTTATCTTGCTATGGCTCTTATTATAAACGCCGGGGTTGAAGGAGCAGAGCGCAGGCTTAAGCTTGAAAAAGCTTCCACGCTGAATATGTTCAGTGCCTCGGAAGCGCTGAGAGAGGGCTACGGCACTCTTCCCAAAAGCTACAAATCTGCGGCTGACGAAGCTTTGGCGAGCGATTTTATCAGACGGTATCTGCCGGATGTAATAATAAAGGGATACTGCAAATAAAAGTCTTTGCAGCGGCCGTCTGAATTTTTCGGGCTTTAGCAGCGTATTCGAGTTAGTATTTGAGGGATGGTGCTAAGAATGGATATGAAAGAGAATATGTGCAGCGTATTGGTTGTGTCATCTTCCGAAAAATTCAACGGCGCCATTGTAAAGCTTCTTCCGGATTCGCAGTACTACCCGATAACCCTTGTGCAGGATGCTTCAAGCGCAAGACGCCTTCTTTTGGAGCAGAGCTTTGACATTATCATGATCAACGCTCCCCTTTCCGATGAGTTCGGAACCAGGTTTGCAAGTGAGCTTTGCCACAAAACCAGCTCCGGAATACTTCTGCTTGTGCGGAACGAGCATTTTGCCGATATAAGCGGAAGGCTCACGCCGCTTGGAGTGCTTACTGTTTCAAAGCCGGCTCCGGCTCAGGTTATTTTAGAAACCATGCTTTTGCTCTGCGGAACAAGTGCAAGGCTTAAGCGGTTTGAAAAGAAATCCGTACCATTTGAAGAGAAGATGGCGCAGATTCGACTTATAAATCAGGCAAAGCTGATACTTATATCCGAAAGGGGCATGAGCGAGGCCGAGGCACACAGATACATCGAAAAAACCGCTATGGATCGCTGCGTTACCCGCATGGCAGTGGCAGATGAGATACTGCGCGAACGCAGCTGATGAGCAGTGCGAAATAACATTATATATAACAAAGGGAAGAAAGGAAGATATTTATGACGAAGTACATATTCGTTACCGGCGGCGTTGTTTCCGGGCTTGGAAAAGGAATAACGGCAGCATCGCTGGGAAGGCTTTTGAAAGCCCGCGGGCTTAAGGTTGCAGCGCAGAAGCTCGACCCATACATAAACGTAGATCCCGGCACAATGAGCCCCTATCAGCACGGCGAGGTATACGTAACAGAGGACGGCGCAGAGACCGACCTCGACCTTGGCCACTACGAACGCTTCATCGATGAGGATCTGAACAAATTCTCCAATCTTACCACAGGCAAGGTATATTGGAACGTTCTTAACAAGGAACGCAGGGGCGAGTATCTCGGCTCGACTGTTCAGGTGATTCCCCATATCACCAACGAAATAAAAGACTTCGTTTACCGTGTAGGCCGCGAAACCTCGGCGGACGTTGTTATAACAGAAATCGGCGGTACCATCGGCGACATTGAATCTCAGCCCTTTATTGAGGCAGTGAGACAGATATCCCTCGAAGTCGGAAGGGAGAACAGTCTCTTTATTCATGTCACCCTGGTACCTTTTTTGAGTGGGTCGGACGAACACAAATCCAAGCCCACCCAGCACTCTGTCAAGGAGCTTCAGGGAATGGGAATCAACCCAAATATCATAGTTTTGCGATGTGACGAACCGCTTGAGCCTTCAATCTTTAAAAAAATTTCTATGTTCTGCAACGTCAAGCCGGACTGCGTTATTGAAAATATGACTCTTGGCGACCTTTATGAGGTTCCGCTGATGCTTGAAAAATCCGGCTTTTCCGATGTTGTCTGCCGTGAGCTTGGTTTGAGCGTTCCGGCACCTGACCTTTCGGATTGGAAGAGGATGGTTGCCGAAATTCACTCAAGAACCCACCAGGTAACCATCGGTCTTGTAGGAAAATACGTCCAGCTACACGACGCTTACCTTTCGGTTGCCGAAGCTTTGCGCCATGCGGGATATCCGCTGAATGCATTCGTCAACATAGAATGGATAGATTCCGAAAACCTCACGCCGGATACATACGAAAGCATACTTACCCCGCTTGACGGAATACTTGTACCCGGAGGCTTCGGCGGAAGAGGAATCGAAGGAATGATTTTAGCAGCCAAGTATGCAAGGGAGCATACCGTCCCCTACTTCGGAATCTGTTTGGGTATGCAGATTGCGGTTATAGAATATGCAAGAAACGTTGCCGGAATTAAAGGCGCCAACTCAGGTGAGTTTGACGAGCTTTGTGCCAACAAGGTTATAGACTTTATGCCGGGGCAGTCGAACGACATCGACAAAGGCGGAACGCTCCGCTTGGGAAGCTATCCATGCGTTATCAAAGGCGGCACAACTATGGAGCGCTACTATAAATCCGAGCTTATAAATGAGCGCCACCGCCACCGCTATGAGTTCAACAACTCCTACCGCGATATTCTGACAGAACATGGTCTTACCCTTTCGGGAATGTCGCCGGACGGAAGGCTGGTTGAAACCGTAGAGTTGAGCGACAGAGCCTTCCACGTTGGGGTGCAGTATCACCCGGAATTCAAGTCAAGACCGCAGCGCCCGCACCCTTTGTTCTTCGGATTTGTAAAAGCATCGCTTGAAAGAAGTCAAAACAAATAAAGTCTAAAATTTATATTAAAATAAAGAGGTAAATAAAATGAACAAGCTTTACGAAGGAAAATCCAAAATCGTCTACGAAGGAACCGAACCCGGCACCTGTGTTATCGCCTATAAGGACACTGCAACCGCAGGAAACGGTGCTAAAAAGGAAGATTTGCCGGGAAAGGGCAAGCTGAACGCGGCTATATCAAACATCATATTTGAATATCTTATGAAAAACGGAGTCAAGACCCATCTGTTAAAGGTGATTAACGATACAACAATCTTAGTCAAGCGCGCCGAAATCGTTCCTGTTGAGGTTATTGTGAGAAATGTCGCCGCCGGAAGCTTTTCCAAGAAGTACGGCGTTGCGGAGGGCACTCCCCTTAACAACAAGGTGGTTGAGTTCAGCCTTAAGAGCGACGAGCTCGGTGACCCCATGATTAACGACTGTCAGCTTACCGCAATAGGAGCTGCCACACAGGCAGAGCTTGACGAGCTGAGGGCGGAATCCTTAAAAATCGACGAGCTTATGACCGAGCTTTTTGCCAAGGCGGGAATAAAGCTTATAGACTTCAAGCTTGAATTCGGCAGAGCTGACGGAGAGCTTATCTTGTGCGACGAGATATCCCCCGATTCGTGCAGGCTGTGGGACGCCGAAACTGACAGAAAGATGGACAAGGACCGCTTCCGCAGGGATTTGGGCAACGTCCTTGACGGCTATCGTGATGTTCTGGAAAGACTTAAAGCAAACATATAATTCCGTTTCAGGTATTGCATTTCATTGAAAAAGATTATATAATAGTAGAGATATACTGATACCGATGGGGTGATTTTATTGGACGAGCGTGAGGTAATCGAATCAATCAGAAATACATATATTAGCCATCACAAGGAAAACACGCTTAAGCACGTCGAGGAGGTATCCGAAACGGCTACGTGGCTGGCTGGAATATATGGTTTGGATATCTCAAAAGTCAGGCTTGCCGCACTTCTTCACGACATCAGCGCAATAATGACACCGCAGGAAATGTATGAAACGGCGAAATCGCGGAATATGGAAATTGATTTGGCGGAGGAAAAATATCATTTTCTTCTGCATCAAAGAATCTCGAAAATAATCGCAGAAGAACGCTTTGGGATTAATGATGCGGAGATTCTGAGCGCCGTTGAGTGCCATACAACCCTTAAGAAAAACGCCGGGGTGTATGATAAGGTCATATTCCTTGCGGACAAGATTTCATGGGATCAAAAGGATTTGCCGCCGTATTATGATATACTAAAGAGCAAAGCTGCCGAATCGTTGGACGATGCCTGTTACTTTTTTATAAAGTATCAATTCGATAACGGCTTGTTGTTGATGCCTCATCGGTGGCTTAATGAGGCTTATGAGGAGTTAAAGACATCGCAAAATACATAATTTAAGGAGATAAAAATGTCAGACAGATACGAAAATCCGCTCTGCAAGCGGTATGCAAGCCGGGAGATGCAGCACATCTTTTCGGACGATATGAAGTTTTCCACATGGCGCAAGCTTTGGATAGCCCTTGCCGAGAGCGAAAAGGAGTTAGGCCTTAGCATCACCGACGAGCAGATCGACGAGATGAAGCAGCACATCACCGATATCGACTACGAAACCGCCGCCAAGCGCGAAAAGGAAGTCCGGCACGATGTTATGGCGCATATATACACCTTCGGGCTCGCCTGCCCCAAGGCTCGGCCCATAATCCATCTCGGAGCGACAAGCTGCTATGTCGGAGACAACACCGATATCATCCAGCAGAAAGCGGCGCTTGAGCTGATTCGTCAAAAGCTTCTGACTGCGATTTCCGCACTTGCTGACTTTGCCGAAAAGCACAAGGGGCTTAACTGCCTTGCCTACACCCATTTCCAGGCGGCACAGCCGACTACGCTTGGCAAACGCTCCACCCTTTGGCTTCAGGATTTTATGATGGATTTAGAACACACCGATTTCGTCTTGGGCAATTTAAAGCTCTTGGGTTGCCGCGGCACGACCGGCACCGGCGCAAGCTTTTTAGAGCTTTTCGACGGCGACCATGAGAAGGTCAAAAAGCTTGAAGCGCTTATTGCCAAGAAGATGGGCTTTGACTGCGCATACGCCGTCAGCGGACAGACATATACCCGCAAGGTTGATTACTTTACTCTTTCCGCGCTTTCGGGAATAGCGCAGAGCGCGCACAAGTTCTCGAACGACATCCGGCTTATGTCGCACCTGAAAGAGGTTGACGAACCCTTCGAGTCGGGACAGGTCGGCTCCTCAGCAATGGCATACAAGCGCAATCCTATGAGAAGCGAAAGAATTGCATCGCTGGCAAGATACGTCATTGCGGACACCATGAACCCTGCCATGACGGCGAGCGAGCAGTGGTTTGAGAGGACTCTGGATGACTCCGCAAACCGCAGAATAAGCATCCCCGAAGCGTTTTTAGCGGTGGACGGCATACTCACCCTTGTTATAAACATCGTAAAGGGAATGACTGTCTACCCCGGAATGATAAACCGCCATCTGATGGACGAGCTTCCGTTTATTGCAACAGAAAACATACTTATGTACAGCGTTAAGAAGGGTGGAGACAGGCAGACCTTACACGAAGCTATCCGCCGTCATTCGGTTGCGGCCGCAAAGGCAATCAAGGAATCGGGTGCGGACAACGACCTTATAGACAGAATCGCCGCCGACCCGGTATTTAATATCACCAAGGACGAGATACTGAAAATAATCGAAGAGGGCGGATTTACAGGACGTGCAAAGGAGCAGACGGAGGAATATGTTGCCACCGTTCGCGAGGTTCTTAAATCGTATGAAATCGGCGAGGTTGACGCCGTTGTAAACGTATAAAGCGTTTATGCAAAACGCATCTCAGAAAGGAACATAATTATGCTTACAGCAATAGTAGGAACAAACTGGGGCGACGAGGGCAAGGGCAGAATGGTTGACCTGCTTTCGGCAGACTATGATATCATCTGCCGCTATCAGGGCGGAAACAACGCCGGCCACACCGTTATAAACGATAAAGGCAAGTTTATACTCAACCTTCTGCCATCCGGCATTTTAAGGGAAACCACCGTTAATGTTATGGGCAACGGCATGGTTATTGATATTGAGCATCTTACAAAGGAGATATCATCTCTGACCGAAAAAGGCATAAAAATCACCCCTGAAAATCTGAAAATCAGCGATAAAGCTATAATATGCCTGCCTTACCACAAAATGCAGGATATAATGGAGGAAGAGCGGCTAGCTGATAAGAGGTACGGCTCTACCCGCAGGGGAATTGCTCCGGTATATTCCGACAAGTACATGAAAAAGGGCATACGCATGGGCGATCTGTTCGACGAAAAGGGACTTTACGAAAAGCTCTGCGATATTGTCGAGTGGAAAAACATAACTGTTGTCGGCTACGGTCATGAGCCTGTAAAAGCCAATGAAATTATGAGCTGGCTGAAAAAGTACGGCGAGGTTGTCAAGCCTTATGTATGCGATGCTTCCGGGTATCTTAACGACGCAATTGCAAACGGCAAAGACATTATGTTTGAAGCTCAACTCGGCGCGCTTAGGGATATCGACTTCGGAATCTATCCTTACACATCGTCATCCACCACACTTGCAATGTATGCTCCCATCGGTGCGGGCATACCCGGCTCTAAGATAGACAGCTCCATAGGAATTATGAAGGCTTACTCCACCTGCGTCGGCGAAGGCCCCTTCACCGCTGAGATGTTCGGTGAGGAAGCCGAGAAATTGAGAGCCGCAGGAGGGGAATACGGCGCTGCCACCGGCAGACCGCGCAGAGTTGGTCCGTTCGATATCCCGGCTTCCAAATACGGAGCTTTGGTTCAGGGCTGCGATTACATAGCGCTTACCAAGCTTGATGTACTTTCCTATATGGAAAAGATACCTGTATGCGTAGCGTATAATGTTGACGGCGAAATAACCACCGACTTCCCCACCGGCGCAAGGCTTGACAGAGCAAAGCCGGTGATTGAATACGTTAACGGCTTTGGGGATATTTCAGGCTGCCGCAACAAGGATGAACTGCCGGAAGCTGCTGTTAAATACATTGAATACATCGAAAAGGCGGTAGGCTGCCCGGTTAAATATGCTTCTGTCGGAGCTGAGAGAGACGAGTACATTAAGATGTTCTGATATGGCACTGCCATAAAATCAAATCCGCGCAGAACCCCACACCGGCGTTCAACGCGGGTTTATGCTATCATCTGCGCATATACGCATAATACTGATTCCGCATAAAAGTGTTGCTATCCGCAGCCCTTAGGCAATGGGTGTTGTAGCAAAGACACCTTTTGGGTGCGGAATTAGTATAGACTGAAATTTCATGAAAGGCATTGATATTATATGTTGAAATTCAACCGAAAGCTGATTTTGGAGGACGGAAGCGAATACATGGGATACGGCTTCGGAAGCGGCTCCCAGCGAGTGCTTGAAATCGTTTTCAACACCTCTATGGCGGGATATCAGGAGATAGTTTCCGACCCATCATATACCTATCAGGCGGTAGTTATGACATATCCGCTGATTGGAAACTATGGCGTCACCGATGACGATTACGAATCCAAAAATATTACCATCGGCGGACTTATCGTTCGGGATTACAATGATATGCCATCTAACTTTCGCTACACCAAAACCCTTTCGGAGCTGCTTGAGGAAAACGATATCCCGGGAATATACGGAGTTGACACCCGCAAGCTTACAAGGAGCATCCGCGATTTGGGTTCGAGAAGGGTGCTTATCACTGACGCTTCCACTACTTTGAGGGATGGCATTGAAATTATAAAGAACACACCCATTCCGCACGACGCGGTATCAAAGGTGAGCTGCAAAAAGCGCTGGTATTCAAGGACGGCTAACCCCGTTTTTAACGTGGTTGCGCTGGACTGCGGAATCAAGCTCAACATCATCCGCTCGCTTAACAAATGCGGCTGTAACGTTACCATTGTGCCTTACAACACCACTGCCGAGGAAATAGAGTTCATGAACCCTGATGGTGTGGTACTTTCAAACGGCCCCGGCGACCCGGAAGATGTTGAAACCGCTATAAGGCTTGTAAGAAATCTCAAGGGCAAGTACCCTATTTTCGGAATCTGCCTTGGTCACCAGATAATATCACTTGCATACGGAGCTAAGACATATAAGCTTAAATTCGGACACAGAGGCGGAAACCATCCCGTAAAAAATCTTGAAACGGGCAAAATCGAAATGACATCGCAGAACCACAGCTATGCCGTTGACCCTGCGAGCATCGAATCCACAGCGCTTGAAATTACACATATAAACCTGCTGGACAAGACGGTCGAGGGCGTTGAGTGTAAGGCCGACAGAGTGTTCAGTGTGCAGTATCACCCGGAAAGCGCACCCGGGCCGCAGGATTCGCACTATCTTTTTGACAAATTCTTAGAAAACATGAAGGGAGCGAAGCGCAATGCCTAAGCGCACTGACATTAAAAAGGTTCTGGTCATCGGCTCGGGGCCTATAGTTATCGGCCAGGCGGCGGAGTTTGACTATGCCGGAACTCAGGCATGCCTCGCCCTTAAGGAAGAGGGATATGAGGTAGTCCTTTGCAACTCCAACCCCGCAACCATCATGACAGATACATCAATCGCCGACAAGGTTTATATGGAGCCGCTGACTCTTGAATTCGTCGCAAGGATTTGCAGATACGAACGGCCGGACGCTATCGTCCCCGGAATAGGAGGTCAGACCGGGCTTAACCTTGCTATGCAGCTTGCCAAAAAAGGCGTTTTGCAGGAGTGCGAAATCGAGCTTTTGGGAACTGACGCCAAGAGCATCGAGTGCGCCGAGGACAGGGAGCTTTTTAAGGAGCTTTGCCAGCGCATCGGCGAGCCGGTTGTTCCTTCTCAGATAACTTACAGTATTGAGGAGGGCTTGAAAGCTGCCGAGGATATCGGTTATCCGGTAATTCTTCGCCCCGCTTTCACGTTGGGCGGCACTGGCGGAGGGTTTGCTTATGACCCGGATAAAATGGCTGTAATGATGAAAAATGCGCTTGCGCTTTCCCCTGTTCATCAGGTTCTTGTTGAAAAGAGCATAAAGGGCTACAAGGAAATAGAATATGAAGTAATGCGCGACGGTAACGACACTGCCATTACCGTTTGCAACATGGAGAATTTAGACCCCGTAGGAATCCACACCGGCGACTCGATTGTCGTAGCCCCCAGCCAGACTTTAACAAACAAAGAATACCACATGTTGCGCGATTCTGCGCTGAAAATCATACGTGCGCTGAATGTTAAGGGCGGATGCAACGTTCAGTTTGCCTTAGACCCTCAGTCCTTCAGGTATTATGTTATCGAGGTTAATCCTAGGGTTTCGCGATCATCGGCGCTTGCTTCCAAGGCAAGCGGATATCCGATTGCAAGGGTATCGGCTAAAATCGCCGTCGGCATGAATTTGGATGAGATTCAGCTTGCCAACACTCCTGCCTGCTTCGAGCCGACGCTCGACTATGTAGTAACCAAAATGCCGCGCTTCCCGTTTGACAAGTTCATCTCAGCCTCAAACACCCTTTCCACCCAGATGAAGGCCACCGGCGAAGTAATGAGCGTGGGCAGAACGCTGGAGGAAAGCCTTTTGAAGGCTATACGTTCTCTGGAGGATTCAAAGAATCACATTCACATGGCGAAGTTCGACTCGGAGCATATGAGCGTTGATGACCTGCTCGACTACATCAAGGAGGGCACCGATGACAGAATCTATGCCATATCCCAGCTGATGTGGGCGGGTGTCGACCATTCGAGAATATGCAACATAACCGGAATAGATATGTTCTTCCTGGACAAAATCAAGAAAATAGTCGATTTTGAGAAGGAGATGGAAGCCTTGCCCGACTCCCCCGCGCTCATGCGGGAGGCTAAAAAGATGGGCTTTTCTGATTCCTACATTGCCGAGCTATGGAAGACCACCGAGGATGACATCTACAAGCGCCGCTGTGAAATGAATCTTTTCCCGGTGTACAAGATGATAGACACCTGCGCAAGCGAATTTAAGAGCTATGTCCCCTACTTCTACTCGACCTATGAGGATGAAAACGAATCGATTGTTTCCGAGCGAGAAAAGGTGATTGTTTTGGGCTCGGGCCCCATAAGAATCGGCCAAGGCGTGGAATTCGACTATTCCACCGTCCACGCAGTGAGAACCATAAAAGACGCAGGCTATGAAGCAATAGTTATAAACAATAACCCCGAAACAGTATCCACCGACTATACCACTGCCGACAAGCTCTATTTCGAGCCGCTGACGGTTGAGGATGTTATGAACATCATCCACCTTGAAAAGCCGCTCGGAGTTATTGCAACCCTCGGCGGGCAGACAGCGGTTAACCTTGCCGAGCCACTCACAAGGCGCGGCGTTAAGATAATCGGAACCGACTGCATTGGTATTGAAAAGGCCGAGAACAGGGATGCTTTTGACGAAGTCATCCGCTCCCTTGGCATTCCCAACCCCAAGGGCGAGGCGGTTACAAACATCGAAGCCGGAGTTGAAGCGGCCGAGCGGATAGGTTATCCTGTCCTGGTGCGCCCCTCATTCGTCCTGGGCGGACGGGCTATGGAGATAGTCGCAAACGAAAAAATGCTGCGGCACTATCTTAAAAACGCCGTTGAGGTGGACGTTGACAAGCCTGTTTTGGTGGACAAGTACCTTGCCGGAAAAGAGGTAGAAGTGGACGCAATATGTGATGGCAAGCAGGTGTTCATCCCCGGAATAATGGAGCTTGTAGAGCGCACCGGCGTTCACTCGGGCGACTCGATGAGCGTTTACCCGCCGTTTTCCATCTCGAAAAAGGTAAAAAGCACCATTGCCGACTATACCACCCGCTTGGGCTTGGGAATAGGAATCGTCGGGCTGTTCAACATTCAGTTTATTGTTGACGGAAACGAAAACGTGTTTGTTATAGAGGTCAACCCAAGGGCTTCGCGCAGCGTTCCATTTCTTTCAAAATCAGCGGGATACCCGCTTGTGAGAATCGCAACAAAATGTATGCTCGGCGAAAGCCTTGAAGATCAGGGAATTGACAACATGCTCCCGCCCGAAAAGAAGCGCTGGTATGTTAAGGCACCCGCGTTCTCGTTTGAGAAGCTTTCGGGAATGGACGCTTATTTGTCCCCTGAGATGAAATCCACCGGCGAGGCCATTGGATACGATGACAGGCTTAATCGTGCAATGTACAAGGCCTTGCAGGCCTCTGGCATTAAGATGAAGGATTATGGAACGGTGGTTGTTACCCTTGCCGATGAGGACAAGGAGGAGGCCCTGCCGCTTGTACGCAGGTTCTACAACCTTGGCTTCAACATTGAAGCCACTATCGGAACAGCCAATTTCTTAAAGGAGCACGGCATCCGCACAAGGGTGCGCGGCAAGCTCAGCGAAGGCAGCGATGAAATTCTTCGCTCCATCCGCGCGGGGTACGTCAGCTACATCATAAACACCCGAGCGATACTTTCGGGCGTGCACTATGAGGACGGCGCGGCAATCCGCCAGTGTGCGGTTCAGAACGGAGTTACAATGTTTACTTCGCTGGATACCGTAAGAATAGTTCTGGACGTGCTGGAGGAAACCATTCCGAATATTTCTACCATAGATAAATAATACCGATTTCCCGCAAAAGTGTGCGGGAGCTGCTTAGGCAACCCGCATAAAATGCCGAAAGACGCTATACAATGGGTTTTATGCTTATATTTGTCCGGAAATGTACAGACCTATGCATGGTCATAAAATTGTTCGCAAAATCCCATCGCCTGGCGGTTTTGCACCCGATTTTTGCTTTCATTTCAGACGAATGTTGGTATTACGACGATTTTGCAGACACTTTTTTAACGGGATATTAGTACAAGCTCCTGAAGTACTGCCTTCGGGAGCTTTGATATTTTGAAGATGCAAATGCGCATGGGCAATTGCCATAGGCGCAAGCGCCGGAGTCATACCGATGTTTGCAGGCTCTGAAGTCTCTGCCGCGTGAACGGTAACGCGGCTGATCTTCAAAACATTCTGTAATTTGTTTGTAGTAGATGATAAGCATAGCCGCAATTACAAGAGCGAAACTGAGAATTATGCCAAGGAAGAGTATCCCACCGTAATAGTTTCTTCATCTTATCTTCCTCCAATCATATTTAGCCGGTATACAACTAAATAAATAATGACACAATGTTAGTGCTAAGTAAATAACATTTGCACATTTACAAGCTAAAATTATATTATTTGCACGAAAAATGCGAAGTTGCAATGATTCAGATTTTATGCTACAATAGGCAATAGAAATTCTATAGGACATGACGTGCTGAGGCTTTTCAGCAACTGAAGGCTATTCTTTTTTCATCAGGGGGCATAAATATTATGGGCAGTATTCTTATGATTATCATTCTTATTCTTGTCATTATTGGGGATGTTCTGGCGGCGGCAATAATAATATCCGGAAAAAAAGGGAGCTTTGATGACCGCACGGCAGAAGGATTTGCCAGACTTGAGGATGGCATCAGTTCTTCACGGCAGGAGCTTTCTTCATACGTCACAAGCACCGTTAAAGCGCTGGGAGACATGGTTTTGGGCGCCCAGAAGACCGCTTCCGACGCACAGTATCAGCGGCTTAACGACATGGATCTTGCTATATCTTCAAAACAGCTTTTGATGAGCGAAGCAATGCAGAATCAGCTTAAGCAGCTTGAGGAGCGCATAAAAACGCTTGAAACAGGCAACGAGCAGAAACTCTCGGAAATGCGGGACACCATTTCAAAGCGCCTTTCCTACATTCAGGAGGACAACAACAAGCGGCTTGACGAAATTCGCGTAACAGTGGACGAGAAGCTTCAGAAGACGCTTGACGAGAAGATGACAAATTCGTTCAAGCTGGTAAGCGAGCGACTGGAGCAGGTTTACAAGGGCCTAGGAGAAATGCAGTCAATTGCCGCGGGGGTTGGGGATCTTAAAAAGGTACTTTCAAACGTCAAGACGCGCGGAATTCTTGGAGAGATCCAGCTGAGCGCAATCCTTTCTGAAATTCTGAATTCCGACCAGTATGACACAGAAGTTGCTACCATTCCCGGAAGCAGAGACCGCGTTGAATTTGCGGTGAAGCTTCCCGCCGGGGACGGTTCGGAGTTTATCTACCTGCCCATTGACTCGAAATTCCCGGGTGATACATTTGCAGCCTTGCAAGATGCCTACGCCGCCGGAGACGCTGAGTGTATACGCACAGCGTACAAATCCCTTGAAACTGTTATACGTAAATGTGCAAAGGACATTAAGGATAAATACATCCGTCCGCCATACACAACAAGCTTCGGAATTATGTTCTTGCCGTTTGAGGGGCTATATGCCGAGGTCGTCAACCACGGTCTGGTTGAGATTTTACAACGGGATTACTCGGTAAACATTGCAGGGCCTTCCACAATGGCTGCAATGCTTAACTCCCTGCAAATGGGCTTTAAAACGTTGCAGATTCAGAAGCGCTCCAACGAAGTCTGGGAAATCTTAAGCGCAGTCAAGACCGAGTTTGACACCTTTGAAAAGGTATTTGCATCGGCCCAGAACCGCATAAAGCAGCTCGACGACGATATGCAGAAGCTTATCGGCACCCGCACCCGCGCTATACAGCGAAAGCTAAGAGATGTAGGCACCATAGATCTGAGCGATTCGCGGAAGATTCTTGAAATAGACGATTTTGATGAGCCTGAAAGCTAAGCACGGCAATACTATTTGAACATCCGCCAACAACACGGCAAGCCCGCTATTGAATACATTATACAGCGCTGTCATGCGGTGTAAAGGCTAAATTTTTTCTTTAGAATTCCGTCGGCATAGGCGTTGCCTGTTCTGCGCTCGTAGCGTTTACGAGGTTTGCAGAATGGATTCTGCGTTCGGGGTGGTGGTGAAAGTGATTTCGTACTTTGTCATAAACTCTCCTCCTTGACATTGTGCCGGTGGTCTGATATAATGAAGGAGCAGCCGCATGGTTTGTGCTATCGTGCACGTAAAGGAACTAAATTTCAAAACACGAGTATTCGTAGCATTGCGAGCAATCGTCTCCCTCTATGAGGAAATGTATAAGTACGGCAAGGAAATGAATTGGGTTAAGGGAGTTCATGAGCCGATTTTGAACTCGGAAACAAAGGCAGAGTGAGAGGTGAACACAGATGCTTGTTACAATCATAATCGTCAGCCTGTTTGTTTTCAAAGCACCCGACTATGTATGGTTAAGTGTTCCGATATGCTTTGCGTATCTTGTGCTGAAATCTAAATTCAAAGCGAGGATGAAACGCAACAACGACAGTCAGCTGCATGACGACTGCCCGCAAACAGAATACGATGAATTTGATTGGTGGCAGGACAATCAAGGGTTATAAAATAAACGGCGCACATAACAGGGTGTGCGTGAACAGTCAACAGGGACTACTCGTTCGGGTAGTCCCTTTCTTTTTTGGAGGTTAATATGAATAACGAAAAACTTATATCTAAAATTTTTTCTGAAATACAAAAAGGCGGTTCTGATATTATTCCGTACGATGACTTGTTCTCGCTCTGCCGGAACATAGAGCCGGAGGACTTTGCTCTTGCTCACTCGACCAATGAAAAGCTGCGAAAGGCGGTCAGCTCGGCGATAAAGCAGAGAAATAATGTCGATGGCTTCTTTGAGTTATATAAGCGTACCCTGCTCTTTGATGCACCCTACTGTTTTGACAGTTACCTGCTCTACCTTGAAATCAACCGTAAACCGAACGAGAGGTTTTATCAGCCCCGCCGCAAGGTGTTGAAGCAGCTGGTAGATGCTTTGCAGGAGCTCGCCGATGACCGATTAGACGAGCTTTTTCTTTCCGAGCCGCCGAGGGTGGGAAAAACAAGTATGCTCATGTTCTTTACGACATGGCTTCTCGGCAAAAACAGCGAGATGTCAAACCTTTACTCTGCCTACTCCGACACTATCACCAAAGCATTTTATATTTGAAACAACGGCTATTGCCGACTCGGAAGAGACGGAGCAGTATAGTATCCTCCAAAAATAAAACACCGACATGGCGTTTAACCTTGCCGGTGTTTCGTTGTATGTCCGAATACTATTCCAAAGAAAAATAGCGAGCTCGGATTATACTTTAATGGTGAGCCACTGGAGATTCGAACTCCAGACCCTTTCATTAAAAGTGAAATGCTCTGCCAACTGAGCTAGTGGCTCATCTCTTTTTGACAGCTTTACCATTATATCAAATCAATTCGGTTTTGTCAATACAAATCTTAAATTTTTGCAAAAATCAAATGAAAGCTTTGACTCTCAGCCGCAAATTCTTAATGCAGGTCATCACATTCCGGCAATAATCTGCGGCAGATCGGCAGACTTGTCCGCTATTGCGTCTGCCCCGGCGATTATCAAAGATTCACGACTGCGAAATCCCCACGAACATCCGATGCACCTAATTCCGGCATTATGCGCAGTAAAAACGTCAATGTCGGAATCGCCTATATGCACGGTATGAGCAGAATCTGTGCCCAGAATACGCATTGTTTCAAGTTCCGCAGTTGGATCCGGCTTTTTCGGGATTCCTTCCCTTGCGCCTTGAACATGGCTGAACATTCCGCTTGGAAAAAGCCTGTCCATTATCTTAACGGCAAACTCGTCCGGCTTGTTGGTTAGAACGGCCAGCATAATTCCGCGCGACTTTATCTCTTCGAGAGCTTTCAGCATGCCGAAGTAAACGCCGGAGCTGTCGCAGTAATGCTCGGAATAATGCTCCTTGAAGAGGCAGTGTACCCGCTCTATAATCTCTTTATTGTCTTTATACTCCTCTGGGACGGAGCGCTGGACGAGCTTGAGTGTGCCGTTGCCGACAAAGCGGGTATACTCTTCCATCGTCCTCTCAGGCATGCCAAGCTTTTTGAGAGCATAGCTGACGCTGTTGCCAAGGTCGGTGATTGTATTCACAAGAGTGCCGTCCAGATCAAAAATTACAAGCCTGATATCAGAAGAAAACGTGTTCGACAAAGATCTTTACCCCGATTGCAATAAGAATTATTCCGCCAACTATCTGCGCTTTATTGTTCAAAAAGTCGCCCGATTTTTTGCCTATATACACTCCGGCAAGACTGATTACAAAGGTTATCGCAGCTATTATCAGTACGGCGACAAGCATCTCGCCAAAGCCGGACATAACCGCCGCAAAGGAAACTCCTACCGCAAGGGCGTCTATGCTTGTTGCAACGCCTTGCAAAATGAGCGCACCAACTGTAAGGACACAGCCAGAGCCGTCACTGTCCCTTTTATTCTTAATTCCGTCTGCCAGCATTTTTACGCCTATAAAGCCCAAAAGCACCAAAGCTATAACATGGTCGAACGCTTGAACATACCTTGTAAACGTCGAGCCAAGTGTGAATCCCAAGGCCGGCATAAGCCCCTGAAAAGCCCCGAAGCATACTGCTATTGCAAAGGCCCAGCCAATATTAACGTTTTGCCTTGCCATTCCATTGGTTACGGAAACCGCAAAAGCGTCCATCGCAAGGCCAATTCCTATTAAAATTACTTCAATCAATGACATGATTTTCTCCAAAAATATGACCAATTCAAAATGTCAGGCCGTATCAGTCTAAAAGCTTGGAGGCGAGAAGCGGCGAATATTTCGCTCTGAACTCGCCGTACTTTCCTTCGTCCAACGCTTGGCGGATTCGCTCCATAAGTGTGTTATAGAAATACAGGTTGTGCATAACCGCAAGTCTGCCGGCAAGCTGTTCGTCAGCCTTAAACAGATGTCTTACATATGCACGGGTGAAATTGCGGCAGGTGGGGCAGTCGCACTCTGGGTCGATAGGGCGCTCGTCGAGCTCGTATCTGGCGTTGGTCAGGTGCATGATGCCGTTCCAGGTAAAAATGGTTGCGTGGCGCGCATTACGCGATGGCATAACGCAGTCGAAAAAGTCCACTCCTCTATATACTCCCTCAATTATATTAGAAGGAGTGCCCACTCCCATAAGGTATCTGGGCTTATCCTTGGGCATAAACGGTTCGACGCTTTCTATTATCCTATACATAACCTCAGTAGGCTCGCCGACGGCAAGCCCGCCTATTGCGTAGCCGTCTAAATCAAGCTCGCTTATTGCCTTCATATGATCGATGCGGATATCTTCATATGTGCAGCCCTGATTTATTCCGAAAAGGAGCTGATTGGGGTTGATGGTATCTCCGCGTGAGTTGAGCCGCTTCATTTCTGCCGCGCAGCGCTTAAGCCAGCGAGTTGTGCGCTCGCAGGACTTCTGCGAGTAGCTCCGCGGAGCGGGATTTTCAACGCATTCGTCAAAAGCCATTGCAATGGTTGAGCCGAGGTGGGATTGTATTTGCATACTTTCCTCCGGCCCCATAAAAATCTTTCTGCCGTCCACATGGGAGTTGAAATACACTCCCTCCTCCTTAATCTTACGCAGCTTGGCTAAAGAAAATACCTGAAATCCGCCGGAATCGGTTAAAATAGGCTTCTGCCAATTCATAAATTTATGCAGACCACCGAGCTTATATATTACATCATCCCCCGGCCTGACATGCAGATGATAGGTATTGCAAAGCTCAACCTGGCATTTTAGGTCAACCAAATCGAGTGAGGAAACCCCGCCCTTTATTGCGGCTGCCGTTCCGACATTCATGAACACGGGAGTCTGAATAACGCCGTGAACTGTTGAAAACTCACCGCGACGGGCGGAGCCCTCCTGCTTTAACAGTTTATACATTTCTAAAACGTCCTTTATTCGCGCGATAATTTATTTGAATCCAAGAAATCTGAAGAATTTCCCGCAAAGATGCACAAGGGTGTGATCCATCGCAAAAAACAGCCCCAAAATTCCCATAAGGACCATGGGCAGATAGTACCACAGCATCTTCCAGCCAAGCTCTTTCCAATACTCCCTGCCCTTTAAAAATGTGATTATCCAGTAAATGAACAGCGGGCCGGAAATAAGTATCCAGAACTCACAGCAAAAGCCCAGGAATATAGGCAAAGTAATAAGAAGCAGAATGTAAAGCTTTTTCATTTCCTTTTCCGGGCGGTACTGGGCTTCGTATGGGTTATCAGAAAACCGCGCAAGCTTTTTTAAATCCTTTTTTAGTCCCATAGTTTGTTGCCCCCATAAAATAATGTTCCACAATGTTATACAATGATAATATACATTATTACGAGAAAAAATGCAAGGGGTTGGGAAAAGAAATGACGGGCAATAGGATTTTCCGCCGTCCGCCCGGAAAATATTCTATCCAATTCGGAATTTATACTTATATCCTTCTGGAAATATACAGACCATGTATGGTCATAAAAACAGCTGAAAAAAGTCCCAACATATAGCGGCTTTGCAACTGCTGTCGGTTTTTCTTTGGACGGAAATTGGTTTTATACTATCAGCATCGCATCGCCGAAGCTGAAGAAACGATACCTCTCGGCAACAGCCGTATTATAAGCGTTCATAATATTATCATACCCCGCGAACGCAGATACCAGCATAATGAGCGTGCTTTCCGGCAGGTGGAAGTTGGTTATAAGCCCGTCGATACATTTAAACTGATACCCCGGATAAATAAAGATATCGGTGTTTCCCTCTGCCGGGACTATTTTCCCGCCGTTAAGAGTGGCGACGCTTTCAAGTGTTCGGCAGGAGGTTGTGCCAACCGCTATAACCCTTCCGCCCTCGCGTTTGGTTTTGTTTATTAGCTCCGCCGTTTCGGGCGGAAGTTCGTAATGCTCGGAGTGCATTTTATGATCTAAAACCCTGTCCTCTTTCACCGGCCTGAAGGTTCCCAGGCCGACATGCAGGGTCACTCTGCCTATGTTTACGCCCATAGCTTTTAGCTCCTCCAACTGCTCCCGGGTGAAATGCAATCCGGCTGTGGGCGCGGCGGCAGAGCCTACTTCGTTGGAATAAACAGTCTGATAACGCTCCTTATCCTCTAACTTTTTTGTGATATAGGGCGGCAGGGGCATTTGGCCGATTTCATCCAAAACGGCGTAAAAGCTGCCATCACATTCAAACCTTGCAATACGGTTGCCGTCCTCCAAGACTTCAAGTATTTCCGCTTTAAGCTTTCCGCCGCCGAAGCTGAAAACCGTTCCTACCTTTGCTTTCTTTCCCGGGCGGCAGAGTATCTCCCAAACCATATTTGCCCTCTGTTCCAACAAAAGAAATTCAATAAAAGTTCCGTTGGCCTCCTTTTCGCCGTAGATTCTTGCCGGGAGCACCCGCGAATCGTTTACTATAAGGGTATCACCCTTTTTTAAATATTTGCATAGATTATAGAAGCGATCATGAGAAATATCTCCGGTTTTGCGCTCAATTACCATCATGCGGGAATGGTTTCTCGGCTCGATGGGAGTTTGGGCTATCAGTTCCTGCGGAAGGTCATAGTAAAAATCACTCTTTTTGAGGTTGTTTATGTCCAACATTTAAGCAAAAGTCTCCAATCTTTTAAGGATTTAATGCGATAAATTATATTTTCTGTTGACTGTTTTGGCTTGCCATGATATAATGTCAATGTGTAGCAAATGTATAACTAAGGGTCGAAAAAATATTACCGTCGACATCTGATATATTATAAAACATATTTGTCGGTTTTTCAACTGTTTTTAGGGTTTGAAGTAAAAAGAATATCGAAAGGAAAGATAATAACATGAAAACTTACAATGTTGGCATTATAGGCGCAACAGGAATGGTAGGTCAGAGATTCATTCTTCTGCTTGAAAACCATCCCTGGTTTAAAATCAAGGTATTAGCAGCTTCTCCCCGCTCGGCCGGAAAGACTTATGCAGAGGCTGTCGGTGCAAAATGGGCTATGACAGATCCCATACCGGAAAGCGTCAAAAATATTATCGTTACGGATGCAGACGCCGACAAGGCAAAAATTGCCGAAACGGTTGACTTCTGCTTCTGCGCCGTTGACATGAAGAAAGATCGGATACTTGCGCTTGAAGAGGCTTATGCAAAGCTTGAGTGCCCCATCATCTCAAACAACTCCGCAAACCGCTTTACCCCGGATGTTCCCATGATCGTCCCAGAGCTTAACCCCGAGCATATCGATATTATAAAGTCTCAGCGCGATAGACTTGGAACTAAGCGCGGATTTATCGCAGTAAAGTCAAACTGCTCGATTCAGAGCTACGTTCCCGCGCTGCATCCGTTACGCAAATACGGTATTACAAAAGTTTTAGCGTGTACATATCAGGCGATTTCGGGTGCCGGAAAGACCTTTGAAAGCTGGCCCGAGATGGTTGACAACCTCATCCCCTACATCGGTGGCGAAGAAGAGAAGTCCGAAAAAGAGCCTCTCAAAGTTTGGGGACATATCGAGAACGGCATAATCAAGACTGCCGACTCCCCAGCTATCACCACTCAGTGCTTAAGGGTCCCGATTTCGGACGGTCACACAGCGGCAGTATTCGTAAGCTTCGAGCACAAGCCAAGCAAGGAAGAAATCCTAAAAGCTTGGAAGAATTTTGCAGGTGTTCCGCAGGAACTGGAGCTTCCCTCTGCTCCCAAGCAGTTCTTAAATTACTTTGAGGATGATAACCGCCCGCAGGCTAAGCTTGACCGCAACCTGGAAGGCGGCATGGCGATATCGATTGGCCGTCTGCGTGAGGATACGCAGTACGATTACAAGTTCGTCTGCCTCTCGCACAACACCTTAAGAGGCGCCGCCGGCGGTGGAGTTCTTTTGGCGGAGCTTCTGGCGGCAAAGGGATATTTCGATTAATTTGGTTTTGAAGATGCTATCTTAACACATTCTTAGGAAAGGATGACCGACATGAAAAATCTACTGTTTTCCGGAGCGGCGACAGCATTAGTTACCCCCATGAACAAGGACGGTTCATTGAATCTTGAGAAGTATAAAGAACTGATAGAATTCGGAATAAGCGAAGGCATAGACGCTCTTGTTGCAGTCGGAACAACCGGCGAAAATGCCGTGCTTTCCGCCGACGAGCACCGTTCGCTGATGAAATGCGCAGTTGATACCGCAAGAGGCAGAGTGCCGGTGATATGCTCGACCGGCTCGAACGACACCGAATACTGCATAAACACAACGAAGGATGCGCAGGACGCCGGGGCAGACGGTTTGCTTTTAGTAACCCCATACTACAACAAATGCACACAGATGGGAATTATTAAGCATTATGAGAGGATCCTATCGCAGACCTCCCTTCCGGCTATAATTTACAATGTGCCTTCAAGAACCGGCTTCAACATTAGCCTTGAAAGCTATAGGATTCTCAGCCGGCACCCGCAGATTGTGGGCGTCAAGGAAGCCAGCGGCAACGTTTCTCAGGCAATGGGAATCCTATCGACCTGTGGGGACGATTTGCCGGTCTACAGCGGCAATGACGATTTGACTGTACCGCTGATGTCGATAGGTGCAAAGGGCGTTATATCGGTGCTTTCTAATATCGTCCCGAGGGTTATGCATGATATATGCCGGATGTGCCTTGATGGCGAGTTCGGTGCGGCGGCAAATCTCGCTAAGGAATATTACGACCTTACCGATATTCTGTTCTGCGAGGTCAACCCGATACCAATAAAGGAAGCCTTAGATATGGCAGGAATCTGTGAGGCAAACTTGCGTTTGCCGCTTACAAGGCTTTCGGACGAACACAAGCAGGCTCTTTGGGAGATTCTTTTAAAGCACGGTATTGTAAAGTAAATGCCATTTACCGTTATTGAAAAGAGTTGCAATATATTAAAGCAAAGGACGGTCATTAAACTATGACAAACGTTGTGATAAGCGGATGCTGCGGCAAAATGGGCAGAGTCGTAAACGATATAATTTCAAGCCGCAGCGACACAAAGGTTGTTGCGGGCATAGATAAAGTATGTGAAAAGTATTCTGACTTTACAGTAGTTTCTAAGCCCTCGGAGCTAACCTGCAAGCCTGATGTTATTATCGACTTCTCCCACCCTTCCGCACTTGGCGGCCTTCTGGAATATGCAAAGACCAACGGCACTGCTTTGGTGCTCGCCTCCACCGGCTATAGCGACGAAGAGACGGCAAGAATAAAATCTGCTGCAAGTGAAATACCGATTTTCTTCACCGCAAATATGTCTATAGGCATAAATCTTATGCGGGAGCTTGCCAAAAAGGCGGTATCGGTTTTAGGTGAGCAGTACGATGTAGAGATCATCGAGAAACACCACAACCAGAAAATTGACGCGCCGAGCGGCACTGCTCTTATGCTGGCGGAGTCGATTAATGAGGCTTCGGGATATAAATATTCCTACGTTTACGACCGCCACAGCGTCCGCAAAAAGCGCGATAAGACTGAAATTGGCATACACTCATTGCGCGGCGGGACAATCGTTGGCGAGCATGAAATTATTTTTGCCGGGCGGGACGAGGTTATCACCCTTTCCCACTCCGCAGCTTCAAAGGAAGTCTTCGCGGTGGGTGCGGTGAACGCCGCGGTGTTTGTTGCCAATAAGCCTGCCGGACTATATTCCATGGCGGATATGATAGATTAACGCATAACATAACAAACCGCGCTGTGGCTTTTCGCTGCGGCGCGGTTTTTGAGTTATACATCATATTTATTCTGCGGCTCTGCTATTAAACAACTTCCGAATCACCTGCTCCTTCTCGCTAAAATACGATATTCGGGTGATATTATCAAGCTGTACCCAATCTTTGCCGCCCTCGAAGCAGTATGCGTCGATAACAGCTATATCAACGCGGTCGTCGAAACCCCTTCTACTATGCCGGCAGTGTCATCATAGCTACTGTGCTCCGCTTCGATGGAAACTACAGTCTTATTCTTTCCGAGTATTTCCAGACTTGCTATAATACATCGGCATTGCCAAGCGTATAGGAAAATTTAGTGTACTCGGCTTCATCGGTGGTCACTGCCATTTCCTCGCAGTACTGATTTTCGCCTGCGATTTTCATGATATCGGCTGTGGAATTACTAAAACGCCTTGCAGAAAAATCATTCGTTACACTTTGCCCTTTCAATATTGTTATACACAGCCATACGCGCTTAAATGGAACACCGGATTTTGATATCGGTTTCCGTTTTTATTCATATTGTGGCATATACCGCCGAAAATGTATATACGTCCGGGCAATATTATTTTTGATGAAAGAAAAAATGCGGTCCGGGCTTCCGAACCGCATCTGGCTTCTATTTATACTCGTCTGGAAACGCATAGACCATGCATGGTCATAAAGCGGGCGCAAAATTCCGGCGTATAGCGGTTTTGTGTCCGATTTTTTGCTTTCATTTCAGGCGAGATTAGTATTACTTGTCAAAGCTGGGGTTGAAGGCGTAAAAGTTTTTAGCGTTGAGCTGATCTGTCACCATGCGCATCGCTTCACCGAAACGCTGGAAATGCACGATCTCGCGCTCGCGCAGGAACTTTATAACGTCGCGGACATCCGGGTCGTCAACCAGACGCAGGATATTGTCGTAGGTCAGGCGGGCTTTCTGTTCGGCTGCAAGGTCCTCGGTAAGATCCGCTATGGGGTCGCCGGTCGATTGAAATATCTCAGCCGAGAACGGTGTTCCGGATGCCGCTATAGGATATAGACCTGTAGTATGGTCTACAAAATAAGTGTCAAAGCCAGATTCTTTTATTTCCTTCGGAGTAAGGTTCTTGGTAAGCTGATAAACTACCGCGCACACCATTTCCATGTGTCCGAGCTCTTCCGTGCCGATATCGTTAAGAACCGCCTTAACCTGCGGGCACGGTGCAGTGTATCTCTGCGAAAGATACCTCATTGCCGCGCCAAGCTCGCCGTCAGGCCCGCCAAACTGCGATATTATAACCTTTGCCGCGGCGGGATTGGGAGTTTTTATTTTAACCGGATACTGTAGTTTCTTTTCGTATTGCCACATAATTAATTAATACCATGCCTTTCATGCAATTTCGGATTTCTCCGTTTGCCGCTTTAAGACCGATGGGCTTATCGCTCATCAACCCTCGTTCGCGGCAAGCTCCCATGGCCAAGGGCCGTTTGCCCACTGCCAGCAGTCATTGTTGGCATCGGAAGCTATTGTTAGTGGGCCGTACTTTGCTTCAAACTCCGCCTTTGCTTCCTCCCAGAGCTTCTTGTACTTGTTGTAGTATGCCAGAGCCTCGGCGCATTCGGGGTGGGTATCCAGAAACATCGCCGACTCGAGCACTGCAAACGAATAGTACTGAACGTTCTTTAAAAGCTTTTCTCTGTTATTCATCACATTCTCTCCCCTATAAAAGGCTTGTCAAGCTCTTCAAAAATCGTTCCTCTTTCAAGACCTACCATCGGCTCGTAAACCTTTCTCCACTGCTGATATGGAACATAGAGCATTGCAACAGGGGTTTCCTTCGGAAGCTCTGTCTTTGCCTGCTCACAGCAAAGAGACGGAGCGTCGGAAGCAGCCTGCGCATCGGTGGCACGGCTGTTAAAAACTATATCATTGATGTTCATTGTAGTCTCCGTTTGATAGATTTATTGCGAACTTTTTCGTCCGCTTTTATATAGTATGCTTGGATATCTAAAAATGACATTGCCGGACCATTCCAGGCGAAGCGGACGGTATATGCCGCTGTCGAAAAATAAAGTATTCTTTTTCCGAACTTATTTGCAGTGTTAGTTGCATTTTTATTAAAACTGTGTTAAAATAATAATGACGGAATATCTTCTAACAGATTTCCGGTAAAATAAGCTTTGCGGATGAAAGGACGGCTGCACATATGAAACTTATAATAGCTATAATTAATGACGACGACTTCAGGAGCGTTTCCGAGGCTCTTATTAAAGCGGAGCTTCAATCTACAAAGCTTTCTTCCACCGGAAGCTTTTTGAAGGCCGGAAATTCCACCCTGCTTATCTGCGTTGATGATTCAAGGCTTGACGAATGCATTGAAATTATTCGCGGGCACTGCAAAAAGCGCAGGCAGATGGTTGCCTCGCCTTCATTTCATGGCTCATTCGCCGCTTATCCGGTTGAGATAACCATCGGAGGCGCAACCGTTTTCGTAACCGATGTTGAGCGGTTTGAGAAGTTCTGATGGAGCTATATTCAAAAGAGCGCGCAGTTTCGCTCGTCAGATCTATGGTCCAAAGGAATAGAGTCTGCCGCTCGCTGATACTGACAGGTGAAAAGGGCGTCGGCAAGCGCACATTGGCTCTGTACATTGCCATGCAGCTTCTGTGCGATAGGCAGGACGGGGTCCCATGCGGTATATGCAAAAACTGCCGCATGGGTGAAAAAAACGCCCATCCGGACATTATTTGGATATCGCCGAGCGGCAAAAGCGAAAACTTCAAGGTAGACGACCTGCGTCCGATTGTCTCCGACGCAAGCGTTGCCCCAAACGAGGGAAAGCTGAAAATCTACATTATTCCCGGGATAGACAAGGCTCTTCCGGCTTCGCAGAACATACTTTTAAAGATATTTGAAGAGCCCCCGGAGCATGTAGCGTTTATAATGACTGCCGAGGCGATCGACAGAGTTCTTGAAACCATACGTTCAAGGGCAATTATGATAGACGTTCCGCCAGCCGACCGCGAAAGCTGCCTTCTGGCACTTGGCAAAAAAGGCTTTTCTGAGGAAAAAGCAGCGATTGCTTACTCGGTTTGCGGCGGAAACATAGGCAAATGCCTTGAATATTTAACTGCCGACGATGATGAACAGCTTCTTGCTGTAAAAGCCGCCGCAAAGGCCATAGCCTCGGGCGATGAATACAATTTGGGCAAATGCCTTTTCGAGACTGACAGAGAAGCCGCAATAAGAATGATAGAGGAGCTTTCCGAGCTTATAGCAGACTGTTGCCTGATAAAACAGGGTGTTAAGCCCGAGTCATGCTTTGCGCAGGAGGCCGAGCTTATTGTAAGAAACGTCAGGCTAAGCGGGCTTACCGCAATGTACGAAAGCGCCGAGGATGCAATAGCCAAGCTAAAGGGCAATTGCTCCGTCCCGCTGACATGTCAGGACCTCGCCGCGAGGCTGGCAGGGTACAGCGCGTAGGCATGCATGAGAAACATAAATAAAAATGGCATGTTGGATGACAAGGGTCAGGAAATCAATAATCGAAAGGAATCGTTAGAACATGATAGAGATAATCGGAGTGAGATTTAAAAGCGTCGGAAAGGTATATTACTTTTCTCCTGGCGAATACAGCTTTTTGAGCGGCGACAAGGTTATAGTTGAAACCGCAAGAGGGGTTGAGTGCGGAGAGGTTGTTCTTGCAAACAAGATGATTGGGGACGATGAGGTTGTTAACCCTCTTAAACCGGTAATAAGAGCCGCCACGGAGGATGACTTTAAACAGATGGAAAAAAACGCCGTTAAGGAAAAAGAGGCTTTTGGAATCTGCGAGCGAAAAATAGCGCAGTACAAGCTGAACATGAACCTTGTAGACGTTGAATGCACCTTTGATAATTCAAAGCTTTTGTTCTACTTCACATCGGAAAATCGCGTTGACTTCCGTGAGCTGGTTAAAGACCTTGCCTCGGTGTTCCACACAAGAATCGAGCTAAGACAGATAGGCGTGCGCGACGAAGCCAAAATGCTTGGAGGCCTTGGGGTCTGCGGCAGAGAATTCTGCTGCTCAAAATTTTTGGGTGAGTTCCAGCCGGTATCAATAAAAATGGCAAAGGAACAAAGTCTTTCATTGAATCCGACAAAGATATCCGGAACCTGCGGAAGGCTTATGTGCTGCTTAAAATATGAACAGGACGGATATGAATATCTGCTTTCAATCACGCCGAAGGTTGGGGCGCTTGTAGAAACCCCCTCAGGCAAGGGAACGGTTACCGACGCTAACCTTATATCCGGCAAGCTGCATGTAAGGCTTGCGGGCACCGATGGTGACACTGTGTTCGACCGCGCACAGGTTAAGCTGATTAAGGACTCGGTAATACGCTTAAACCGCGACGAAATATCAGCACTTAAGGATTTAGAAAAGAATTGATTTGACGATTATGACTCAAAAATCCCGCTCAAGGCTATATTGCCTTAGGCGGGATTTATCTTTTGTAAAATCAATCTCAGTCAGTTTTGCGTATTCCGTTTTCGCAAAACGCTCTTTTGAGTGCCGTTTCTGTCAGTATGATCGAGGCCATAAGAATAACCCATCTGAACGAAGCGCACCGCCGAACCGACTGCTGCCGTTGCGGCTGATTCTTCGTCACCAATCGCAAATATCATAGCAAAGACGGATATCGGCATCAGCGTCAATCCGAGCCAAAATCACGGCCTGCCGCAATACTTATGTGCAAAGCCCCATGTGTCCATATCCTTCATGGACATAGTTGTACGATAGCCGAAAACAGAATTGATATTCTTAGGCGGATTCTTTAGAAACAGTATGCCGAATACTACCATTATCAGCGGAGCAGTCAGATTCACAATCAGCATGAATGCCCAAAATCCGTTCATTAAAAACCGCCTTTCACGGAATTTACTCGGTTATAGGCTCAAAATCTTCCGCACCGTGCTTGCACCATGGGCAGACAAAGTCTGGGGGAAGCTCTTCGCCCTCGTATACGTATCCGCATATCTTGCAGACCCAGCCCTTAACGCCGCTTGCCTTTGGCTTGGGCTTTACGTTCTGATGGTAATATGCATATGTCATTGTCTCTTTGTCTGAAAGTACAGTTTCCTCAACGACTGAGCAGATGAACAGCCCGTGCGAGCCAAGGTCGGAATACTCCTCAACCTTGAGCGAAATACACGAGTTTACATACTTTGGCAGAACCACAAGCCCGTTTTTTGAAAAGCCGGGCTTGCAGCCGCTGAACTTGTCAACATTCCTGCCGCTTTGGAAGCCAAAATGCTCGAAGACCTTAAAGGGGGCTTCGGTGCTGAGAATGTTAACGTTCATTACCCCTGTATTCCTTATAACGTCGTGCGAGTAGTTGGACTTGTTGATGCTTACGGCGATTCGGCAGGGATTCAGCGATACCTGCATAACCGTATTGCATATCATGCCGTTATGACGTTTGCCGTCGAACGACGTGACAAGATACAGACCGTAGCCAAGATTGTTCAGTGCATTATCAGACATAGCTTTGTTATCCTTTCTATAAAAATCAATCTCATCCGTCTCAGATTGCGCGTGCGCGCTGCTTTTCCGCGCGGCTTTAAAGCTTATGACGGATGAACTCCTTCAAACGTTCTCAGCAAGCTCAGTTAATGCTTCCATGCTTGATTTGTTCAACGCCGACTTGATGGTAACAACAGGCTCGATTATTTCAACGTTGTTGCAGCCTGAAAGCATACCCTTTATTACCTTTGCCGCCATTGGCGCCCATGAGCCGTTTTCTATTATGCCAACTCTGCGGTTCCGGAAGTTTCTTTCGGCAAGGTGCTCCACGAACTCGCGCATGAAGGGGAAAATATCAGTGTTGTAGGTTGTGGTGGCTAAAACCAGCCTGCCGTAGCGGAAAGCATCCTCAACAGCCTCGGCCATGTCGCAGCGGGCAAGATCATGAACTGTTACCTTTTCGCCCTTGGCGGTCAACATCTTTTCAAGTTCAAGCACTGCCTCCTTTGTATGACCGTAAACCGAGGTGTAGGCAATAACAACTCCCTCACTCTCAGCGCCGTAGCTCGACCATATATCATAAAGGCCGATATAATAGCCAAGGTTTCCCTTAAGGGCCGGGCCATGGAGCGGGCATATAATGCTTATATCCAGAGCAGAGGTCTTCTTTAAAAGCGCCTGAACCTGCTGCCCGAATTTACCGACTATGCCGATATAATATCTTCTGGCTTCGCAAGCCCAATCCTCTTCAACATCAAGCGCCCCGAACTTGCCGAATCCGTCGGCTGAAAACAGAACCTTATCCTTATCATCATAGGTCACCATTACTTCCGGCCAGTGAACCATCGGTGCAGTGTAGAAGGTTAACGTATGACCTCCCAGGCAAAGAGTAGCTCCCTCCGTGGCGACAATCCTCCTTGAAGCATAATCATCGCCGAAGAACTGCTGCATCATGGTGAACGCCATTTGAGTGGCAACTACCGTTGCTCCGGGATACTTTTCCAAAAATGCGGCTATATTGGCGGAGTGATCCGGCTCCATATGTGAAACAACAAGGTAATCCGGTGTTCTGCCGGCAAGTGCGGAGCTAAGGCTTTCAAGCCACTGCTCTTTAAAGCGCACGTCCACAGTGTCCATAACCGCTATCTTATCATCAACAATAACATAAGAATTATATGCCATTCCGTTCGGAACAGCATACTGCCCCTCAAACAAATCGATCTCATGATCGTTGACGCCTATATAGCGAATGTCCTTTGTGATTTCCATAATTATGTCAATTCCTTTCGTACAATACTGTGCTGAAATATTAGCTTTCCCATGTATCCTCGGGCAAAGAATTCAAAAATTCGGTAAGCTCGTTGGCCATTTCCTGCTGCTCGGCGTTTCTCGGATGACCCGGGGTTGCTTTTCCGCAACGGCTGTAAACAAAATGGTATATACGTTTTTTCGAGCCGCCCAATTTGTTTTTAATTTCCTCGATTGCTTCGTCCCACTCAGGGTCGTGGTTCAAAACCGTCAATGCAAGCACAATCGTGGCCTTCGGGGCATGAGAACGGATGGAATTAATGGTTTCAATATACTTTCCTTCCCACTTAGGCCTGTAATTTAACTTGTCATAAATGCAGTCGGGGTTCGGATTATGGTCGTTCTGACCGACAGCAAATACTATGACGTGCGGAACAAACCGCGAAAAATCCCAAGGCGTTATCTCTTCATTTATACAGTACTTAAGCTTGTCATAGCAGGATTCAAGGCCGCGCGTGTTCGGCATTTCAAAGTAACCGGTTCCGTCGAGCAACGCTATTCCGCCCTGAGAGGTGTTGTACACCTCCGCCGGCAGCATTCTTCCGGTGCGCATGGCATATGTGTGCCACGAATTGTCCCACTGACCCATATTTTCCTCCGGGTCGGGCTTGCCCTCATACTCGTCCGCGTCAACAGCGTCGCCCGCAGTTACGGAATCGCCGTAGAACTCTATACGCTTTCCGGGCTTGGGCATGGGCTTGCAGATACGCGCGCCTTCGCCCAGAACAAGGTTCAAAAGCTTTATATATCCGCCTGCCATGGGCTTATAGATATAGCAGCTATGAGTTCCTTCCGGAAGATTTTCGGCAAGCGTGTAAATTCCAACGCCGTCCCCTATTTCAATAAGGCTTTCTTTGCCGTCCACAACGAAGCCGATTCTGTTGCCGTTCCAGAAGCGATGGTTTTCAAGCTCTATGCCGACGCTCGTTCCGCAGAAGCAGAATCCGATATAGCTTCCCGGCCAGATCAGCCACGCTGTTCCGGGCTGGGAAAGATCGATTCTGCCGCTGAAATTAAAATTTTCGGTGCTAAAAGGTAATTTCATAGCAATCATCTCTCCAATACTTAATTTTCTCTGAATAGTATACTATATCGCTGATGAAATTGCAAGCAAAATATCAATCTTTTGAAGGAAAATGAAAAAGGACGGCCTCAAGCGCTTGGCCGTCCTTTGAGAACAGATTTTATGCGTAGTACTGAGACTGAGCCGTCCATAACTCGAAGTATTTTCCGCTTTCGTTGGCAAGAAGCTCCTCATGCCCGCCCCTTTGCACAAGTCTGCCGTCGTCGAACACCAGTATATCCTCGCAGAAGCGGCAGGAGGAAAGGCGGTGGCTGATGTAAACAGCTGTCTTGCCGCCTACTATCGAGTTAAAATGCTCATACATTTCCGACTCGGCAACAGGGTCTAAGGCGGCAGTCGGCTCGTCTAAGACTATAAACGGAGCATTTCGGTATAAGGTTCTTGCAAGAGCGATTTTCTGCGCTTCGCCGCCCGAAACATCAACTCCTTCCTTTGAAAAGCCTTTGTGCAGATAGGTTTCAATTCCGTGCGGAAGCGACTTAAGGCGCTCACCGAATCCGGATTTTTCAAGGCATTGCGTAACCAGCGTGCCATCATACTCTGTGCCGCAGGCGACGTTCTGCGCCAACATGAAGTCGAACAGCACAAAATCCTGAAATACCACCGAGAACACCGACATATACTGAGCATAGTCGTATTCGCGAATATCCCTTCCGTTGAGGGTGATAACGCCCTCGGTGGGATCGTAAAGGCGGCACAATAGCTTTATAAAGGTAGTTTTGCCGCTGCCGTTCCGGCCAACAATCGCGGTGCAGCTTTGTGAATTAAGCTTTAGGCTGACGTTCTTAAGAACGTAATCACCGCCTCCGGGGTACTTAAACGATACATTTTTGAACTCTATTTCAAAGTTACGCATACCGTCCTCACCGATGGGGACGGTTCCCGTACTCATGCCGGATGGCATTTCCAGCAGCTCAAATACCGGCTTCAGGAAGGATGCGTTCATACGGGCAGTGTTGAGATTTCCAAAAATTTGCGATGCCCCGCCGGCGAGCATTGTAATCGCGCTGACGTACTGAGTTACCGAGCCCACGCCGAACGCCCCGGCAATCGCCTTTAAGCAAACGAACGCATAAACAAAGCCGGTAAACACCACCGATAAAGCCGAGCCAGCGGCGCTGTATAGCCCTATTGGACCTTTAGCATACTTTGAAAATATCCCCTTGGAGGCAAACGTTCCTGTTTTGTCGGTGTTGTATTTATCACATATCAGATCCTGACGGTAGATTCTTATGTCGGTAGCGAGGTCTTTATCATAGCCAAGCCAGCCATAAAATGAGAAAAGGCGATTTGCAAGGTTATGCTTGCCCGTTTCGCGCGCCCAGTATTCGTTGGCTTTGCCGGAAAGTGCGGGAGAAGCATAGGTTATTAACGCCATCACCAAAAGAATCAGCAGGACAAGCAGCGGATTGTTCAGCACTGTAAGCCATCCTGCCGACTGCGGAACCCGGCTTGTGAAAAGAGTTACAGTCAGCGCGGCGCCGCCTATAATCGTGGTTGCAGAGGAGGCTATGCTTTCCGCACCGTTGAAGGCTTTGATAAGTCCCCAGCCCTGACCGTTCTGGTTCTGACGGATGGTTGAAAGCAGCTGCTGGGTTCCGGCATCCTCAATGCAAGCAAAGTCCATATCCAAAAGCTTTTTTGAAAGTATGCGGTCAATCTTATAATATATGCCGGCAGAATTTGTATTTTGCCATTTGTTTATAATTGCACCCACAAGCGACATAAGCGCCGCGGATACAAGAGTGATTATCACCAGCAGCGCAAGCCTTTGCCGGTCTCTTGATGCGGAAAGCTCGTTTATTATCAGCGCGGAGAGATACACGCCGACATAGGGAGTCAGCGCGTTGTAAATTATGTAGATAATCCGAGAAGCAAACATCTGAGGGTATGCGCCCCACATCAGCTTCAACGCCTTCACGTTTATTGCCGCCGCCTCTTTCCATGGCAAAAGCGAGCTTTTCTTTTTTGTATTTTCAGACATTGCCATCTGCCTCCTCTTTGTAATACTTGCTTTGAACCTCAAACAGTTCGGCATACCTTCCGCCTTTTTCAAGAAGCTCGGAGTGCGTGCCTTCTTCTGCGATTCCCCCGCCCTCGATAAACACTATTCTGTCGCAGAAGCGGGTGGATGCAAGCCGGTGGGAGATGTAAACCGAGGATTTGCCGTTTGTCATATCGCCATACCTCTGATAAAGTTCGGATTCGGCTATGGGGTCAAGCGCAGCCGTCGGCTCGTCGAGCATTACTACCGGGGCTTTCTTATAAAGCGCCCTCGCAAGCATAAGCCTCTGTGTTTCGCCGCCGGACAGCATAACGGCTTCCTCATAGACGTCGCGGTTCATAAGAGTATCGTAGCCCTGCGGCAGTGATTCTATTTTTCCTGCAAGACCGGCCATGGCACAGCAATCGCGCACCCTCTGCATGTCGATATCATCCTCACTCTGAGCGACGTTTGCCGCGACTGTTGACGCCAGCAATGAAAAGCTTTGGAACACTGCCGAGAACAGCTTGTAGTAATCCCGCCGCTTAAACTCGCGGATGTCGGTGCCGTTAAGGGTAACCCTGCCCTCGGTAGGATCGTAGAAGCCGCAGATAAGCTTTACTATAGTCGTTTTCCCCGCGCCGTTAAGCCCCACAACGGCAAGCTTTTCGCCGGCATGGAGGGTGAGGTTTACATCCTTCAAAATGTAATTTTCACTTCCGGGGTACTTAAAGCTTACATTTTCCAGCTTGATTTCATATTTACCTGCCTGATCGGGGATTATTGCCCTGCCTTCGTCCAAGCCGAACGGCTCGTTGTACTCTAAAAATTCCCGGATTACAGATATATCAAGGCTTTGTATGTGCAGAGTTGAAAGATTGCCCAGTATTCCTGTCACCCATCCCGCGAAGCCGCCGACCGCAGAAAAGTAAAGCAGAAACTCAGCGGCGCTCAGACTATCCTTCAATACAAGATTTATTAAGTAGGCATAAGCAACGCCGTTTCTTAAAAAGGCAAGAACAAGATCTAAAATCCCGCCCCAGATATACACGGCATTGGCTCTGCTATGAAATGCCACATATTCGTTATACGCTTTATCCGTTACCTCGTTCAGCCAGGGCTTAAGGTTAAATATTCGTATATCCTTAGCCGCCTTTACGTCATGTGCTCTTCTTGAGGTGTACCACAGCTTATTTTCATAATCCTCGACTTCCTCGCGGTGACGATATCCGTATTCGTTGATTCGCTTGCTGACAAAGTAACTCAAAAGTGTTGTTACAAGAATAATAAGCATTAATGCCGGCTGAAGGTTCGAGAGTAACGAAAGGTATATCGCAAAGCCCAGAATGTTCTTAGAAAGCTCAGTCAGAGTAGTCCACACAGCCTCCGAGGCGCTATTGTTTCCCGCGACAGCCTCACCACTTTTAGATAGGAGCTTGCGGAACTTCTCGTCTCCGACGTTGGGGTAGGAAGTCGTCTCCGCCTTGCGATTTATGGCCCCTATTATGGCGCTTCTTACGGTTATCCTGCCATAGATAATATTTGCACCGACATAGGCAGACATCGCGCTTGTGACAATTAAAAGCCCGGTAAAGACAAGAATAGTAGCCGCAAGGCGGGCAACCGCCGCTCCCTGCTCGACACAGGCAAGAACCATCGGCGATATATATAGATTTATCAAGCTGGCTGCAACCGCCAGTACAGCAGTTATAAAGCCGAGCACAAGGACCTTTTTCTCCTTTTCCCGCCATGCAAGGCTTATCATGAACCACGAGTTCTGCCACATGTTATATTTTGGCTTTTCCCTTAGCTTTTTATCAGCCTTTTGATTAGACTCTTTCATTTTGTATGCATTTTCCCCTTTCAGCGTTACTTATAACTGATATCCGCCGGATTAACCGGCTCAGAGACTTCTCTTCATAAGAACAGCTGCTGTTAATACTGATTATGCGTAAAATTGTTGCTGTAAAATTGCCGTGAAGCAGCCTGCAGATAGGTCGCCGCGATTTTACAGACGCTTTTAACGCGAAACAAGTATGACGTGGTAACTGTTCCTCATTCGCTCAGTTTCGTAACATAACATTGTTATTGCAGTTGCTATTATAACATAACATTGTTTTGCTGTCAATAGGTTTTTCATTTTTTATTTTTTACGTTGTAGGCTTACAATAGATGTGTTACAGTAAGAGAAAAAAAGTGACGAATGGAAAACCATGTGATACAGTTAAGTTGCTAAAACCAACTGAAAGGAAAACCATTCGTCATGAAAACTGTAACACAAACAATGTTGTATCGTCAAGCCCTAATAAAATATTCTCAAAAATATGGAGTAACAAAGGCAGCAATAAGATACAAAACAAATCGGCAATATGTTTATCGCTGGCTCAAGAGGTATGATGGAACACTTGAATCTTTAGCAGATTCCTCACTTTTTCATCGTATGAATATACATCCGCGTCATATTTGAGTTGTTCGCTTCCCGCACCATACATAAGAATTGCCAACCGTATCTTTCGTAAAAA
>CAZIOV010000002.1:0-116139 GCA_964541045.1 uncultured Oscillospiraceae bacterium | reverse complement strand
AGTTGTTATCAACGTTAAAGCAGCAGTCCTGCATAATAACCGCCTCCGTAAAATTTTTGTTTTGACATTATAGCACGCATATCGGTCTATTGTCAAGCTTATAATGATCTTAGGATAGCAATATCAATTATAAATTGACTCCTCTCAATAATTGAGAGGAGTCAAGAACTTTTCATCAGTTTGTGCAATTGTTTCTGCTGTTTTGACTAGTTGAAAAATAGGCTTTTCTTGCTTTTGCCGCCGTTAGAAGGGCGATGAGGGGCAGTAAAATACCGATTGCAGAAAAAATCTCCCCCTGTTTGCGGCGAAGATTCTTCGCTTATATTGATCGATGGATCACTATTTGCAGACTCATATTATTTATTATCTTTGGCAACTTCTCTCTCGCACGCAAGCACAGTTTCTATATCGGGACTATTTATCCAATAGTTTATATCTTTTGGAGCATAGTCTTCTCCGCGAATTCCATCCCAGCTTGTGTGCGGATAATTATAGTCCCGTATCTCTAACCCGTTATTTCCTTCCGCAACAAGGACATAAACGCTGTATTCGCGTCCGCTCCAAGTGTAATCGCCTTCCATAGTTAAGATGTGTTTAAAGCGTTTAATATGCATTGTTATCAAAAGTCCATCGTCAACATCCTAAAAGATGATAGCATTAGCTTCAAATATGTAGTCATCTATGTAGTCATCATCATAGCCGGAATCATAATCGCTGTCACCGTTATTATTGTTTTTCTGCATATGCAGCTCCATGTACTTAATGAATTTCTCCACAGAAGTGTATTTTGTAAAATCAATCTCGTGCTCTTCCGGAAAAGTCTCCTCAAGATACATGTCTGTCAAAAAGTCCGCAGCTAACTTTTCTGCTGCCTCGTGCTCAATCTGATTGCAGGCACGCCGAGCACACAAGCTATTAGCAATGCCAAAAAGGAAGTAAAAAGAGAACGCAAAAATGTCATGAGTCAGAACCCCTTCCATTGTCAACTTACAAAATGATGATATCTTTAATACAAAAGTGCTTTTATTATATTGTATCTCTTTCATGCAGGTAAGTAAATATCATTAATGCAATCGGTTGAAATATTTACACAATTGGTATCGTGACTATCGACACAATATAAACGGTAAGGCAACAATGAATAATCTCAAGCTGCAGAAAAACAAAAAGCTCCCGCGAACGCTTTGTTTACGGGAGCTTGCGGGTGTTTATCCAAAACGACCCTTATACTTGGTCTGTCCGACAGGAATCGAACCTGCGCACATACGGTCGGAGCGTATTGCTCTATCCACTGAGCTACGGACAGATATTTAATTAATTGAGCTGTATGCAAATTACCAAAACCACGCAAATAACCAAACTAAGAACATTTGCGCCAATGAAAACGCAGGCGCTATCAAACTGAACAATCTACCAAAAGCGGCAGTTCGTCATAACCCCGAGCGCAAATGTCGGGGTGCCGCAAACAAACTTATCCGGTACGCACAAGCTTCGAGCGGCACCCATAGGTATACCATTACTTATTAACAATCAGCTTACCTAAGCTTAGCCCCAGCAGGGACCGAATCATCCAAGATGGTCAGCTTGGCGCTGCCGTCAGGCATATCTGCGCAGACTAACATTCCCTCTGAAAGCTCACCCGCAAGCCTGGCGGGCTTCAGGTTGGCTACTACCACAAGAGTTTTTCCAACCAAGTCCTCGGGCTTGTACCACTTGGCGATTCCGGAAAGTACCTGCCTTGTTCCCACGCCATCGTCAAGCTTGAATTTTAGCAGCTTCTTGGACTTTTCAAGCTTTTCGCACTCCAGAACCTTCACCGCGCGAAGCTCAATCTTCATAAACTCATCGATATCTATTTCCGGGGCAAGGGTTATCGGTTCTGCCTTTGCCTCTTCCTCCTTGGCCTCCTTCTCGGCCTCCGCCTTTAAAGCGGCCTTAACCGCTTCCATCTCGGCATTAAGTTCATCCAGGAGCTTCTTAGAGTCGATTCTTGCAAACAGCGGCTCGGCTGCACCCACCTTCGAGCCTGCGGCGTATCCGCCGAAAGCGCAAAGGGTATCAATGCCGTCAAGATCTGTGTTGATTTGGGCGAGAATTTTCTTGGAAGTATCCGGCATAATCGGAGTCAGCAGGATTCCGATGAAGCGTATCGCCTCGATCAGCTCATAAAGAACAGTCACAAGTCTTGCCTTGCCTTCCTCGGTCTTAGCAAGAATCCACGGCTCGGTTTCATCTATATACTTGTTTGCGCGCCGCGCGAGGTTCAGAACATCCGCACAGCCGTCCGCAAGCTTGAACTCATCGAAGTGCTTTGCCATGCTCTTCGCCGCCTCGACTGCTTTGGACTCCAAGTCATAGTCGAGCTCGGTCTTATCGTGCGGAGCGTCAACGTAGCCTTCAAAGTACTTATTCACCATCGCGACGGTGCGGTTTACAAGGTTGCCGATGGTGTTCGCAAGGTCGGCGTTATATCTCTCAATAATGGCTTCGTAGGTGATTGAACCGTCGTTTGTAAACGGCGTCTCGCTGAGCATATAGTAACGCGTTGCGTCCACTCCGAACTTCTCAACCAGCTCGTCGGCATATATAACGTTTCCTACCGACTTTGACATCTTGTCCTTGCCGAAAAGCAGCCACGGGTGCGCAAAAATTCGCTTTGGCAGGGGAAGACCCAGCGCCATCAGCTCTACTATCCAGTAAATCGAATGAAATCGCAAGATGTCCTTTCCGATAACATGTGTGCAGTTCTGCCAGTAATACTTATACTGCTCACTGGGGTTGTCTACATCATATCCCAAGCCCGAAATATAGTTGGAAAGGGCGTCTATCCAGACATAGACAACATGCTTAGGGTCAAAGTCGACCGGTATTCCCCATTTGAAGGACGAGCGGGTTATGCACAAGTCCTGCAATCCCGGCTTGATAAAGTTGTTCAGCATTTCCTTTTTGCGGGATTCGGGCTGGATGAAATCGGGGTTGCTTTCAAATAGCTCCTCGAGCTGCTTCTGATACTTTGAAAGCCTTAAAAAGTAGGCTTCTTCCTTTGCCTTCTTGACTTCCCTGCCGCAGTCGGGGCATTTGCCGTCAACAAGCTGAGTTTCGGTGAAGAAGCTTTCACAGGGGACGCAGTACCATCCCTCGTATTCTCCCTTATAGATATCTCCCTGGTCATAAAGTCTTTTAAATATCTTCTGAACGCATCTTTCGTGATCTTCATCGGTGGTTCTTATAAATCTTGAATATGAAATGTTCAGCATATCGCAGGTGCTCTTTATCTCGCCGGCAACGGCGTCAACATGCTGCTTGGGGGTGACTCCCGAAGCGGCTGCAAGCTCCTCGATCTTCTGACCGTGTTCGTCGGTTCCGGTAAGGAAGAATACGTCGTAGCCCTGCATTCGCCTTAGCCTCGCAATCGCGTCGGCGCAGACTACATCATAGGTATTGCCGACATGGGGCTTCTTTGAAGCGTAGGCAATAGCCGTTGTAATTAGGTAAGGCTTTTTGTCCATATTTTTCTTCCCTTCTTTTATGATTATGCCTGATTCATTTCAGGCGTTAACTTATATTATATATTATTCTGCGGATTTGTCAAGCGGTTATCGGCGAAAAATAGCAGGATCAGGCAAGCTCAATTTCTTTGCACATAAGCACATACGCCGCCCGATGTATCGGGCTGAACCAATAAACTGACAGAAGCAGGAGTCCAAGCGGCTTCCAAAGGTGGTTGCCGCGCTTGATGTACGTGCGCTCGTGTTCCATGGCATAGCACATGTCGCCCTTGCCGAGGCCGGAAGGCAGATGGATTTGCGGGAATATCCATCCCGGAATAACAGCTCTCCGCTCTTTTTTTGAAAGCTCCGCCGAGGATATCGGCTCGTTCGACCATATTATATCGGCAAAGCGGGATTCCACCGCGCCCATCTGTAAAACAGCCATTTTTATGTCATCCCGATAGAAAACCATTCTACACTGTGCAGTATGACTATGTACTATATCATGTAGAATGAAATGGCAAGGGGGTAAATGGAATTTTTAGTTTGGAGTTATATTCGCCTGACGACGAGTTTTTTTGGTGGGCGGTCGATAGTTGGCTCACCGGGGAAGGCGCGCCCCCGCCCACAGCAAAAGGTAGCGGAGGCTTCCGCGCATGGCGCGGAGACGGCGTTTAGCCGTCTGGACGCGTAAGCGTCCAAGCCTCCGCCCGCACTCTGTATGTCGCCCAAATGCAGTGCGATAGAACACGTAGCTTAGGGGCGCGTCGGTCGGGGCAGGAAATGGTAAACCCCGAAGGTAGTATAAAAAGCAAAAGACCCAACGCAAGCCGCGCTGAGCCTTTTACCGGCTTTTATTCTTCAATAAGCCGTGTGTTCCTGAAATAAAGGGAAACACACCATACCGCGCACGCTGCGACAATAATGTAGATAATTCTTGAAATTATCGCCGCAGAGCCGCCGAATAGGTATGCAACAAGGTCGAACTTGAAGATGCCGACGAGTCCCCAGTTAATTCCGCCTACGATAAGCAGAAACAAGGCTATTCTATCGAGTATCTTAATAACTATCACTCCTTAAAGAATATACCGATATGCTCGGCCAATTATTTTAAGCAACCGTTTTTGGCGGTCATCAAAATAATCTATGAATAGTTTGTTCATAATAAATTATTTTATTCAGTATATCCGAAATTCCTTAAAAATTTGTATAGACAAACACGCCGTAATAATGTATAATTCAAGGTGTAAACATTTCTGCCATTTAATCACGAAAAAAATTGAAAGTTAACGCTTTAAGGCTTTCTAAGAAAGGAAGATTGAATATGAAATTCGGATATTTCGACGATAAAAACCTTGAATATGTCATCACCGACCCCAAGACTCCTTATCCTTGGATAAACTATCTGGGATGCGAAAACTACTTCTCGATTATCTCCAATACCGCCGGCGGATATGCCTTCTACCGCGATGCACGCCTTAGGCGGATAACCCGCTACCGCTACAACAATGCCCCGGTTGATATAGGCGGAAGATATTATTATATAAACAACGGCGGAGATGTTTGGTGCCCCTCGTGGTCGCCGGTAAAGGCCGAACTCGATGATTACTCCTGCCGCCATGGCATGGGTTATACCGTGATATCCGGCGAAAGGGGCGGAATAAGGTGCGAAACCACCTTCTTTGTTCCGATAGGAGTTAACTGCGAAATCCACAGAATGAAGCTTGTTAACACTTCATCACAGAAGAAGGATTTCCGGCTGTACTCCCTTATTGAGTGGTGTCTTTGGGACGCCAACGATGATTCCACAAATTTCCAGCGCAATTTCAACACCGGCGAGGTCGAAATCGAAGGCTCGGCAATCTACCACAAAACCGAATACCGCGAGCGGCGGGATCACTTCGCGTTCTTTACCGTAAACTCGCCCATCTCCGGATACGACACTGACCGTGAAAGCTTTATGGGGCTTTACAACGGTTTTGACAGACCTGACGCCGTTTTCGAGAACTCCCCGCGCAATTCGGTTGCCGACGGCTGGTCGCCCATAGCTTCGCACTGCTTGGATATCTCGCTTGAGGCAGGCGAGGAAAAGGAGCTTATATTTATCTTAGGCTACGTTGAAAACCCGTTTGAGGAGAAATTCAATCCCGACGGCACTATCAATAAAACAAGAGCCTATGAAATCATGTCCCGCTTTGACAGTTCTGAAAAGGTGGACTCCGCCCTTTGCGATCTGAAGAACTATTGGAACGCGCTTCTTTCAAAGTACACAGTAAGCTCGCCGGATGACAAGCTCAATCGTATGGTAAATATATGGAATCAATACCAATGCATGGTAACATTCAATCTCTCCCGCTCAGCATCATATTTTGAAAGCGGAATAGGAAGGGGCATGGGCTTCAGAGACTCGAATCAGGATATCTTGGGCTTCGTCCACCAGATTCCCGATCGCGCCCGCGAACGTCTTGTCGACCTTGCCGCTACCCAGATGCCGGACGGCACCTGCTATCATCAGTATCAGCCCTTGACTAAAAAGGGCAACGGCGAGGTCGGCGGCAACTTCTCAGACGACCCGCTTTGGATGATACTATCCGTCTGCGCCTACATAAAGGAAACCGGAGACTACACGATCTTGGATGAATCGGTGCCATATGACAACGACCCCATGCTGGCCCAGCCCATGTCCCATCATCTTAAAATGAGCTTTTTGCGGGTGATGAACACCCTCGGGCCTCACGGCCTGCCGCTGATTCAGCGAGCTGACTGGAACGACTGCCTGAACCTTAACTGCTTTTCAAGCGTTTCAGGCGAGAGCTTCCAGACTACCACATCTAAAGACGGCAAGGTTGCGGAATCTGTGTTCGTTGCCTGCCTGTTCACCTATGTTGTTCCGGAATATGCAAGACTTTGCCGCATAAGAGGTCTTGAGGAAGACGCTGTTCGAGCCGAATCCGCAGTTGAGCAGATGGCGCAGGCTGTGATGAAATACGGTTGGGACGGCGAATGGTTCCTTCGCGCATATGACGATTTCGGCAGAAAGGTAGGCTCCGCCGAGTGCGAGGAGGGCAAAATATTCATCGAGCCGCAGGGCTTTGCGGTGCTTTCGGGCCTCGGAAGCGATTCCGGCAAGGATTTGCGCGCACTTTCAAGCGTTGACAAGTATTTAAACTGCAAGCACGGTCTTGTTCTTAACAATCCTCCATACAGCCACTATTATGTTGAATACGGCGAGATATCCACCTACCCCGCCGGCTACAAGGAAAACGCCGGAATATTCTGCCACAACAACGCCTGGATAATCTGCGCCGAAGCGTTTGTCGGTCATGGTGACAAGGCGTTTGAATACTATTCAAAGATTGCACCCGCCTACAACGAGGATATCTCGGAAATCCACCGCACCGAGCCTTACGTCTACGCCCAGATGATTGCCGGAAAGGACGCTAAGCGCTTCGGCGAGGCAAAAAACAGCTGGCTCACCGGAACCGCCGCATGGAACTTTGTTGCGGTATCGCAATACATTCTGGGAATCATGCCGGATTATGAGGGACTTAAGATAGACCCCTCAATTCCGTCAAGCTGGGACGGCTTCAGCGCGCAAAGGTCATTCCGCGGCGCTGAATATAATATAACCGTAAAAAACCCGGAGCATATCTCAAAAGGTGTCCGCTCGATTATCTGCGACGGCGTTAAGCTTGGCAAGAATATTCTTCCTGTTTTTGAAGCCGGAACGGAACACGAGGTTGAGGTTCTTCTGGGCCAGGATTGATTTTATCATCTGCACATCTGCGACCGATTATACTTTACTATTTGTAATCGTTTTGTAATATCCACGTGAATGTTGAAAACTTTGTGAATTTGTTGAAAGAAAAAGCCCTGAAATGCTGAGTTTCTAACACTTTCAACAGGGTTTTCAACATTTTTAACAACAATACTTTCAGTAAAACCCGTCCACGGCTGTTTGACCTATTATAATTTTAACCGACAGCCGCCGCAGGAAAGGAGATTTTTATGGCGCTTTTTGAGGTAAACTGCTTCTCGAACACATTGGGCATGGGCGTTCATTTCAACGTTATCATCCCGCAGAACAACATATGGGGAGAGATCGGAACCACGCAGAGCGGACGGGGCAAATACCCTGTTCTGTATCTTCTGCACGGTCTTTCGGATGACGAATCGACATGGCTTCGGCACACATCAATCGAGCGTTACGCCACCGAAAAGGGCGTAGCGGTCGTTACACCCACCACCCGCCGCGGCTGGTACTGCGATACCCCAACGGGCAACTTTGAAAGCTTTATAGGCAAAGAGCTTCCCGAGCTGATTGCCGAGTTCTTCCCAAGCATATCCCGCGAGAGGAAGGACACCTTTATAGCCGGACTATCCATGGGCGGCTACGGCGCGTTGAAATTCGCCTTAAAAAACCCCGAAAGATATGCCGCCTGCGCGGGATTATCCGGCGCTTATCACGTTATGATGAAGCCGGGCTGCGAAAGGTTTGTCAAAGAAGGGCTGTTCTCATCAGTCGAGGACGCCGGGAAGCAGGATATTATTTCGCTTATCCCCAAGCTCAAGGACGCAAAGGTCAAGCCCAATGTGTTCCTGTGGTGTGGCACCGAAGACAGTCTTCTTGAAAGCAGTCGCAATGTGCGGGATATCCTTACGGAAAACGGCTTTGACGTGACCTATTCCGAGACGGAGGGGAGTCACAGCTGGAAATACTGGGACGAGCAGATACAGAACGTGCTCGACTGGCTGCCGATAGAATAGACATAATTACAGCGTCCGTGATACCCTCGCAGACGCTGTAATTTTTTGGATTTTCACGAGGCTCAGAGTGCAATCCAGTCGTGAGCTAAATCCAGCGCTTCAAACAGGCTGGATTTCTCGGCGGTCTTGGTGATTCTCTCCATGACCGGCACCGATTCGTCGGTAAGCATTCTGTACATTCTAACCTTTGTGGCAATCTCAAGGTCGCCGTCCTTCTTGGTTTTAGCTATCTGAAGCATAACGACTTCGTTATCGCCCATGCTTCCGTAATAAAGCTCGTTTCCCTTGCGAACAAGGGGAAATCCTCGGTATTCAAAAAACTTTTCAGGCATTGTTTTCTCCTTTCGTAACGGTTGGCTTTTTGTATGAGAAATTCATCTTACCAAATCATCTGCAAATCGTCTCCGGAAGCGCCGTCGGCGAAAAGCTTCAAATTGGATTCGAGAACATTGAGATAGCTCTTAGGCTGACTGAATGAGGTTACGCCGTTCAGCTTGATGACAACCTTGTTCGAGCCGCCGTCGTAGAAATCAAGCGTGTCTCCGCCGCCCTTGGACCGTGCAAATTCGATGTGCGCAAGCAGCTTGGCGTCCTCATCCGGGTCTTCAAGGCAGAGCGAATCTATAGGGCATTTTAATATGAACTGATAAAGGATCTTAAAGCTCGGAACATCAACCTCGCTGCCGTTAAGAGTGGCGCTGAGGGATGCGTCGTCAACGTTGCCGTCGATATCGAAATAGTAGCTTATATCCTCGCTGTTGTGGATCTGAATATCCATATAGTCCAAAGCGTAGATATAGTTAGATGTCATCATGGTTGAAAGAACGTCAACCGGCATAAAGCTTGCCCATTTAACCTCGCTGGCGGCGAAAGTAAAGATGCAGTCGTTGCCCTCAAGATAGCCGTAGTAATAAGCCGGCTCACTGGTTGGATTGCCCTGCTCGTCGGTAGCATATGAAGCAACATTGCCTATTTTAAAGATATATGTCTGAAGCTCGGCAAATAGGGTTACTGTGCAGAATGGGTCCGCAAGACCGTATTCCTCAAAATCCGCCTGAGTCGGGAACGGCTTTACCGCCGAGGTGGCCGTCAGCCCCCAAAGGCCATAGATAATGTCGTTCGAGTTGGTAATATCAAGATATGCGTAAACCGGGCTTATCATGACCTGCGATGAGGCCATTGAAACCTCGTCGGTGGCGTAATTCTTGGTATCATCCTCAAAAACAATATCGTAATCAAGATCCTTGCGCTCTATCTTTAAGAGGTCAATAGTTGGCGCGGTGCTTTCACTGGCTATCTCCTCTTTAACAATAATGCTAATAAAGCTTTCTATCGGGTTGTAGAAATATCTCGAAGAATTTGCAAGAACAACGTAAACATCATTGCTGTCGGAAAGTCTTACATAAACGTTGCTGGTGTCCGGCGCGGTTATGCCGTAAAGCACAGTATAGCTTGTGCCGTCCTTAAAGGTGACGGTGCAGCTTGCTTCAGCGTTGCCGTCCTCTAATCCGTATTTTGCAAGGTCAGAGGCGTTTTCCTCGACCAGCGCCTGAGCGTTGATTTTGGTTATACAGTTGCCGGCAGCTCCCATGGTGGTGGTGTTTTGCTTTAACGAGCCGAGCTCGTCGATGGAAAAGCCCTTTGCGCTCTGGGTGATAGTATATTCGCCGTAGGAGTTGGTTATCTTCATCGAAGCAACGTCATCCCTCTCTCGTGCGACGAGAGAGATAGTCTGCGTGCTTTCGTCAGAGCTTTCGCCGGTATCTGCCTTCGGCTGAGTAAGCACAAGCACAAGAAATACCAGTGCCAGGCAGGCAACAAATATTCCGATAAAAATCAGATTCCTAGCTCTTGATTTCATTATCTGTGTCTCCTTCTTATCCAAACGACCGTACCCACAGCCAAAACCGCAATAGGTATGATTACCGCAAAGGTAAGGTTCAGCGCGTTCTTCACGCTGTCGTTAACTAAAACTCCCGAACTCTTAAGCTTTTTGGGAACTATGGTAACTCCCTCGGTCTTGCCCGAAAGCTCGTTAATAAGGCTTAAGAAGAAGTCGCCGTTGTTGTACTGCGGCATTGACATAAGGGTGCTTGCAATAATCCTATCCGAGCCTATGGCTATAACGTTGGTGTAGCTGGATATATGGGTGTCCTGATTCAGCGCCTTGTATCTTCCGAGAACGACCGAGTTGAAAGTGCCGCGCTCGGTTGCCTTATCCTCGTCAAATTCTTCCGAAAGGTACATATCCCACAGAACCGCGTTACTTGAAGACTGCACCAGTGCCTCACAGGAATTATAGCCGTCGGTATTGCCGAAGCGCATCGTTATCGCCCTTGAATTGGCAACTACCATGGAAAGCCCGGGGTTGCCGATATCCTTGCCGTAATTTTCGGAGACAAGAAACTGATATGTGAAGTTCTGATAGCTGGAATAGTAATCAGAGCTTGTTTCATATATTATCTTTGGCTCCACGGTTATGCCATAACGGTCCAGCAAAGCATCCAGATTCGGGGTCTGACCCTGCTCCGCCGAAGCCACATAAATAATATCTCTGCCAAGCTTGCCGCCGTTTGTCAGCCAGTTTGTTATCTTTTCGGTTTCCGCCTCAGTATAGTCTATTTTGGGCGCGGGGATGATAAGAATATCAACATCTTCGGATATATCATCCCTTTGGATATCCATACTTGTAATGATATATCCGTTCTTGTCCAAAAGATCCGTAAGACCCGAAACGTCGGATTCGTTTGCACCCGGGAAGCTCAACGTGCAGACGGTTACCGGATTAGCGTCCGTTACTGCCATTATAGCGCTGGTAAGCGCCTGCTCGGCATTTGAAGAGATTATATAGCCGTAGCTGTCGAACAGCTGGTGCGTATAAAGACCGCCGGCCTGCTGCTTATAGGCGGAAAGGTACGGCTCGTAATCCTCGGCGACGGTTATAATATCCGCCAGAGTTACAACCTTAACCCTTGTATGGTCTGAATCCGCAAGCTCAACGATTATATCGCAGCTGCCAAGGTTCTGAGAGTAGTTTGAAACAAAGTCCGGGTTTGAGAGCAGATCCTTATACCGAACCGTTATGTTGGCGTTATACTGAGCATAGCTTGAAAGAAGCTCCGCGCACTGAACTGTGTAATCGCTTATGCTGCGGAAGGTATCCTCGGTCGCCATGACGGTTATATCCACCGGAACATCAATTCCGGAGATATAGTTTTTAGTCTCCTCCGAAACGGTGTAAATGCTGTTTCCGGTAAGGTCAATGGTTATGGGGAACCTGTCGAAAAGCATGGTAACAACAACGTTTACAAGAACCACCGCCGCTATGAACAAAACAACCAGTCCCGTTGCAAGCGAACCGTATTTTAGGTGGCGCTTGTTTATCGGCTGTCTTGCTTTTTTATCTTTTGCGAAGGCAGACTTTGAAAAACCTTTAATATTCATATTAAGCTTACCTCCAAATCAGTTCCAGCGGCGCTTTTCCAGAACTCTTACCGTTAAGAACAGGAAAATAACGGTCCAGCTTATAAAGAAGAGAGCATTGGAAAAGTCAAATATTCCGTAGGTGAACGAATAGTATCTGTCGGCAAACGAAAGCTCGTTGAATATCTTTGCAATCCAGTCAACGGGAATTATCGACGCGACGGAGGATATTAGGTAGAGCATGCACATAGTAACAAAGCTTCCCACAGCCGCAATTACCTGATTCTCTGTCAGAGATGATATAAACACGCCGACGGCTATGAACGCCGATCCGACAAGCAAAAGCCCGACAATGTTGCCCATAACCTCCATCCACGAAACCTGGGCAAAGAAGCTTAAAACAATGGCGTAGACCAAGGTCATGCCAACGCCCAAAACATATATAAGAAGCGAGGCCAAAAACTTACCTATAACCAGCGAGCCGAGGCTTATGGGAGAAGTTAACAGAAGCTGGTCGGTTTTATTGCGCTTATCTTCCGAAAGGGTTCTCATCGTAAGTATAGGTATAAGCACCAGAAGAACAAGGAACAGAACTGAATACATACTCGACATATCGGTGGTAAGGTACAAAAGGCCGTCCTGCTGGTTCTGCGTTACCGAGGTTATTCCGAACAATATGCCCGATGAAGCAAAGAACGCCGCCAAAAAGATATATCCTATAAGCGAGTTGAAGTAAGCGTTAACCTCGCGCTTGAATACTGCACTCATTCTTTATGCCTCCTTCTCATGGTCTTCAAGGTCTTTGGCCTTGTCATTGATGAATTTGTCAACGCTTTCGCCCATTGTAAGCCGCAGGAAGATGTCTTCAAGGCTGAGCTCACTTGAACGAAGGCCCATAATGTACCAGTTTCGCGCCATAAGCCGCCTGTTAAGCTCGCGCCGGATGTCGGTGCCCTCGGTAGCCTCGATATTGTACTCCCAGACGCCTTTTTCCCTCTGCATGTCCGCCAAAACTGTGACAACTCCGGGAATAGCGCTTACTACCTTAATAACTTCCTCACGCGGGCCGTCTATTCTTGCAATAAGCTTGTGGTCGGCAGTGAGGGTGTTTGAAAGATTGTCGGCAGTGTCGTCGGCGACGATTTTGCCCTGATTTATAACAACAATCCTGTCGCAGACGGCCTGAACCTCGGTCAAAATGTGCGAGCTTAGAATTACCGTGTGGTTCTTGCCAAGCTTTCTTATAAGCGTTCTTATTTCGATTATCTGCTTGGGGTCAAGTCCGACGGTTGGCTCGTCTAAAACCAGAACATTTGGATTTCCGACAAGTGCCTGCGCCAATCCCACGCGCTGCTTATATCCCTTTGAAAGATTCTTGATTATGCGGTTGTAAACGTTGTCTATCTTAACAAGCTCACAAATCTCCTTTAAATGGGTATTTCGCGGAAGCCTGCAGCCCTTAAGCTCGTAGACAAAGTAAAGGTATTCCTTAACCGTCATATCCAGATACAGCGGAGGAAACTCCGGCAGATAGCCGATTTCCTTTTTTGCGGCAATGGGGTCTTCCAATATTTCCTTTCCGTTTATATAGGCTTCGCCGCTCGATGAGCTTAAATATCCGGTAAGAATATTCATAGTTGTGGACTTGCCCGCACCGTTAGGTCCCAAAAAGCCCAGAATCTCGCCGTCGTTGGCTTTAAAGCTTATGTTGTCTACAGCCTTTTTGTCGCCGTAGGACTTAGAAAGGTTTTTTACTTCTATCATCAGCCTCGTCCTTTCTTCTTTGTGATGCAGATTTGCAAAAAGAGTATAGATGTCAGTATATAGCTATCTACCAAAGACAAAAACTAAAAATTCGCCGGCCTTTCAAGGCCGCGGGGTCGAAGGGAATAATCACCATTCGCTCTCGCAGGAGCGAACCCCCGGCGAAGCATACCGCAGGATGGGGAGCAAAAGCCGCCGTGCGGGAGCTCCCTGTGGGCTCGCAAGCGTCCATCCCCGCGCTTAGTCACAGCTGCAAAAAAGCCTCAGATATATAGCCTATCTATGTCGCCCATGCATCAAATTCACAATCTAACATCAATGCTACCATACAATTGTGTAATCAATATGAAATTCCGAAAAACAAATCGGTTTTTACGCGCGATTCTTAAGCTTTTCAATAGAGCGCTTCATCCTCGAAATAGTGTCACCCTTACCTATAATCTCGGCAATCTCAAACGCTCCGCCGGGGGTAAACTGCTTGCCGCTTATTGCAACTCTGACCGGCCAGAGAATGTAGCCGTTCTTAACGCCCATATCGGCTATCAGCTTGAACAAAGCATCGTGAAGAGCATCGAATTTCCAGTCCTCTATTGCCTCCATTACCGGCAGAGAGCGCTCGAGTGCGTCAAGCGCAGTGTCGCAGTCGGTCTTCATCTTCTTGTTCTCATAAAGAGCTAAGTCGTAGTCCGGCATCTCGTCTATAAAGTCAACCTGCTCGGGGATGTCTGTAAATACCTCGGTGCGATTCTGCAACAGGGCCGATATCTTTGAAAGGTCAACATCCTCCCTCTTTACGCTCCGGCGGATATACGGCGCGGCGTGCTCCAAGAATTTCTCAGGAGTAAGCATTCTTATATATTCGCCGTTGATAGCGCGCAGCTTGAGCGGGTCGAAGATGGATGGCGACTTTGAAAGCCCCTCGATGTCAAACTCGGTCTTCAGCTCTTCAAGCGAATAGATTTCCCGCTCGCCCTTGGGCGCCCATCCCAAAAGTGCGATGTAGTTTATTATTGCTTCGCTCAGATATCCCTTTGCAACAAGGTCTTCAAACGAAGCGTCGCCATTCCTCTTGGAAAGCTTCGAGTGCTTGTCCTTCATTATAGGCGATACGTGGATGTATTTCGGGATATCCCAGCCGAAGGCCTCGTACAAAAGATTGTACTTGGGTGCGGAAGCGAGGTATTCGTTTCCCCTGACAACGTGGGTTATGCCCATCAGGTGATCGTCCACGACGTTTGCAAAGTTGTAGGTGGGCATACCGTCGGCTTTAAGAAGAATCTGGTCATCAAGGGTGGAGTTTTCAACCGTGATATCGCCGAAAAGCTCATCGTGGAAGGTGGTAGTGCCTTCAAGCGGAATCTTCTGGCGGATTACATAAGGTATTCCCTCGGCAAGCTTGGCTTCAACCTCCTCTTTGGAAAGGTTTCTGCAATGCCTGTCGTACATAGGGCTTACGCCGGAAGCCTCCTGCACCGCCTTAAGCTCGGCAAGGCGCTCCTTATCGCAGAAGCAATAATATGCCGCGCCCTTTTCGACAAGATCTATAGCGTACTGCTTGAAGATGTCCATTCTCTCCGACTGGATGTACGGCCCGACAGGTCCGCCGATGTCCGGGCCTTCGTCCCAGTTAAGACCGACGGTTTTCAGGGTGCGGTAGATTATGTCGGTCGCTCCCTCGACGTATCTTTCCTGGTCGGTATCCTCGATTCTAAGAATAAACTTTCCGCCCTCTTTTTTCGCGATAAGGTAGGTATAAAGCGCGGTTCTTAAGTTTCCGATGTGCATATAGCCGGTTGGGCTGGGTGCAAATCTTGTTCTTACTTCACTCATTACTCTCGTCCTTTCTTCTTTCTATATCCACCCTGATAGCTTCTATCAGAGCGGCAGCGTCGGAGAATTTTTTCTCCTTTCGGTAAAATTCATTAAATAATATACTAACAGTATTGCTATAAACATCTCCATCAAAGTCAATTATATGGGTTTCTATTCCAACGCCGCCCGACCGGTAAAAGGTTGGCCTTACCCCGACGTTTGTAACCCCCATATATCGCTTTCCGCCGATGATTACATCGCTGGAATAAACCCCGCCCGGCGGCAGAATTTTTTGACCGTCAAAGGAGGTGTTTATAGTTCTTATGCCCATTTTTCTTCCCCTTGCGTCGCCGTGCAAAACGGTTCCTTCAAGAAAGTATTTGTAGCCCAGAAGCTTATTTGCGGCTTTGATATCCCCCTGCTCCAAAAGCCCTCTTATGCGGGTGGTGGAAACAGCCTCGCCGTCCGCTAACACCGTCGGCACTATTTCAAGAGCTATTCCCTCGCGCTGCAAAAGCTCTTTCAGGATATCACATCCGCCCGAAGCGTCTTTGCCGAAGCGGAAATTTTCTCCGCAGATGACCTTGCCCGCGCCAAGCTCATCCCTTATGACCTTCTTTGTAAATTCCTCAGGGCCGAAGTCCTTAACTTTATCGAACGATGCGAATATTACCTCGTCCGCACCGAGGGAGATAAGCCTTTGCTCCTTTTCGCTGTCATTAAGAATCAGCTTGCGTTCGCCCTTTGTTTTAAGCTCGGCCGAGCGAAAGGTGTATACGGTTTTTCTGCCCGCACCGCTCCGCGAAAGCTCTCTGCATGCGGCAGCGTGACCTGAGTGTACGCCGTCGAACAGTCCGAGCAGTACCGCTCTATTTTGCGTTTTCATAATTAATTCTTCCAGAAATTTTTATATATTATCATTTCGGAGTCCTCTACCTTGCAAAGCCCCAGGAATTCGGCGCCGTAAACGCGGTAGATTCCGGCACTGCCGGCTCCTTTTACCCTTTCGGGGTCAAGTCTTACTCCGTTTTTATACATCGCCGCCTGCTTATCGCTCAACACAAGCGCAGGGTAACATTCAAACAGGCTGTCCGGCGGGATTATTCTTGATTCGATATCCCTGCAGTTCTGTATCTCATCAAGCGTCATGCAGTCGGCAAGCTTAAAGCCCTGGGATGATGTGCGCACCAGGCTTGTCATAACGGCAAACGTTCCCAATGCCCTGCCCAAATCGTCCGTAATCGAGCGTATGTATGTCCCCTTGGAGCAGGATATGCTAAGAGTTCCCTCGCCCGCTTCGTTGTCAAAATCCTTCAAAGCGATGGAGTAAATCTCAACCATGCGCGGCGTTCTTTCAACCTCAATCCCATGCCTTGCAAGGTCATAAAGCCTCCTGCCGTTCACCGAGACTGCCGAGTACATCGGCGGAAGCTGGCTTATGACTCCCCTAAAGGTTTCAAGCGCGGCTTCAACATCTTGCCTTGAAGCCCTTTTGTTGCTCGTTTCGGTGACTGTTCCGGTGATATCAAGTGTGTCTGTAGCTTTTCCGAGAACGAAGCCCGCCCGGTAGCTTTTTTCGTTTTCGGGCAGGATATCGCTCGCCTTTGTGGCAGCTCCCACAAGAACAGGCAGAACGCCTGTTGCCATAGGATCGAGCGTTCCGGTGTGCCCCAAGCGCCTTTCGTGAAGGATTCCCCTAAGCTTGGCTATAACGTCGAAGGATGTAAACCCCGTCGGCTTGTTCACAAGCAGAACTCCCGGCTTCATAGATACCTCTTTGCCGCCGCGACTATTCGCTTGGTAACGTCGCGGGCGCAGCCTTCAAGCGTGCAGCCTGCGGCCTTTATATGCCCCCCGCCGCCGAACTCCGAGGCAATTGCCGAAGCGTCCGCCAGGGTGGTCCTAATCGACGCCTTAAAGACGTTTTCATCGTTTTCCTGCTGCTTAAGAGTTATGCCTATCTTTACTCCCTCAACTGTAAGCGGGATAGAAGCAAAGCCGTCCAGCTCGGCCCGGTCGATGCCGTAGTTTGAAATCATCTCGTTGGTTACTGTGATGACGGCGATGGCGTCGTCGGCAAAATACTTCATTCTTCCGATAAGGCGTTGTTCCGCAAGGATCCTCCCGCGCGACTTGATGTCGAACATGTGGCGGTTTATGTCTTCGTAGTCCACGCCCTTTTCCATCAGCCCTGCCGCTGCCCTGTGAGCAGCGGGAGTAGTGTTTTGATACTTAAAGCAGCCGGTATCGGTGGCAATTCCGGTATACAGGCAGGAGGCTATAAGCGTGTCATATCCCCCGCCCATATATTCAAAAAGCTCATAAAGCACCAGGCAGACCGCCGAGGCCTCGCTGTCAACATAGTTGTATTCGGCGAAGTTTTTGTTGGATATGTGATGGTCTATGCAGATGTCGATTCTGTCAGCATAGCCTGAAAGGGCATTGCCCAAAAGCGCGGTATCTGCAACGTCCACCGAAACTACCGCCTGTTCATCGAATTCCATAGGCTCATATCCCTCGGAAAGAAATTCATATCTTTCGGGTATGCCGTCCGAATTCAGGATGTTGGCCTTTTTGCCCTTGGAGCGAAGCCAGTAGCACAGAGCAAGTCCTCCGCCGATACAATCCCCGTCCGGGCTTTTGTGAGTAAGGATTGAAACATTGTCTATTCTGTCGAGCTTGTCGGCAAGCTCCTTATAGGCTATCATCCGGTTCCTCCTCCGAATCGTAATTGATGTCAAGCTCCTTGAGCATTTTTGATATGTGTGCGGAGTATTCTGTCGAATCGTCCGCAATGAACTTAAGCTCCGGGGCCTTTCTTATATGCAGAACGCCGGAAATCTCTCTTCTTATAAGGCCGGCGGCGCTTTCCAGCCCCTTAACAGCTTCCTTTGCCCTGTCAAAGCCCTCGACGCTGGAAACATACACCCTCGCCGCCGAGCGGTCGCGAGTTACTTCCACCCGCACAACGGTAAGCATCTGCCCCTTCACCCTCGGATCCTTAAGCCCGGGCAAAATCCCCATTATTATTCTTTGGATATCAGACGCCATGCGCCCTGATTTGTAATCTGCCATTTTAAAACATTCCTTTTAATTTATCTCGAAACCTCGGTCATCTGGTAAGCCTCGAAAACGTCGCCCTCCTTAAAGTCGTTGAACTTTTCCAAGGTTATGCCGCACTCAAAGTTCGCGGCAACCTCACGGACGTTATCCTTAAAGCGTTTTAAGCTGGACATTTTGTCATCAGCTATAACTATGCCGTCCCTTACCACGCGCACAAGGTCGTTTCGAGAAATCTTTCCCGAAACAACGTAGCAGCCCGCAACCGAGCCTACGCCGGAAATCTTGTAAACCTGCCTTACCTCTACTCTGGCGGTATCGGTTTCGACGAGCTTGGGAGCAAGCATTCCCTTCATAGCGTCCTCTATCTCCTCAATAGCCTCATAGATTACTCTGTAGGTTCTTATATCAACTCCGTCGCGCTCGGCATTTTCCTTTGCAACGGGGTCCGGCCTTACGTTAAAGCCTACTATTATCGCGTTGGAGGCATTTGCAAGCATAACATCCGATTCGGAAATCGCGCCAACGCCGCCATGGATGACTTTAACCTTTACCTCTTCGTTGGATATCTTTTCAAGCGACTGCTTTACGGCTTCAACCGAGCCCTGAACGTCCGCCTTTACTATTATGGGAAGCTCTTTCATCTCGCCCTCGGAAATCTGGTTGAAGAGATTATCCAATGTCACCTTCTGATACTGCTTGAATACCTCCTCCTTGGCCTCCTGCTTGCGCTGCTCAACGAGTTCGCGGGCAAGCCTTTCATCCGCAACGGCGTTTATAACGTCTCCCGCGGAGGGAACTTCTGTAAGGCCGGTTATCTCAACAGGGACGCTTGGGCCTGCCTTGGTGACGTTTCTTCCCTTATCGTCAACCATGGTTCTCACTCTGCCCACAGAGGTTCCGGCGATTATAACATCTCCCAGATTAAGGGTTCCGTTCTGAACCAGCACTGTTGCAACCGGGCCTCTGCCCTTATCCAGCCTTGCCTCTATAATGGAGCCCTTTGCAAGGCGGTTGGGGTTGGCTTTAAGCTCTAAAACGTCGGCCGTGAGAAGGACGTTTTCCAAAAGGTCGTCGATTCCCGCGCCGGTCTTTGCCGATACGGGAACGCATATAACGTCTCCGCCCCATTCCTCCGGAACAAGCTCGTGCTCGGTGAGCTGCTGCATTATTCTGTCCGGATTTGCGCCTTCCTTATCCATCTTGTTTATTGCGACGATGATGGAAACTCCCGCGGCCTTTGCATGATTGATTGCCTCAATGGTCTGTGGCATGATGCCGTCGTCGGCAGCAACTACCAATATTGCGATATCAGTGACCATAGCGCCTCTTAGCCTCATAGCCGTAAAGGCTTCGTGTCCGGGGGTGTCAAGGAAGGTTATTTCCCTGCCTGAAATGCTTACCCTGTATGCGCCGATATGCTGGGTAATTCCGCCCGCCTCGGTCGCGGTGACGTTTGCATGGCGGATTTTGTCCAAAAGTGAGGTCTTGCCGTGGTCGACGTGTCCCATAACGACGACTACAGGGCTTCTGGGCTGCAAATCTTCCGCCTTGTCCTCTTCGTCTACTATAAGCCTTTCCTCGATGGTAACAACAACCTCGTGCTCTACCTTTGCGCCAAGCTCCTCGGCAACAAGGGCGGCGGTGTCGAAATCGACGGTCTGATTCTGGTTTGCCATAACGCCCAGACCCATCAGCTTCTTAATAACGTCGGTAACGGTGGCTTTCAGGCGGGCTGCAAGCTCGGAAACAACAATCTCGTCGGGAATCGTAACCTTAAGCTGCTGCTTTCTTGCTCTTTCAAGCTCCATACGCCTTAGCTTTTCCGCCTCAGTCTCCCGTTTGGTGGAAAGACGTTCCTTGCGCTGCTGCTTTGATTTTTGAACAAGCTTCTGCTTTTTCTGATAGTTATCCCCCGCCCTGTTCTTAGTATCGGCAAGATTTTCGTATTTATCGTTGTATTTGTCGATATTTACATAGCTACCCCTTGTATCAACGACCCTCTTGTTCTCGCCGGAATCGTAGGCCGAAGAGGGTGAGGCGTTGGTTACAAGCTGAACTCTTTCGCCCCTGTCCTGCTTTTTGGCGGGCTTCTTCTTGTCATCATGGCGGGGCTGCTTTGCAACCTTATCCTGACCTTTCTGCGGCTTGGAGGCAGGCTTTGCCTCACGCTTGGAATCCGGCTTCGCGGATGCGGTTGATTCAGGCTTGGCTGATGCGGTTTTATTCTGGTCGGCTTGTTCCGGCTTCTGCTCTTGCTTGGATTCCGGCTTTTCTTCAGCCTTTGGCTCCGGCTTGCCCTCGGCCTTTACCTCCGGTGCGGAGGATACGGCAGATTCTGTCCTGCCGAGCGCCGCTGGAGTGGGCTTTGTCTTGGGCCTTCTTACCGGCCTGTAGGCAAAGTAACCGTCGAAGCTTTCAACCTGGTTGCGCTGGGTGAAGTATTCCAAAGCATGGTTAATCTCTTCCGGCGTCAAAGAAGAGGAAGCCTTCTTTGCCCCGTATTGCGCCGCCAGGCAGTCTATAATCTCCTGCGGTTCAAGCTTCAAATGCTTTGCAAGATCGCTTAATTTGTATTTTGTAATCATAGGCAGTTTACTCCTTATGTTTCTTGATTGTTAATCAATAAGTATTATCAAGCTTTATTGGGGTGAGCTTTTTTGCGGCAGCCTTCATAAATCCTTTATCGGCCATTGCTATAATGCCATAGACCTTTCCCAGTGCCGCCCCTATGTCATCCATAGTCATAGTCGTCTTATACAATGGCACCGTTTCCTCGGCGCAGGTAAAGGCTATTTCCTTAAACGACTTCGGCGAAAGATCGCAGGCGGTTATGACACCACAGGCTTTCCCCGCCCGGCAGGCCGATTTAACCTCGTCCATTCCCATAATAAGCTTTCCGGCGCGGCAGCAGATGGATATAAGCCCCGAAATATCAGACATTTTCGCCACCGCCTTTCAGCCCGTCCTCAAGCCTTTTGTATATTTCATCCGGAACGGCGGCTTCAAAGGCCCTTTCCAGCCTGCGCGCCTTTCTTGCCTTGTTAAGGCAGTCAACGCTGGGGCAGATATAAGCGCCCCTGCCGGACTTTTTGCCAGTAGGGTCTATAAGAATCTCCCCATCCGGCGTGCGCACTATTCTTATCAGTGCCCTTTTTTCCTTGGGCTCACCGCAGCCCAGGCAGGTTCGCACCGGAATTTTCTTTTTGTTAAGCATTTTCGTTCGCCGATATGTCAATCTTATAGCCGGTAAGCCGGGCAGCAAGCTTTGCGTTCTGACCCTTGTTGCCTATGGCCAGTGAGAGCTGATTTGCCGGAACTATAACCGAGGCAGTCCTTGTTCCGTCCTCCGCCAGCGTAACGCTTACCACATCCGCAGGAGAAAGCGCCTTTGCAATAAACTCGGCATCATCCTCACTGTAGCTGATAAGATCGATCTTTTCTCCGCCAAGCTCCGAAACTATTGCGGTGATTCTTGAACGCTTGGGGCCTATGCAGGCGCCTATGGCGTCAACGTCGGGGTTATGGCTTACTATTGCTATTTTGCTTCTTGAACCTGCCTCGCGGGATACCGCCTTGATTTCAACCGTACCGTCGTAGATCTCTGGCACCTCCAGCTCGAACAGCCTTTTAACAAAGTCGCGGTGGGTTCTCGAAACCTTTACCGAGGGCTTTTTGTCGGGATTTAAAACTCCGACAACGTATACCTTTATAATATCTCCCGCTTTAAGCTCTTCACCGGGGATCTGCTCAGCCTTGGGGAAGTATATCTCGTCCTTGTCGATTAAAATTATTGCGTTGCCGGTTACCGGCTCTACCTTCTGCACGGTTGCGGAGACAAGCTCGTGCTCCTTATCCTTATACTGCGCAACAAGCCTGTCGCGCTCAAACTGCTTTAAGTCGGAGCGAATCGACTGTTTTGCACTCGAAGCCGCCACTCTCCCGAACTTTGCGGGGGAAAGCGGAATTTCGCAGGAATCGCCCACAGTCAGACTTTCATCATATGTTCTTGCCTCTTCAAGAGTGATTTCGTTTGCCGGATCCTCCGGCTCACCCTCAACTACGGTTTTTAACAGGCACATTCCGAATTCCTGCTTATCCGGTTCTATATCTATGCGAACGTTTTCGGTATCCGGGTAGTCCCTTTTAACAGCCTTTAATATTCCCTGCTTTATCCTTTCTATAAGCTCATCGGGCGATATTCCGCTGGTAAGCTCCAAGCCTCTGAGCGCCTCAAAAAACTCCTTGTTTACCTTATTCATAGTGTCGTAACCATTCCTTTCTTATATTCAAATCAAATTATCTAAAACAAATCGCCGTCATCATACAGCTTGATGAACGCGCATTCAGACAGCGGCACATCCTCGCTCGCTCCGCTATCGTCGGTAAGCGTCACCGAAGCTTTATCATACCCCGAAAGTGTTCTTATTATCTCCTTCTCGCCGTTTCTTGGACGGATAAAGCGCACCCTTACCTGGTCGCCTATGCAGACCATAAAATGCTCGGGGCGCTTAAGCTCCCTCGCAAGCCCGGGCGAGCTAACCTCAAAAACGTACTGCTGGGGAATTGGGTCAATCTCGTCAAGCAGATCGTTCAGTGGGCGATGCAGAGCCTCACAATCGTCAATATTTATTCCGCCGTCCTTATCGATAATAACGCGAAGATACCACGTCGCGCCCTCTTTTTCAAACCTGACGTCCCACAGAAAAAGACCCAGCTCGTCGCAAAGCGGCTGTGCAAGTTCCCTTACCGCCGCTGCCACCTTACTTTCAGCCAAAAAACCATCCCTTTCGTTTTAAAAACAAAAGACCGGAACCAAATTCCAGCCTTTCATTAAGAGTTATTAATAACAGTATAGCACACTTTTCGGAAAAATCAAGGGGCAAACGCAAAAAAGTTGTTTAAACGCGAAAAAAGATTGCATAACAGCCCTGCAAAAGTGCCGAAAGCCATAAGATGACCGAGCGGGGTCATTATTCAATAAATATTCTTGGCACGCGCGGGCTTATTCCGCAGACTATCTCGTAGCCTATGCTGCCGTAAATATCTGCAAGCTCGTCGGCGGTTATGCACTCTTCGCCGTCCGTTCCGAAAAGGGTAACAACGTCTCCCTCGGCGACATTGGGGATTCCGCTTACGTCTATCATAAGCTGATCCATGCAAACTCTGCCTATCACCGGGGCCTTCTTTCCCTTTATGATAACGTTTGCCTTGCCGGAAAGCAGCCTTGGATAACCGTCGGCATAGCCTATGGTAACGGTTGCTATGCGAGTCTCCCTATCAGTAACGTATGTTCTGCCATAGCTTACGCTTACGCCAGCCTCCACGGTTTTAACCTGAGATACTGCCGCCTTAAGCTCCATCACCGGTTCAAGCTCCACCGGAAGCTTAAGCGAGCTGTTGGGGTGCAGGCCATAAAGCATTATTCCGAAGCGTGCAAGGTCGCTCCTCGAATCGAAGTGATACGCCGCGCCCGCGGAATTAAGGAAGTGCAGACGCCTAACCACAACAAGCCGCCTGTTAAGTTCCTTTTTTACCGCACAGATAAGCTCTGTCTGTGCCTTAGTAAACTCTATATCATCCTGCGCGGCGCTGTCAGCAACGCTGAGGTGGGTAAATATCCCCTCCGTCTCCACACTGGGAAGCTTAACTATCTTCTGGATCTCATCGCATATTCCCGCAACGCTCCTTGCCCTTATGCCGATCCTCGTCATGCCGGTGTCCACCGCTATATGCGCCCTTATTTTCTCCCCCACCGGGCAGCATTTTGAAAGCTCGCAGGCATAGCCATACTCGGTTACAGCCTGGATTATATCATACTCGGCAAGCTCCGGCGCATTTTTGGGCGGAGTATAGCCAAGAATCAGTATTTCGCCGGTAACTCCCAGCTCTCGGAGCTGGATGGCCTCGATAAGGTTGGAGACGGCAAACCAGTCTATCCCCGCTTCGTCCTGAAGGCAGGGAATTACCCTTTGTATTCCGTGGCCGTAGCAATTTGCTTTAACAACGCACATCATTTCGCAGGGGGCCTGTATAAGCCCGCGGCACTTTTCAACATTTCTTTTAAGGCGGTCCAAATGTATCTCCGCCCATGCTCTTTTAAGCTCTTTCTGATTAATCAATGCTCTGCCTCCAATTGATATTTGAAATATTGATACCGCGTTTCCTTAAAATATCCGATTTATAATCAAATTTCTCTTGAAATGGCGCGGCTTTTATGGTATTATTTTTATATATGAAAACACATGGTCGATTTTTCCCGAAAAGGATGGTTTAAAATTATGGTTCTGCAGGAAGAGGAGCTTACTTGCAATATATCCACAACTGCCTGCTTCACAGGGCACCGCCCATCCGGCCTGCCGTTTTCTCAGCCCGACGCAACAAGAAACAGTATAATTAAAAGTATGCTTTATGAGAGAATAAACGACGCTGTGGATCAGGGCTACACCACCTTTATTTCCGGCATGGCAAAAGGGGTGGATATTTGGTGTGCGCTTGCAGTTATAAGCTTAAGAAGCAGCTACCCGGGGCTGGAGCTTATAGGAGTTTCGCCATACCGCAAGGAAATCTGCCGGCTCAAAGGCACCGACCTGTGGAACTATAGCATAGTTTCCGACTCGGCGGATAAAATGATATACATTTCGGAAGACTACCATCCCCGCTGCTATTTTGAAAGGAATATGTATATGGTGGATCACAGCTCACTTGTCATCGGGGCGGTAAGCAATATGTACAGCGGAACCGGCAACACCATCCGCTATGCAGAAAGAAAAGGCCGTAATATGGATATCATCAACATTAATTCGCTGAGAAATGTTCTTAAGATATAATATTCTTGTATAATTATATACCAATATCAATAAAAATGCAACACATTTAATCACCGGAGGAACGGCATGTCTAATTCACAGAAAAAAAGAAGATCACAAATCAACGTTTTAGTGGTTTATGTTGCCACTATGTTTATATGCCTGGTGATATTCGGGGGCTGCGCGGTCGTCCTGCTTGACGTTTTTGTTACCCAGCCCGCAAAGGAAAAGGCGGAGCAAGAGCTGATGCAAAGCCAGCAGAATGAAACGGAGCAAGCCGAGGAAGACTATTCGTTTGCCCGCGAAACCATCCTTTTTGTTGGCGCGCAGGGAGAAACTATAAACGGCATGGCGCTGATAAGGGTGCTGCCGGACGAAGGGAGCATTAGGTTAGTTCCGGTATCCAAATACACCATGTCGGAGGTCGGCGGAACAAGCGGAACCGTTGCTCAGCTGTTTGAAAGCGGCGGAATGGCTTATCTTAAGGCTGCCGTTGAAAACGCCTTCGGAATAAAGTGCGACAAATACATCAAGATCTCAAACGACGGTTTTAAGGCTTTGGTTGAATACGCCGGCGGAACCAGCAACTACACCTTCCCGGAGGATCTTTACTATAAAAACGAGGACACCGGCGAGCTAACAAGCTTTTCAGCCGGCGCGGCGACAAGAACGCTGTGGGGAGACGATATCAGAAGAATCCTGACATATCCCCTGTACTCCGACGGTGAAAAAACGAAGGTTCAGGCAGTCGGCGAGCTGGGAGTATCGATAATCAACTCCGGCTTTTTAATCAATGCCGAAGAGCTTTCAAACAATCTTACCAACATATTCAACACAATCTACAACAATTCCGATACGGATATAACCTCGCAGGGCTTTAAAAATGTAAAGCCGGCTTATGAGTACCTTTTGGAGACAACCAGCTCCCCGGCTACCTACAGAATGCCCAAGGGAGTGTGGGGCGACAATGGATATTTCACCGTTGACAGTGAATTCAAAAACGAATTAACCGAGTATTTTATGCTTGCAGAGCAGGAATAGCCGTTTGAAAAGGGAGGAAAAATATGATGGAAAACCGAGTAAAAGTAAGAATAATCGGAAGGGAATACACCCTTATAACCGAAAACTCCGCAGAATACACCCAGGAGCTTGCCGGCAGGCTCGATTCTAAAATGAACGAGATGCTCTCCGCAAGCAAAACGCTCAGCGGAATAGACGTTGCAATTTTAGCCGCACTTGATTCCATGGACGATGCCGCTAAAGCAAGCGAAAACGCCGACAATATCCGTTTGCAGCTCGGAGAATACATGACCTCGGCGGACAAAGCCCGCCAAAAGGCAGAGTCATGCAAAAAGGAAATAAATGCTCTTCAGAAAAAGATTTCAGAGCTCGAAGCAAGGCTTGCTCAGAGGGAATCGGGCTATTCAAAGGGTGAGGAAAAGCCTTTTTTGACAAATGCAAAAAAGTAACCGTGCCGAGCTTTTAGCCCCATGCGGATCGTTTGAAGCCCTAACAGCCGCCCTGAAGTGCGGGGCTGACGCTGTATATTTCGGCGGGAAAAAGTTTTCCGCCCGCCGCAACGCCAAGAATTTTGATTGCGATGAGCTGCGTGAGGCCGTTAAGCTCTGTCACAGATACGGTGCTTTGGCGTACCAGGCGATAAACACCTGCGTTTTGGACAGCGAGCTTGATGAGCTTGCCGATGTGATTGCCTTCGCATGTGAAATCGGAATTGACGGTCTTATCGTTCAGGACGAAGCGGTATTATATATAGTAAAATCAGCCTGCCCGGATATGCCGGTTCATGCTTCCACCCAGCTTACGCTTCACACGCGGGCCGGAATGAAATGGGCGAAGCGCCGTGGATACCAACGGGCTGTTGTTTCGAGGGAGCTTTCAAGGGATATAATCGCCGGGCTATGCCGAGAGGATATAGAGGTTGAAGCCTTTGTTCACGGCGCGCTTTGCATGTCGGTTTCGGGGCAGTGCTATTTAAGTGCGATGATAGGCTCGCGTTCGGCAAACAGAGGCTTATGCGCAGGTGCGTGCAGACTTCCCTTCTCCGCCAGCGGAAAATCACAGGACAGATATGCTCTTTCGCTTAAGGACATGTCAATCATCTGCAAAGCCCGTGAAATGAGCGATATCGGGGTATCCTCATTAAAAATAGAGGGCAGAATGAAGCGCCCGGAATACGTCGCCGCAGCGACGGACGCATTGCGCCACTCGCTCGACGGTGAGGATTACAGCGTTGATTCGCTGAAAGCGGTATTTTCAAGAAGCGGCTTTACCGACGGATATTATGCGGGAAGCTTGGGCAAGGCGATGTTCGGCTCAAGGACCAGGGATGATGTCGTTTCCGCAAACGAAGTTCTTCCATCGCTCCGCGAGTTATACAGAAAGGAACCGGCCAGGTTCCCGATGAGCCTCGAATTTTGCATGCACAAGGGTGAGCCTTGCAAGCTAATCGCAAAAAGCGGCGATTATTCGGCTGTTATAGAGGGAGATATTCCGGAAATGGCGATTAACCGCCCAACCGGTGAGGACGTTGTTAAAGCCCAGCTTTCGAAGCTGGGTGGAAGCCTTTATTATCCCGATGAACTTAAAATAAGCATTGACGGCGGGCTGATGATTCCGCTTTCCTCGCTCAACCTGCTCCGCCGCAGAGCTGTTGAAGCCATAGATAAGGCGCGAACGGAAGGTCTTACAAAAATAAAAAGCTTTTCGCCGGAAAAAATGCTTCTGGCTCGGCCAAAGACGCTGAACCTTAAAAACCCCGAGCTGTGGATTAGCGTTCAATCGGTTTCACAGCTTTCACTTATAGATATAGACAAGGTTGGGCGGGTTATTATCCCGCTTTCTCAGGCCAAAGCATATTATCGGGCAGATCTTTCCAAAGAAAAAGCAGTCCTTTCACTGCCTCGCTTTACCTTTGACGAGGACAAGGTGACAGCAGAGCTTAGCACGGCTAAGGCTTTTGGATTTGAGACCGTCGAAGTCACAAATCCCGCGCACATAGTGATTGCCGAAGAGCTGGGGCTCAGAGCAATCGGCGGATTCGGACTGAACATAACCAACTCGGTTTCGGCATACGAATACGCCGGGGCCGGCCTCGAAGCTATGACCCTTTCATTTGAGCTTAAGGCGTTTCAGGCGGAGGCTGTTGCCGCTCCCGTTCCGACGGGTGCCGTGATTTATGGCAGACTGCCGCTTATGCTGACAGTCAACTGCCCGATAAACGCTGAGGTCGGATGCAAAAGCTGCACACATTCTGTCACTGACCGCACCGGTGCAAAATTCCCGGTTTTGTGCCGCAAAGAGCTTGGATATTACGAGCTTCTCAATTCAAAAACGCTCCGGCTTTCGGATAAGCTTATGGACTTTAATCTTGATTACGGTATTTTATACTTCACGCGTGAATCACCGCAGCAGGTAAAAAGCGTTCTTGAAGACTATCGGAGCGGCGCCAAGCCGGAGGGCGATTTTACACGTGGACTTTATTATCGCGGAATTGAGTGATATCAAGCCAATATTTGAAGTGTTATATTTATAGGAAAGTGTGTGCAGTCATTGACGTGCATACTCGTCAATAGAAGAGCTCCCGACGAGGGTTCTTCCACGTAAAAGTGGTCCGCCGGACTGTTTTTACTCCATCTGTGTCGCGTTTTGCTCACTCCGGGGATTTCGCTCCCTGCGGGAGCAGCTCTGGCGCCGTCCCCTAGACCCTGCCAGCCTTTCGAGAAAGGCCGGCTTTAAAGCTTTTAGTTTTTGCTCTTGACACACATAGCATATTTAACGAAAGGCATGATTAACATGAAGCTAACCTTTAAAAAGCTCCGCGATAACGCCGTCATTCCCAAATCGGCGACGGCAACAAGCGCGGGCCTGGATTTATGCGTCTGCTCGGACGCTCCAATCGTCATCAGCCCGGGCGAAATAGCAACCATCCCCTGCGGCATCGCCTGCTGCCCCGAGTGCAAAGACGTTGTGCTTTTGGTATTCATACGTTCATCCTTAGGAAGAAAATTCGGGCTTACCCTTTCTAACTCTGTCGGAGTTATCGATTCCGACTACCGCGGGGAGATCCTTGTTCCCATCATCAACCACGGCTCCAATCCTTATACCTTCGAGCCGGGCGAGCGGTTTGCACAGATTGTTGTTGCCCCGATAATCTTCCCGGACGTCTGTGAATCGGACGAGCTTCCCGATTCCGAGCGCGGTGAAAACGGCTTCGGTTCAACCGGGCGGCTGTGACCCTCCTTCTTTGCCGTTACTATCTCCTTCCGCAGAAGTATCAGGGAGACGGTGCATGGAAAAATCATCATGCCGTTGAAGATATCGCTTATCTTCCAGGCAATATCCAAGCTTACAACGCTCCCCGCGAACGCCGCAGCGACGTACGCAAATTTATATATAGTTGTCCTTACCTTGCCGCCGAGATAATCCGCCGCGCCCAAGCCTATTTTAGACCATCCCATAACAGTGGCCAGCGAAAAGCCGAATATGCTTACGGCAACGATTTTGCCCGAAATGCCTCCGAATGCAGTTTCACAGGCGGTTGTGACAAGCTCCGCACCGTCTGAGCCGGAGCATTCCGCCCCCGAAGTAAGAATACAAAGTGCCGTTAAGGTGCATATTATAAACGTATCGGTTATAACCTCGAACATATTCATCAGCCCCTGCTCGTGGGGAGATATCCCCTCCGACTGCGCATGAATGGCAGCAGTCGTGCCAAGCCCGGCCTCGTTTGAAAAGATTCCCCGCTTAAATCCGGTGGAGATCGTCTGCTTAACGGCATACCCCGCAGTGCCCCCTGCCAAAGGTCTTAAACCGAACGCCGATGAAAAGACGCTTTCAAAAGCCGACGGTATATTTTTATAGTTGACGGTTATTACCAAAAGCGTCACGCATATATATGCACAGGACAGCACCGGCAGAAAAACCGAGCATGCCTTGCCGGTGAAATCCTTCCTTGAAAATACGCAGAGTGCGGCGACTATTGCAAACACTATTCCCGTTGTAACCGGCTTAACCGGAAATTCCGTGCTGATTGCCTGGGCGCCGGCGTTGGTTTGAGCCATGCTTCCCATTCCAAAGGACGCAAGCAGGGTGAACGCTGCATATACCGCCGCGGCAAAGGGTTCCTTTAAGCCGTCGCGGATAGAATACATTATTCCGCCTTTTTTGCCGTCTTTATATTTTATACTTAAAACGCCCTCCGCATATGCAACGGCCATTCCCAAAAATGCGGATATCCACAGCCAGAATATTGCGCCGGGTCCGCCAAGGGTTAAAGCGGTTGCAACCCCGCATACGCTCCCCGTGCCGACGGTTGCGGCAAGTGCGGTTGAGACGGATTCTAATGAACGGCGCTTCCCTCCCGAAAACAGGTTTTTGCGCAGTGCGCATACCATTTCCTTAAAGGAGGTTACCTGTAAAAACCGCATTTTAATGGTAAACCACAACCCAGTCAGGGCGATAAGCATAACGGTGGGAATACTCCACACCGCCTTCGACATAAAATCTATAAGCCTTATAAACACAATTCACCATCCCCAAATAAACGAAAGGAGAAGTCATGAGGAAATATCTGCCCAAAAGCACAGCGCTCACCATTATAAAGCTTGCAATTCTTGCCGTGTGCGCCGTTTTGACAATCGGGGTGAGAATATATCTTGTCTCCTTTAGAATACTTATGATAGTTCTTATCTGTTTATTCTGGACGCTGGGGGTGCTTTTCGGATTTATCATTCTCCCCTCCTACTTCCGCAGAACGGTTATATACATCTCCGGCGCGGAAATCTCTCTGCACACCGGAATATTCTTCTACAAACGCGAGTTTATGAAGATGTCGGCGGTGCAGTATGTCACTCGAATATCCCTGCCCTTAAGCGGCTTTTCGGGGTTCAATTTTATTCTGATACGCGGGCTTGGCGGAACCATCGTCCTGCCGTTTTTAAGGACTACCGACTGCGACGATATAACAAATCTGCTTCACGCTAAGATAACAGAGAGATAAATTTTTAAAATATTATACTGCAAGTAATTATGCAAGGAGGGATTCAGATGTCAGGCGAACACACCGGGCAGCAGCATTTTATAAAGCTGTTTTCCTACACCACCCACTATTTCTGGCTTCTTATAATCCCTCTTATAAGAAGCCTTTACTCGCTTTCTTTCGACGTTGACGCCTTCAAGGTGTGGATTCGGGGCACATGGCTCGACCTTATAGTTCTGGCGGCGATAATAGCATTTGCATGGATAAGGCTTATGAGCGTGACGTTTCGGTTCAACTCGGAGCGAATAATCGTCAGAAAGGGACTCGTAGTCGTCACAGAGGATACAGTTTATTACAGCGAAATTTCTACTTTAAGTATAAAACAGAACTTATTTTACAAAATCGTGGGTGCGGCAAAGGTATATATTGCCACAAATGCCGGGATTTTTGACAAGGCGGATATCACTCTTGTAATGAAACGCTCTGACGCCGACAGGCTTTATGCCTCAATGAAAAATACCCGGATTAAAAGCCTCAACTATTCCATCTCGCCGAATAAGCTCAGACTGTTCATCTTCTCTATAATTGCCTCATCCACCCTTTCCGGGGTTATTGTTTCGCTTGCATTGATAGTTGAAACCTCGCAGGTGTTCGGCCGAGAGGTTGAAGCCCGGCTTATTCTTGATACTCTGAGTGAATTTGCAAACCGCGCGGCAAAGATAGTCCCGCCGGTCGCGACAGGCATCTCCGTAATAATTGTTTTAGGGTGGCTTATATCCTTTGTGACTAACATCTTTTACTTTGGAGACTATATTCTAACTAAATGCCCCGATGCTATATATATCAAAAACGGTCTTGTCGCCAAGAACCGTCATATCATCTCACTAAACAGGGTTAATTATATCGACTTAAAGCAGAATTTCCTCGCAAAGGTGTTCAATATCTCAAGCCTGCATTGCCACTGCTCGGGCTACGGCTCAACCGGCCGCTCCGAGCTTTCGGTGATAATGCCCATCACCACAGCCAAGGAGATAAACGGCACTATTTCCGAGGTTTTCCCCGATTATCCCCATCCCAAAATACAGCTTCGTCCCTCCCCGCACGGCTACGGCGGCTTTTATTTCTGGCCGATAGTGTGGGCGCTGGTGCCGCTGGCGGCTTTCTGTGCGGTTGAAACGTTTTTGCCATCATGGCATTCTGTTGCGGTTACGGCGGTAATCATAGCGGAGATACCTGCAATATGGCTTGCGGTGGTTAAAACCCTCTCGCTGTTTATAACCGGAATCGGCATGACGGACGGATATTTAACAATGAGCTATGCCAAGCTTTACAGCTTTCATACTGTTATAGCCCCGAAGGATAGGATAACCAAGGTAGTAATTCGCCAGAGCATCCCCCAGCATATGTCGGGAACCTGCACGGCAGTGATATATACCGCCTCCGACGCAAAGGTGAAGCATTATGTTTACGGCCTGAAGCTTGACAGAGCGCTTAACTTCTTTGATAAGAACGGATTTGACCTTTATTTTTCGGAAAATCCCGAATAGGTGTTAACATAAAATTACTGTATGACGGTTTTTCACCCGCTTTTCAAGCGGAGATTTATATGGGTTACTTAGTCAACCCGTATACGCTTTTACTCAGAATTGGTATTAGCATTAGTATAGCCAAACTTAATCCCGATAAAAATCGCCGCACCAATCAGGATATAATCCCGACATGTGCGGCGAAAGCTGTTTATAATACTTATCCCGTATAAAAGCATTGCTGCAGAACTTCCGCAAAGCTGCCATACAATGAACTTTGCGGCAGTTTTATACTTATATTCGTCCGGAAACGGCCATAAAATCGGGTGCAAAATCCCATTATACAGCGGCTTTGAGTCTGATTTTTTTTGCTTTCATTTCAGACGAAGATTAGTATTTACAGATTCTTTTTAGCGAGAAAAAAGCATAAAAATCAATACATCACTGCTGGCTGATTTCCAAAAGCTTCTGTTTCATCTCATTCTCAATGCGCGAAAGCTCGGCTTCGGCGGCAACTCTCTTCTCCTTGCCGTCCTTCTGAATCTTCATAACCTCGTCAAGAGTGGAAATAAGGGTCTGATTGGTCGCCTTAAGCGCTTCTATATCAACTATTCCGCGCTCGCTCTCCTTTACAGTTTCAACCGTGGCAAGCTTTAAAGCCTCGGCGTTCTTTTTGAGCATTTCATTGGTAACGTCGCTAACAGCCCTCTGAGCGGCGGCAGCTTCGGAAGAATGGCTGAGGCCTATTGCTATAACCATCTGACTCTTCCAAAGAGGGATGGTGTTCACAAGCGTTGACTGAATCTTGTCACTCATAACAACGTTGTTGTTCTGAATCATGCGGATCTGCGGAGCCATCTGAAGCGATACCATGCGGGTAAGCTCCAAATCGTGGACCTTCTTTTCAAACCGCGAGCACATCTCCGAAAAATCGCGGGCAAACTGTGCATCCTCCGGCAGGCCGCTTTTTTCAGCCTTTTCTATGAACTTGGGAAGCTCTTCCTCCTGAGCAATCTTAAGCTTCTGCTTTCCGGCGAGGATATACATGGAAAGCTCCTTGAAGTAGTTAAGGTTGATATCATAAAGCTTGTCGAGCATTGCAATGTCCTTCAATAGGGTTACCTGATGCTGTTCCAATGCGGTGCTTATCTTTGAGACGTTTACCTCGGCCTTGTCGTATTTCGCCCTGTAGCTTGAAAGCTTGTTGGCATTTTTCTTGAAGAAGCCCAAAAAGCCCTTGGAATCGTCATCGTCGTTGAACTCCTTAAGCTCTCCGACAACATCAACCAGCATATCGCCTATTTCGCCCATATCCTTGGTGCGGACGTTGGCAAGCGCAGTTTCGGAAAAGTCCGCTATCTTTTTCTGACAGCCGGCTCCATACTGCAATACCTGCTGAGTGTTGGTTATATCGATCTGAGTTGCAAAATCGTCAACCATCTTCTGCTCTTCGGGGGTAAGGTCCGCTCTCATACTTTCAACAACGTCTTTTGCGACATCGTCCGAAACCATAACGGCATTCTTAACCTCTGTGTCCTCCTGCTTTTGAGGCTCTATCCCCTCAAGGGTGAGGGTTGGGGTCTGATTCAGCATATCGTCTAAATTTGTCATTGCGCTTCCTCCTATGAATTATTTATTTTTTGTCAAACTGATTTGAACCGGTAAGACCGTCTTTTGCGAGCATAGTTTGCAGCACTTGAGCATCGGTGGTAGCGTCGAAGGCACTGTCTCTGAAAAGTCTCTCCAAAAGTTCGCTGAAAGCGTCATTAATAGTGTCAAGAGTTTTTTCTATTTCGGCTTTGGCTTCGGCAATATCTTCTCCCTGAACGCTCAGCGAATCAAATTCTTCATACGCCCCAACCAGCTTTAAGGTTACCGGCAGGTAGTAATCCATAAACTTTTTCATCTTTCCGCGCTGCTCCGGGTGCTCCTTTAAGCGGTCAAAGATATCCCTCAGGAGATTTTCGAGACGGAAAAGCTTTAAGGATATCTCCTCTCCGGGAATATTGTCGTTCATTTGGCGGAGCTTTGCAATGCAGTCCATGCCTTGGGTTATCATTTCGTCAAGCTCGGATTTTTCCTGCGTGCTTTCAGGCGCAGGCTCGGCGGCAGGCAGCGCCTTTTTATCTGCCGTCTTATCGGGAAGAGCAGCCAAACGCGCCTTTTCTATGGCAAGGTATTCATTATATATCTTATCGTCAAGCATTAAGCAGGTGCCGTTCCTGTCAAGATGACCCTGCGGATAATATCCTATGCGAAGAATCTTTTTAACATCCTTTAAAACCGCCTTGGCGGTGGAGTTTACGTGCATCGCAAGCTCATCGATATTGCAGTAGCGGTTTTTACCGCAGATTCTTGCATATCTTTCAGCCCTTGCAAGCCGCTTTTTCTTGTTTTTTCCGGATATTACCGCCAGCAAAGAAAGAACTGCGCCGACAAGACAGACCGTTCCGGCGCCGCCCAACGTGGCAAAATCTGTTGCCGTCAAGGCAAGCAGCAGCATCAAAAACATCACCGAAAAAACAACTATGCCTATTCCTCCGAACACTTGCATAAGTGTGCCGGAAACGCTGCCTATGCGATTGAATGGGATGATCGTTCTTTTTTGCTGATCGCGAGCAAGCTCGCTTTGCCTTGCGGCGGCCGCCCGCTGCTCGTTATTTTCCCTTATCCATCTGTCAGTATAGCTCTCGGTCGCATTTGCAGACTGCTTTTTAGTGGAAGCGTTCGCACCGGTGCTTGTGCCTGAGCTTTGATTTGATGTGCTCTCGGGCGGAATATATTCCGCGCCGAAAAGACTTGCTATACCGCCTATAACGTCTGAAGCCGCTTCGCCTATCACTGCTCCTAAATCAGAGAAATCGCCGGTGCGCAAAGAATCCGAAACGGCACTGCGGATATCGTTTCCGATATCGCTCCAGTTTTTATCTGAACTACCATTGCTCATAACAGCTATATATCCTTTCATATCCGCCGAAAGCCGCAAGCGGCCATAGCGGTTACAAATATATTATCCCACATTACATCTTATTATAATGCTGTTAAAAAGCAGTTGTCAAGCGTAAAAAGGGCAATATGCAGAATTTTTAAAAAATTTTTAAAAAAGGGCTTGACAAACTCCGTGCTTTTAACTATAATGAATAAGTCTCGTAACGAAATGGCTGTATAGCTCAGTTGGCTAGAGCATTCGGTTCATACCCGAAGTGTCACTGGTTCAAATCCAGTTACAGCCACCATCGGCCCGTTGGTCAAGCGGCTAAGACACCGCCCTTTCACGGCGGAGACATGAGTTCGATTCTCGTACGGGTCACCATAAAAACCATGCCCTTTGGGCGTGGTTTTTTTGATTTGCACACTTTGCATGTCTGCCAGCCGTCTTTACGCGGAATAAGAATTATTCTAATCTTCGTCTGAAATGCTTTCAAAAGGCAGGCACAAAACCGCTCCGGGCGATGGAATTTTGCACCTGCCTTGTACATTTCCGGACGAAGATAATTTATAAGTATACTATCCGGCTGAAAAGCAGCCGCTTTTTAGTATTGTCTAGACGGAATCGGCATCATATAATGAATAGATAATCAGCCTGCGCGGAAAATGCAGAATTCATATTTTCCGCGCAGGCTTTTATAATAGCAAAAGCTGCTTGACAGCAGTTTGCTTTTGCGCTATACTTTTCTAAAAGCACATGGTGCTCGGCAGAGTATTCCGATGTGAAGGAGCTTTTTTGCAATGAAAAGCATCGATGTTACCGCTTTTGGCGAGTTGCTTATCGACTTTACCGAAAGCGGTTTAAGCGCTCAGGGCAATCCCGTTTCGGAGGAAAATCCCGGAGGCGCACCCTGCAACGTCCTTGCCATGCTTTCAAAGCTCGGCAGAAAAACGGCGTTCATCGGCAATAGTCACCGCAAAAAAAGGGTGCTCTTGCAGTTATGCCGTCAAAGGAAGAAGTAATCAGATTTATGGAAAACAAGGAAATTCAGGAGGGCTGAAATGAAAGGATTAAGGGCAATATCTCTTTTATGTGCGTTTGCGGTTGTGATATCTGTGCTTCCGGCCTGCGCAGCAAAGGACAGCTACGTTGGCGAGTACAAGCTTTCAAACCCAGATTCAAGCGCCAAAACACAGAAAATCTACGATTACATCTGCGAAAGCTTCGGCGAAAGCATGATCTCCTGTCAGCAGGAATCCACATGGATGGGTTCGCCCGACTATGAAATGGATTACATAGAGGACGTTACCGGAAAGCTTCCCGCAATGCGCGGCTTCGACTTTATGAATAACGACTTTGACGGCGTTGTTGAACGTGCAGAGGATTGGAGCAAAAAAGGCGGGCTGGTAACCATATGCTGGCACACCGGCGTTGAAAGCAGCGGATATCAGGAATCGCTCAACGACAACCCCGATTTCGACCTTCTTCTCACCGAGGGCACAGATGAGCACGACCGGCTTATGAAGAGCTGGGACAAAGCCGCATCCGCCCTGCAAAAGCTCCGGGATGACGGAGTTACCGTCTTCTGGCGCCCATTTCACGAATTTAACGGCAACGAATACGGAAGCTGGTTCTGGTGGGGAAAAGGCGGCTCGGAGAACTTTATAAAGCTATGGCAGCTTATGTACGACACCTTTACCCAGGATTATGGGCTTAACAACCTCATCTGGGTTCTCGGCTACACAGACACAATTATGGACGGATGGTACCCCGGCGACGATTACTGCGATGTTATCGGCTCCGATTCCTACGACGGCACCACGAATCAAAAGGTGTGGGATAAGCTTTCAAAAATAGCCGACAAGCCGATGGCCTTTCACGAGTGCGGAAACATCCCCTCTGCCGAACAGTTTAAGGATGACGGCGCCGTGTGGTCGTGGTTTATGATATGGCATACCGACATTCTCACCCAGAATGATAAGCAAAATCTCAAGGATGTTTTCAACAGCGAGCTTGTTATAACTCTCGACGAGCTTCCCAAGTTTTAAGAAAAGATAAGATTTATATAAAATTCTTCTGCGGCACAAATTCATCATCATACCGGCAAACCGCCACGCCCGGAACAAAAGGGTGATGTTCTATATCGGCGAAAAGCTTGTTTATAGCTTTGTGGCCGCAATCGACTGCGACAGTTTCCGCTCGGCGTTGAAAGATTCAAGGGCAGAGCAATCCGTATTGAGTGCGACAAAGATATTGATTTGAAATATAAAAAGGCAATGACGGCAAAAGGCAAGCCCGTAGACGCCAGTCCGCCGGCCATACTTATATAAGCTTGTTCGATATCCGCTCATCATATTAAAGGAGACATCCCATGGACTTTTTAGACAGCTACTACAACAGTTATGACGAGGATGGCAGGCTATTATCCCGGCACGGTCAAGTGGAATACATAACTACTCAAAAATACATACACGATTGTCTGGGGGACAATAATGAGGCTCGCATCCTTGAAATCGGCGCGGGAACGGGGCGATACAGTGCAGCTCTTGCTAAGGAAGGCTTTGCAGTTACGGCTGTTGAGCTGATAGAGCACAACATTGAGGTGCTCAAACACAAGCTGGACGGCTCCGAGGATATCACCGTCATTCAGGGCAACGCGATGGATTTGTCCTTTTTGGGGGATGATTCCTTTGATTTGACTCTGCTTTTAGGGCCGATGTATCATCTGTATACTAAGGAGGATAAAATCCTTGCCCTTTCCGAGGCAGTTCGGGTTACCAAGCCTGGCGGATATATCCTTGTCGCCTACTGCATGAACGAGCCTTCGATTATTCAGTATGTCTTTATGCGTGATAATCTTAAAAAGACGCTGGATAACGGCATGGTGACCGATGATTGGCACTTCATCAGCGAGCCTTCCGAGATATTTGAGCTTATTCGCACCGAGGAAATTGCGGAGCTTGATGCGGCTGTTCCCGTAGACAGAATCAAGCTCGTTGCGGCGGACGGCGCTACGTGTTATGTGGAGGAATTAGTCGACAGTATGGACAAGGAAGCCTTTGCAAAGTGGGTTGATTACCATCTTGCCACCTGCGAAAGGCAGGACTTGGTGGGAGCCTCGAACCATACTATTGATATAATTCGGAAGAAGCCGCACGGTGCTAAGTAATAATCACTATTTGACAGATAAGTAAGCTGTAAAACGGTCTGAGAAATCAAGCTCTCAGACCGTGTTTTTTATATTCCGAACAGCTTTTGCGCATTCTCTGTCGTCCGCACAAGAAGCTCGGCATACTCCATGCCTTTAAGCTCCGCCGCCTTTTGAGCTGTAAAGCGAATCATGGAGGAATCGCAGGTTTTACCCCTGAAAGGCTCGGGCGCCATGTAGGGGCAGTCCGTCTCCAAAAGAAGTCGGTCTGCAGGAAGCGAAGTCGCTACCCTTTGCGCCTTTTTGGAATTCTTAAAGGTCAGCGCGCCGGTAAAGCTTATATACATTCCGAGCGAGATTACCTCGCGGGCGGTTTCCTCCGAGCCGGAAAAGCAGTGCATTACCCCTTTGGGCTTAAGCTCGCGCAGGATTTCCATGCAGTCGCCGACAGCGTCCCGGCAGTGGACTATTACCGGCAGATTAAGCCTGTTTGCAAGAAGTATCTGCGCGCGGAAGGCGTCAATCTGCGCCGCACGATCATAGCCGTCTTCGTAGTGATAGTCAAGACCTATTTCCCCTATTGCAACCACCTTTTCCGATGATAACGCCATCCTTTTCAGCCGCTCAATATAATCTTCCTTAGCGTCGTAAAGATTTTCGGGATGGATTCCCACGGCGGTGTAGTATCTTTCATAGCTCTGTGCGGCGGCAAGGCCGTATTCGCAGGACTTGAAGTCCACAGCGGCGTGGATTATCCCGCTTATCCCCCTTGAGAAAAGCGAGTTGACAAGCTCATCACGAACGCCGTCGAAGCGCGTGTCGTCATAGTGGGAGTGAGTATCGAATATATTTATCAAATCCTGCATAACGTACCTCTAAAACATCAACAAAGTCTGAAATTGCTGTTGAAAAAAACTTAATTTTATTGTATACTTATAATATCCGATAAAATTATGATTGTCAATAAAATTCGGGAGGATAATATTATGCTGAAAATGCGTTTTCCGGGCGGTCTTAAAAAGGCTGTTACTCTAAGCTATGACGACGGCTTATTTGACGATATCCGTCTGATGGAGCTTATGGACAAGTATGGCGCTAAGGGCACATTCAACGTTAGCTCCGGGCTCTACCGCAAGGAGGGCACACAGCCGGACGGCGGCTGGCCCAGAATGACAAAGACGGAGGCTTTCAAGGAATACAAGGCTCACGGTGTGGAGATAGCGGTTCATGGGCTTGTGCACCGCGATTTTACCCGCCTTACCGAAGCCGAGCTGAATTATGAGATTTCCGCCGACCGTGCCAATCTCGAAGAGCAGTTTGGAATCATTGTTCGCGGAGCGGCTTATCCCTATGGCTCTTATAGCGATGCCGCAGTTGAGGCGCTTCGCAAAAACGGTATCAAGTATTGCAGAACCGTTTGCTGCCGTGAGGATTTCGGCATGCCGGAGGATTGGCTGCGCCTGTTTGCGACGGCACATCACAAAAATCCCAGGCTGATGGAGCTGGCTCAGAAGTTTGTGGATACGGACACCGACGACCCGCGTATGTTTTATCTTTGGGGACACACTGCCGAGTTCCGCAACGACAACAACTGGGAAGTAATCGAAAGCTTCCTTAAGTTTATGAATGGACACAGAGAGCAGCTCTGGTTTGCGACTAATATTGAGATATGCGAGTATCACAAGGCTTATCTGGCGCTGGAATATTCGGTAAGCCCGGAGACAAGGATGGTTTATAATCCTACCGCTAAGGAAATCTGGCTGGCAAAGGGAGATTGGTATCGGTCGGATGAGGTTATCAGCGTTAAACCGGGAGAAACGATTACTTATTGATTTTTTCAGTGTGATGCGGGATGTTACATAGTGCAGTCATGGACGTTCTCATCGCACGTCCATAGGAGAACCCCCGGCGAGGGTCCTCCTGCGCTTTTTTCGGAAAGGAGATTTCGCTCCCTGCGGGGAGCGACAAGGGGCTCTATCCCTTGACCCTGCAAGGACTATCGCCCTTGACCCGTTGCGCTTCGCGATGTGGATTTTCCGCACATCAAATTAATTCAAAAGCTAGCGGCTCTGCCGACTAAATAAGTCAGCAGAGCCGTTAATTTATCTATTTATCATGAAGCAAATTAAAGCACTCTTACCTTTACAACGCCATCTATAGCTTCGATATCCTTGCAGGCGGCCTCGACGTCGCCGGTGACGTCGAGCATGGTGTATGCCCATTCCTTCTTGGACTTGGAGGCAACGCTTTCGATGTTTGCACCGGTACCGGAGATTATCGCGGTTATCTGAGAGAACATGGAGGGTACATTCTTGTGAATAACGCATACCAAATGGTCGGCAGTCTTCGCAAGCTCGCAGTCGGGAAGATTTACCGAGTTGCGAACCTTGCCGGTTTCGATGTAGTCAATAAGCTCTATAGCTGCCATGTAAGCGCAGTTATCCTCCGATTCGGGTGTGGAAGCTCCAAGGTGAGGAATAGCGGTAACGCCGTCTACACCTATAACCTCATCAGACGGGAAATCGGTTACATATGCCGCAGCCTTGCCGGATGCGAGCGCGGCTACTATATCGGCAGAGTTTACAAGCTCTCCCCTTGCGAAGTTAAGGATTCTTACGCCGTCCTTCATCTTGGCCAGGGAATCCGCGCATACGGTGTTCTTGGTCTCTGCGTTGCAGGGAAGGTGGAGGGTTAAATAATCGGCCTCGGAATAAACCTCGGGCAGGGTTTTAACAACCTTTACGCCCGGCTTTAAGCCCAAAGCGGCGTTTACCGAAAGGAAGGGGTCATACCCCACAACCTTCATGCCAAGCGAAAGGGCGGTGTTTGCTACCTTTACTCCGATAGCTCCCAGGCCGACAATACCAAGGGTCTTGCCCATGATTTCGGGGCCTACGAACTGGCTCTTTCCTTTTTCTACGAGCTTTCCGACCTCTGCGCCCCGACCCTTAAGGGTCTTAGCCCAGTCGATAGCGTTGGCTACCTTTCTTGAAGCCAGAAGCATACCGGCTATAACAAGCTCCTTAACGGCGTTTGCGTTTGCGCCCGGGGTGTTGAACACGCAGATACCCGCCTCGGAGCAGCGGTCTATCGGGATATTGTTGACGCCTGCGCCCGCTCTGGCTATGGCCAAAAGCTCAGGGTTAAATTCGTAGTCGAGCATATTTGCCGAGCGAACCATTATAGCGTCGGGATTACCGATGTTATCGGCAACGTTATAGTAAGCTTTGTTGAAATTGTCGGTGCCGACTGCGGCAATTTTATTAAGAGTTAAAATATTATACATTTTCAGCCTCAAACTTTCTTATGAACTCGCAGAGCTTCTCGACGCCCTCATAGGGCATTGCGTTGTAGATGGATGCCCTCATGCCGCCAACTGTGCGGTGGCCCTTGATGTTGATGAATCCTGCCTTCTTGGCCTCGGAAACAAACTTGGCATCCAGCTCGTCGTTTCCGGTTACGAAGGGAACGTTCATAAGTGAACGATCCTTGCCCTGAACGGTGGGCTTGAAGAGCTTTGAATTATCCAGGCAGTTATACAAAAGCTCCGCCTTTTTCTTATTGAGCTCTGCCATAGCCTCAAGTCCGCCCTTATCCTTTATCCAGTCAAGAACAAGACCCAGGATGTAGATTCCATATGTCGGCGGGGTGTTGTACATCGAACCGTTGTCCACATGCGTCTTATAGTTGAACATGGTGGGGGTGATATCCATGGCGTTGCCGACCAGATCCTCACGGATGATGACAACGGTAAGACCCGCAGGACCCATATTCTTCTGAGCGCCGGCATAGATCATTCCGAACTTGGAAACGTCCACCGGCTCGGAAAGGATGCAGCTGGACATATCTGCGATTATCGGGACGCCCTTGGTATCGGGAAGTTCGTTGAAGCGAGTGCCGTAGATGGTGTTGTTGTAGCAGATGTGGAAATAGTCGGCCTCGGGGTCGAACTTGGATTCGTCCAGCTCGGGGATATAAGAAAACGTCTTATCCTTGGAGGATGCTACTATACTGCACTTGCCGTATCTTGAAGCTTCCTGATAAGCCTTATTCGCCCACTGGCCGGTGATTACGAAATCTGCCTTGTTGTTCTTGTTCATAAGGTTCAGGGGAATCATTGCAAACTGGCTGGAAGCACCTCCCTGCAAAAACAGAACCTTATAGTTATCGGGGATAGCCATTACCTCGCGGAGCTTTGCCTCAACGCTGTCGATAATAGCCTGATACTCCTTTGAACGGTGGGACATCTCCATAACCGACTGACCGGATTCGCCGTATTCCAGCATTTCATCCGCCGCTCTTTTCAATACTTCCTCCGGGAGCATTGCCGGACCCGCGCTGAAGTTGTAAACTCTCATTTTAATGACCTCCATTGTGATTATTACACTATATTAATATACTACAACCGCTGTCGTGTTGCTATTGTCATCTATTATACTTCATACGCAAACAAGTGTCAACAGTACAAAAACAAAAATTATTATCACATTAAAGCAATGAATTTGGTTATTTTGACACATCTTTTTCGATAATTCGAAAAAGGTGAATTCCATATTCATTCTGCCCTGCTATTAACAATAATTTTCCTCATACACCTTGACAACTTCGCCAATATGGATTAAAATACATCTTGACGCTGTTAATATAATATGAGAAGTGCGGGCTTGCGGTCAGCCGCAAATCTGACTTCGAATGAAAGGAAATAATAAGTATGGATAACTCATTAAAGACCATGGATAAAATCGTCGCTCTATGCAAGGGCAGAGGATTTATCTTCCCCGGAAGTGACATTTACGGTGGTCTTGCCAACACATGGGACTATGGCCCGCTTGGTGCAAGAATGAAAAACAACGTTAAAGACGCTTGGCGCAAGCGCTTCATCCAGGAAAGAAAGAATAGTTACGAGGTTGACGCCGATATCTTAATGCATCCCCGCGTGTGGGAGGCTTCCGGCCACGTTGCAAGCTTCTCCGACCCGCTTTTGGACTGCAAGGAGTGCAAAATGCGTCACCGTGCCGACAATCTTATTGACGATTTCGACCCCAACGCCCATGCCGACGGTATGACAAAGCAGGAAATGTTTGAATACATCAAGGAGCATCATATCCCCTGCCCCCACTGCGGAAAGCACAACTTCACCGAAATTCGCGAATTCAACCTCATGTTCCAGACATACCGCGGAGTCACCGAAAACGCTAAGAGCATAATATATCTAAGGCCCGAAAACGCCCAGGGCGAATACGTCAACTTCTTAAACGTTCAGCGCACTATGCGCGCAAAGCTGCCTTTCTCCATCGGTCAGATAGGCAAGGCCTTCAGAAACGAGATCACCCCCGGCAACTTCACCTTCCGCACAATTGAGTTTGAGCAGATGGAGTTCCAGACATTCTGCAAGGAAGGCACCGACACCGAGCTTTATGAGTACTTCAAGGCATACGGCCACAAGTTCTATGAGGACCTGGGAATCCCGTCCGAGCATTTGCGGTTCCACGACCATGAAAAGCTTGCCCACTATGCAAAGGCCGCCTGCGATATCGAATTCCTGTTCCCGTTCGGCTGGGGAGAGGTAAACGGCACCCACAACCGTACCGACTTCGATCTCACCCGCCATCAGGAATACAGCGGCACCAAGATGGAATATTTAGACCCCGAAACAAACGAGCGATTTATTCCCTTTATTATCGAGTCCACCTACGGATTGGACAGAACCGTTCTTGCTCTTCTGTGCGAGGCTTACGATGAAGAGGTCATTGACGCGGAGAAGAACGATGTAAGAACAGTTTTGCATCTCAACCCCGCAATCGCTCCTTACAAGTGCGCGGTTCTGCCGCTTTCCAAAAAGCTTTCGGACGACGCTATGAAGGTATATGAGAAGCTCTCCAAGAAGTTCATGACCGACTTTGACGAAACCGGCTCAATCGGCAAGCGCTACCGCCGTGAGGATGAAATCGGCACCCCATGGTGCGTAACCTTCGACTTCGATTCGCTTGAGGATAACTGCGTTACCGTCCGCGACAGGGACACTATGGAGCAGGTAAGGCTGCCCATTGACGAGCTTGAGGGATACATCGCTTCAAAAATCGAATTTTAATAGTTAAAACGCAAACCCGCTTTTGCCTTCAGGCGAAGGCGGGTTTTTACGAGGAGTGAATAATATATGTGGTTCATAATGGCTCTTTTGTCGGCAGTTTTCGCATCTCTCACTTCTATTCTTGCAAAGGTGGGAATAGAGGGCGTAAACTCAAATCTTGCAACCGCTATACGGACGGTAGTTGTAGTTATAATGTCCTGGGGAATGGTGTTTATAACCAACACTCAGGGCGGGATATCGGACATAAGCAGGAAAAGCTGGATATTCCTTATCCTTTCGGGGCTCGCGACCGGCGCTTCGTGGCTGTGCTACTATAAGGCCTTGCAGATTGGCGAAGCCTCAAAGGTCGTGCCGATTGACAAGCTGAGCGTTGTTATAACCCTGATACTTGCTTTTGTTTTTCTTCATGAGGATTTCACCGCGAAATCTTTGATTGGATGCGCGCTTATCGGCGCGGGAACGCTGTTGATGGTACTATAATGTAATCAAGCAAGACATAAACCAACCGCCGCCCGGGAAAATGACTTCTTGGGCGGCGGTTTTTATGCTATTTATACTTATTCCTCACCATGACATTTATACAACCCGCTAACAATCCCGATAAGCGATGCTAACTGCTGCACGCTCCCATAGCTGTCAGCTTGGGCTTTCTTCCGGCCTTGTCTCTTATCGCGCCTATGGCAAGGAATAACGCGCAGAATGAAACTATCTGCTCGGCGATATCGAGCAAAGTCGTGACTATCTTCTTTTCATCGATTTTTATCTTGTTCATAATAAGCTCCTGACGCCCTGCCGTCACTCCGCCTTAGCAGGACTTTTTGCCTTCGACTTCGTGAACCTTACCATGCCGGTTCTGTCCAGCGCGACCATCAGAACGGGGATGAATATCAGCTGCAAAATAATTCCCGGGATGGCGTTTAAGAACGCACCCGCCATAAAGGCTTCAAGCCCGAACGAGCCGCCCTTTATTCCCAAAATTATATACTGCGCGATTCCCCAGACGGCGCGCCCTGCAAGCATTGCAACTATCAGGCTGCGGTAAAGTGATATTATGCATTTCCACTTTGAAAGGCCATACATCAGCCCGATAACAAGGCCGTAGGTGCAGAGCTCAAACGCCATGGATATCGCACCCGGCATAGGCGGCATACCGAAAAGAAGATTTCTGAGAAGCGGGAGTATCGCGCCGATCACCGCGCCGTACTGCCAGCCGCATATCAGCCCGCAGAGCATTACCGGAATGTGCATCGGCAGAAGCATACTGCCAAGGGTTTTCAGCTGCCCGGTCAGAAACGGAAGCAAAAGTCCGATAGCTAAAAACATTGCCGCCAGCACCATATTCTTTATACTTCTATGTGATTTTATCTTCTGAGAGTTGTTCATATTATCCGCCTTTCAATCAGTTAATCGCAAATTGTTTCTCGTGGAACATTAAGCGATTCAATTATACATGAGCGCGATTGATTTGTCAATGTTGCTGCCAATCCATTTCTGGATTACTCTGCCAATCTTATACTTACCTCTCCGGAATCAATGGCGTGAATGCCCTCACAGTCCTTAACCACAAGCTTGGCGCTGTCATCAATATCTATCACCTTTGCGGGGTAGCTTCTCTCTCCCTTAACGACGTTGACAGACTTGCCAATCAACACCGAGCGGCGGCGGTATTCCCCCAAAAACTCCCCGGTGGCTATTTGAGGGAGATATTTATCGAGATTATCAAGTACTGCCTGTATAACAGCCGTTCTTTTATCCTCTGAGTATTCGCTGAACACCGCCGTTGCGACCTTTTCAAGCTCTTCGGGGAATCCGTACTTCGGCTCGAAGAGGTTTATGCCTATGCCGATTACGGCGTAGTCGAGCTTATCTTTCTCGAAATCAAATCGGGTTTCGGTTAGGATTCCGCATAACTTTTTGCCGCCGTAATAGATATCGTTCACCCACTTTATGCCCATCTCCCTGCCGGAAACAAGCTCCAATCCTTCCGCAACCGCACAAGCGGCCGCCGGGGTTATCAGCATAGCGGTTTTAACGTCGCAGTCCCCTTTCCAAATTATCGACATATACAAGCCGGTGTTTTCAGGGCTGAAAAAGCTTTTGCCTCGCCTTCCCCTGCCAGCCGTCTGACGGTTGGCTATGGCGACGGTTTTTGCGGACGCACCGGCTTTTGCCCGCTCTACAAGATATGTGTTGGTGGAATCTATCTCATCAAAAAATTCTATTTTATAGCCGTGGTATTCAGTCATAGCTTTCTCTCCATAATAACAGCGGTATAATTGCCCTCGTCCGATTCGATTTCGGTGGGCGCAAAGCCGTTTTTCCGCCAGAATGCTTCGCTCTGAGAGCTTCCTCCGGCAAAAAAGTCGACCGAGCTATAACCCCCTCCGGGAGATAAATTCAGGGCAATTGCGGATGATTTTTGTGCCTTCTCCCCTGCCCTGCCTTGATTTATCCGTCATGAAAAGCCAGATAAATGCGATGGATTCGTTTGGGAAGCCGAAGATTAAATCCATAACGGCAGCAAGGCTGTTCCCGTCAAAAAAAGCCGAAACAGTGCTTCTGTTCATAGGCGGTTGTGGGCGGAAGCGCGCATAGGAGGCCCCGGCGAGGGTCCTCCCACGAAAAAGCAGTCCGCCGGACTGTTTGCATTTATTTCGGGCGTTAAGACCGAAATTAATGCTTCTCCCCCCTCCAGCGCTTCGCTTGCGCAGGGGATTTTGCTCCCTGCCGGCCTTTATCGAAAGGCCGGCTCTACTTTTAATTTTTGATGAACTACCGTTCATCGATAAATGAAACGGAACCCGCAACGGATTCCGTTTCTTTTCGCATAAATCAAATCTGAACCGAATAGTTGGGAGCTTCCTTGGTGATATAGATATCATGAGGGTGAGACTCCTTTAAACCTGCGCCTGTGATTCTTACAAACTTCGTCTTTGAGTGAAGCTCTTCAACGGTGTGACAGCCACAGTAACCCATACCGCTTCTTATGCCGCCGCAAAGCTGGAAGATAGTGTCCGAAAGCAAGCCCTTATAGGGAACTCTGCCCTCAACTCCCTCGGGGACGAGCTTTTTCGAGCCGGTCTGGAAGTATCTGTCCTTCGAGCCGCAGGCCATCGCGCCCAAGCTTCCCATTCCTCTATAGACCTTGAACGAACGCCCCTGGTAAATTTCGATTTCTCCGGGGGCTTCGTCGCATCCTGCCAGAAGTGAGCCAAGCATTACCACATTCGCGCCCGCCGCCAGCGCCTTAACTATATCGCCTGAGTACTTAATGCCGCCGTCGGCAATTACCGGAATACCGTATTTGTCGGCCATGCAGGCTGCATCATAAACGGCCGTTATCTGCGGAACGCCCACGCCCGCAACAACTCGGGTTGTGCAGATAGAGCCCGGGCCTATGCCGACCTTAACGCAGTCTGCGCCCGACTTTATAAGGGCCTCTGTTCCCTCAGCGGTGGCAACGTTTCCTGCGATTACCGGGACATTCGGGAATGCGCTCTTAACCTTTTCGAGGCAGTTAAGTATATTGCGCGAATGGCCATGAGCGGAATCGAGCACCAGGCAGTCGACCCCGGCGGCCACCAGAGCACCCGCTCTGTCCAAAACGTCGTCAGTAACGCCTATTGCCGCGCCGCAGATAAGTCTGCCCTGTGAATCGGTTGCTGAATTGGGGTATTTAACCGCTTTTTCGATATCCTTTATGGTTATAAGCCCTTTAAGATGGCCGCTGTTATCAACCAGCGGAAGCTTTTCTATTTTATATTTCCTAAGAATCTCCTGAGCTTCTTCTAAAGAGGTTCCCACCGGCGCCGTTACAAGGTTTTCCTTGGTCATAACATCGCCGATTCTCATTGAGAAGTCGGTTATAAAGCGCATATCGCGGTTGGTGATTATGCCGCAGAGCTTGCCGTCATCCTCTACTATCGGAACGCCGGAGATGCGATATTTGCCCATAAGCTCGTCAGCGTCGGCAACGATATTGTCAGGTGAAAGGAAGAACGGGTTGACGATAACACCGTTCTGCGAGCGTTTAACCTTGTCGATTTCTTCCGCCTGCTTTTCTATCGGCATATTCTTGTGGATGATTCCTATTCCGCCCTCTCTGGCAACAGCTATTGCCATGGCGGATTCGGTAACCGTATCCATCGCGGATGTCATAATGGGAACATTGAGCGTTATGCCCTTGCAGAGGGTTGTTTTAAGCTCAACCAAATTGGGGGTAACGTCCGACTCGGCGGGAACAAGCAGAACATCGTCGTAGGTTAAACCTTCTTTGCCAAACTTAGCTTCAAAATTCGTCTCGAGCATACTTTTCCTCCATATTCTTTTTTGATTTTTTGGTTTATTAAATGTATTTTATCTAATATACACTAATTTTATCGAATAGTCAAGTGGACAAGTGCAAGTTGTCAGGCATTTAATGCGGTGATACATCAGTGCAAGAAAGTATTACTGTTTTGCTTAAGGAAAAATGCCGCTTTCCTTATGGACAGCAGCATTTATTCTTTTTCATAACAAATTCAGTCAGCCGGGCTCCTCGTCTTTCAAACTGCTGTTCTTTCATAACAGCATACCCTCTATTTTCAAAAAGGGATTTTGCGGCAATTGATGCATGAGCAGTGATTTCTTTTGAAATATTATGCTCCGGAGCATCACATATCGCAGATACTGTTCCCTGCCCCGATAATCCTTATGACCGTACAATCTATCGGGATATCCGATTTTATCAATGTCTCCGAAGCCTACAACAGCATTTTCTTCGACTTCAGCCACGCACAAATGCTCTTTTAATGAACTATTCCAACGCTTCGGATCAACACTTCCCGTTGCCCATGCGCATAGCTGTTCTTCGGTGTAATCCTCTGTGAACTGTTTTTTATAAAACAGCTATGTTATTTCTTCAAAGTCTGCCTGACGATACTCCCGCAAAACATATAAGTTTAAAACTCTGTCACGCGGAAGAAAGCCTCAGTCGGCTGATAATCCTTATCGAACAGCAGCGGGCAGTTTTCAACAACCTTTCCCCGAAGCTTGAAGTGATTCAGCCAGGAGTGCTTGTTCGACACTCCCCACAGGGTGACGTTTTCGATGACCCCCTTATACTGCCTGAAAATTTCAAACAGCCCGGCGTATACTTCGGGGACTCTTTTCACCGCCTCTGCGGTGATTTCGCCGGGATGATCCCAGTCAACGCAGTTAACGTCCATTTCGGTTACATGAATTTTCAGTCCTGTATCGGCGTACAAATCATATGAACGCTTGATTTCATCGAAATCCTTTTCTTTTAGGAAGGCGTTGACATGGCACTGGCAGCCGATAACATCCACCAATCCCCTATCCTTGAGATTGTTTACCAAATTCAGTATCCTTTCGCGCTTTACCGGGTTGTACTCGTTGTAGTCATTGCAGCAAAGCTCCGCCTTGGGGAAGTGTTCCCTTGCCATGGCATAAAGGGTATAAAGATAATCCTCACCGAATTTATCCTTATAAACAGTCTGTCTGAGGGCTTCGCCTTCCTTTTTATCGTTGACAGCTTCGTTTACAACGTCCCAGCAGTAGCAGTCGGGGAAGTGCTCGGCAACAAGGTCATAATGCTCGCGGGTGTTGGTCATCAGCTCTTCGGGCGAGAGCTGGTCGAAGATTCCCAAAGGGTAAGAACCGTGCCAGGAAAGTGTATGTCCGCGAACGAGTATGCCGTTATCCTTGGCAAAATTATAGATTTTATCGGCCGGAGCAAAATTAACGCACTTTGCCGGATGGATAAACTGTTCTCTGTCCTTGATAACCGGCGGCTCCGGCTTTTTGCCCTGCTTTTCAAGCTCGCGGATTTTTCTGAAATCCGGTTTGTCATAGTCATGAGGGTGAATTCCGATGTACTTCATCTCGTTTTCGGCTGTAACGGTGCTGAAATTTGCCTTTACGCACTCCGCAGCATCGTCGAGCCAGTGCGCGGCTACTGCTGCACCCACGGTGAAGTAATCCTTGTAGGCTTCTTTTAATGTCTTCATATAATGCTCCTTTCCGCGCCGTTTTTATGGCTGTTCTTTATTATTTTTTGGGTATAAGCTTCTCCTTGCCGCCCATATATGGTCTTAAAACAACCGGGATATTAACGCTTCCATCGGCGTTTAGATTGTTCTCCAGGAAAGCAATCAGCATTCTCGGCGGCGCCACGACGGTGTTGTTAAGTGTGTGTGCAAGATATTTGCCGTTTTCGCCGTTTACTCTTATCTTCAGGCGCCTTGCCTGAGCATCTCCCAGATTCGAACAGGAGCCGACTTCGAAATATTTCTTTTGCCTGGGGCTCCAAGCTTCAACATCCAGCGATTTTACCTTTAAATCGGCTAAGTCGCCCGAGCAGCATTCCAAGGTTCTTACCGGAACATCAAGCGAACGGAACAGGTCGACTGTGTTCTTCCAGAGCTTATCGAACCACATCATCGAGTCCTCCGGCTTGCAGACAACTATCATCTCCTGCTTTTCAAACTGATGGATACGGTATACTCCCCTTTCCTCCAGGCCGTGGGCGCCTTTTTCCTTTCTGAAGCAGGGCGAATAGCTGGTTAAAGTGATGGGAAGCTCGCTTTCGGAGACAATTTGGTCTATAAACTTGCCTATCATAGAGTGCTCGCTGGTGCCTATCAGATAGAGATCCTCCCCTTCGATTTTATACATCATAGCGTCCATCTCGGCAAAGCTCATAACGCCCGTCACAACGTTAGAGCGAATCATGAAGGGCGGAACGCAGTAGGTAAAGCCCCTATCTATCATAAAATCTCTTGCATATGCGATGACTGCCGAATGCAGGCGGGCAATATCGCCCATAAGATAGTAGAATCCGTTGCCGGCAACACGGCGGGCGCTGTCTAAGTCTATGCCGTTGAAGCGCTCCATTATTTCGGTGTGATAAGGAATCTCAAAATCGGGCACAACCGGCTCTCCAAAGCGCTCTATTTCAACGTTTTCGGAATCGTCCCTGCCAATCGGAACGCTTTTATCGATGATGTTCGGAATAACCATCATAATCCTGGTGACCTTTTCGGAAAGCTCTGCTTCTAGCTTTTCAAGCTCGGCAAGGCGATCCGCGGCGTCTGTTACCTGTTTTTTAACCTTTTCCGCCTCTTCCTTTTCGCCCTTTGCCATCAGGCCGCCTATCTGTTTGGACAAACGGTTGCGGTCGGCCCTGAGTTTATCCGCTTCGGTTATGGCCGCGCGATAGTCGCTGTCCAGCTTTATTACCTCGTCTACAAGCGGAAGCTTTTCATCCTGAAATTTATTTTTGATGTTCTGCTTGACAACATCGGGGTTTTCTCTTAGAAATTTAATGTCTATCATTTTTGCTCTTCCTCTTTAAATAGTATATTTATATTGATGTTCCACGTGGAACGTTTCAGCCGTTGAGCTTTGCCAGAAGGTTTGCTATCGCGGCAAGATCCTCCTTTGAATAAAACTCAATTTCAAGCTTGCCCTTGCCGTTTTTGCCGTTTACTGTTACTTTTCTGCCGGTAGTCTCCGCAAGAGAAAGCTCGACTTCTTTAAAATAAACGTCCTTTTTCGGGGGAAGCTTTTGCTTTTTCGGTGCAAGCTCAGTTTTAACAAGCTCTTCAAGATTCCGCACGGTAAGAAGATCGCGCTTGACCTTAAGAGCAAGCTCGGCACGCTTGGCGTCGTCTTCAATGCCGGCAAGAATTTTTGCGTGACCGATTGATATTTCACCGTCGCGCACCATTTTCAGTGTAGTTCCGTCCAGCCCAAGTATGCGCAGTGAATTGGCAACAGCCGGACGTGATTTGCCTACAATCCTTGCAACCTGCTCCTGAGTGTAGCCGTAGGTCTCCATAAGCTCTTTATAGCCCAGGGCCTCTTCAACAGGATTCAGGTTCTCACGCTGGAGGTTCTCAACAAGCGCAAGTTCCATTGCTTGCTGGTCGGTAAGCTTGCGGATGAACACGGGGACCTCATCCAGGCCCGCCATGCGTGCAGCGCGCCATCGCCTCTCACCCGCCACTATCTGGTAGCCGCCTTGCTCCATAGGGCGGACAAGCAAAGGCTGCAAAACTCCATGTTGTTTTATAGACTCAGCCAGGGTTGACAGCGCCTCATCGTCAAAATCAGTTCGAGGCTGGTCTTTATTGGGGTATATTTCTGTGAGCCGAAGGGTCTTGTGCGGCTTTTCCTCAGATTCGTTTTCGATGTACAAAGCATCCAAGCCAATTCCTAAGCCTTTTGATCGTGCCATATCTCACCATTCCTTTACATATAAAGTATTACAGCAGGCAATATACCGCATAACTCAATCTGTAATACAAATGAATATTAAGCTATCTCTTTGCCCGCTGTCTTATCCGCGCCAGAAATTCGCTGCAAAAAGCCTCGTAAGCCTCGCATCCTCTTGAAGAGCGATCATAATACATTATCGGCTTACCGTGGCTCGGAGCTTCCGAAAGGGCAACATTTCGCGGAATAACCGTTTTATAGACCTCTTTCGCAAAATACTTGTTTACCTCGTTCACAACCTGCGCGGTAAGGTTGTATCTTCCGACATACATGGTAAACAGTATTCCTTCGATATACATATTGGGATTATATCCGTCCTTGATTCTTTTAATGGTATCAGTAAGCTGCACAAGGCCCTCGAGCGAATAAAATTCGCACTGAATGGGTATCATAACCGAATCGCAGGCCACCAAAGCGTTGAGCGTTATAAGGCTGAGCGAAGGCGGAGTGTCAATAAGTATAAAATCAAACATATCCTTTACCGATAAAAGCTGCATTTTAAGCCGCATAAGCCTGTTATCAACGGATGTAAGCTCAATTTCTGCTCCCGCAAGCTTTTGCGCAGATGATATCAGCGATACGCCCTTAAAAGCCGTTGGCACAACAGCTTCGGCTGCGCGGCAGGCTCCTATCAAAACCTCGTAAACGGTGTTCACAATCGTTCTTTTTCGAACGCCCAAGCCGGTTGTTGTGTTGCCCTGGGCGTCAATATCCACAACAAGCACCTTTTTCCCCTTGCCGCCAAGTGCCGCCGCAAGGTTCACAACGGTTGTAGACTTTCCCACGCCGCCTTTCTGGTTTGAAACGGCAATAATTTTTCCCATTTTCATCCCCCTTTCATATGTTATAAAGTTATATTAACAGTATAACACAAAAAGCGGAGTTTGCAACTGTTTTTTCGACTATTTGAGCAAATTTATTAAAAAGTTCACAATGTTCCACATGGAACATTGTGCTTTTGTTCGAAAAGCAATAATCACTAAGCCGCCCAAACGGACGGCTTAGTGTGTGATGACAAAGAGGTTAAAAACAGTATATCATTTTTTAAGCGGTATCCTTATGTGATAATCCAGATAATCCTCCGACTGCTTTTTATCCACATTCACATTAACCCCGGCAATCTGCATGGTTTCAACCGCCTTATTGACCGTATTCATAAACAGCCTTAAATTTCTGAACACCGCCGATCCCTTGCGGATTCTTTCCTTATACTTTTCATATTCTATCATGGATTCAACAAGCGATTCGGTCTTTTCAACATTCATCCTGCCCTTTATGATCTTTCCGAGAGCCTCTTCCCTCTTTTCCGGTGTGTCCAGCTTTAAAAGTGCGCGCGCATGACGTTCGGTCAGATCATGCTCGACTATGATGCTCCTTTCACGCGGGGAAAGCTTCAAAAGCCGGAGCTTATTGGCAAGTGTAGACTGCGCATAGCCCAGGCGGATGGCGGCATCCTCCTGTGTCATTCCGTAAAGGTCGATAAGCCGAGATATAGCTTCGGCCTCTTCGAAAAATCCAAGGTCGGAGCGCTGGATATTTTCTATCAGCGACATCAGTGCCGAATTGCGGTCGGAGGCCTCGATCACTATGCACGGAACAGCCTCGAGGCCGGCGAGCATTGCCGCCCGCAGCCTCCTTTCCCCTGCAATTAGCTCGTATTCGGAGCCGCTCTCCCTAACCAAAAGAGGCTGAAGGACGCCATCCGATTTTATGCTCGAAGCAAGCGTTAAAAGCTCGCCCTGATCAAAGGTCTTCCTTGGCTGATATGGGTTAGGTGCAATTTCCTCGCAGGGAATATCAATCACTCCGCGGAAGGTCTTTTCCTTTTTAGTATTTAAAAATTTGGGTGAATACAGCTTTGGCATTTTTATCTTCCTTTCAGATAATCTAATAACATAGTAGCACATTATAACATATTTTTCCAGATAAAAATATCGCAGTATTTCCCATTATCTTCCTATAAATTGCAAAAACCGCCCATAAAGAGCGGTTTTCTATATATTATTATGAGGTATAAGCGCGAACGGTGCTGAAAACTAAAGAGGTTTTCTCTCCATTTTAGCCTTGCTCCGCGGATAAGCCGGCGGAGTAGGCTTTATCTTTTTTATTATGATAGCTGTTCTGCCGGCGCCGGATGGGAGATTATATTCTTTTACCTGCGAAAGCTCGCCGCCCATAGTCTTTACAGCCGTATACGCAAGGCGTATCTCCTCTGCACAATCCGGCCCCTTAAGAGACACAAACATTCCGCCCACCCTTACATACGGCAGGCAGTATTCGCATAAAACGCTCAGCCTTGCGACCGCACGCGCAGCGGCGATATCAAAGCCTTCCCTGAGTTTGCCGGAACCAATCTCCTCAGCCCTGCCGTGAATAAGAGCGGCATCTGCGTCGGTTTTATTGCATACCTCTTTTAGAAAGCTTACTCTTTTATTAAGACTGTCCATAAGGGTGAGATCTATATCCGGGCGGAGAATTTTCAGCGGAACTCCCGGAAAGCCGGCGCCGGTACCTATATCTATAAGCTTCGCTCCCACAGGAACATTGATTTGAGCAAAAGGCAGGCAGGAATCTAAAAAGTGTTTCTCCTCAATTTCCTCCGGCACGGTTATAGCCGTAAGATTGATTCTTTGATTCCAGTCCACAAGCAAATCGGCATATACGGAAAACTGTTCTGCCTGAGTGTCGTTTAATATAATTCCGGCTGCGGAAAAACCGGCTATAAGGCGGGTTTTATCAATCGCGCTCACTTTGCGCCCTCCTTTTCTGTTCAAGCCAGATTAACAGAACCGAAACATCCGCCGGATTTACGCCTGAGATTCTCGAGGCCTGGCCGATATTTGCAGGGCGAATCTTTGAAAGCTTTTCAACAGCTTCGAGCCGCAGACCCTTTATCTGTGAATAATCGATGTCCTCCGGAACAAGCTTTGCTTCGAGCTTTCTCATCGTCTCAACCTGCTCAAGCTGAAGCTTTATGTAGCCCTCATACTTTACTCTAAGCTCCACCTGCTCGGTCACCTCGGAATCGAGCTGCGGGCGGCCGGAATCCACGCATCCAAGACCGCCATAGCTAACCTGTGGGCGTTTTAAAAGCTTTGCCAGAGTAACACCGTTGGTGATACCCTCAGTTCCGCAGGATTCAAGATAATCGTTAAGAGCTTGCGAGGGACCGACATGGGCTTGCTCCAGCCGCTTAACCTCTTTTGCTATCTCGTCTTCCTTTTTAAGGAGCCGCTGATATCTTTCCTCCGAAATCAGACCCACCTTGTAGCCGATGGGGGTAAGCCGCTCGTCGGCATTGTCTTCGCGCAGAAGCAAGCGGTATTCGCTCCGCGAGGTCATCATGCGGTATGGGTCCATAACTCCTTTGGTAACAAGATCGTCAATCAGCGTTCCAATATATGACGAAGCCCTGTCCAATATCACTTCTTCCCTGCCTTGAATTTTCATGGCGGCATTTATTCCGGCAATCAGACCCTGCGCGGCGGCTTCCTCGTAACCTGAGGTTCCGTTAAACTGCCCCGCGCCGTAAAGACCCGGAACTTTTTTAAATTCAAGGGTGGGCTTAAGCTCCAGCGAATCACAGCAGTCGTATTCTATTGCATAGGCGTTGCGCATTATTTCGACGTGTTCAAGGCCTTTTATTGTGCGTAGAAATTTCAGCTGGACATCCACGGGCAGAGAGCTGGACATTCCCTGCAAATAGTACTCGTCGGTATCAAGCCCCATCGGTTCGATAAAAAGCTGATGCCGGGGCTTGTCGGAGAATCTTACAACCTTGTCCTCAATTGAAGGACAATACCTTGGGCCCACGCCTTCTATTCTTCCGGAGTACAGCGGCGAACGATCAAGATTGTCGAGAATTATTTTGTGAGTTTCGGCATTGGTATAGCTGATGTAACAAGATACCTTATTTTCCAGCTTGCCTTTTGTTTCATACGAGAACGGCCGGATATTTTCGTCGCCGTCCTGCCGCTCAAGCTGTGAAAAATCTATGCTTCTTCTATGCACTCTTGCCGGTGTACCGGTTTTGAACCGACGGATGGTTATCCCCAGCTCACGCAGGGAATCCGAAAGGCCCTTTGCCGGAAGCGTGGCGTCCGGACCAGATTCATACGAAACCTCGCCAACATGAATTACACCGCTTAAGTATGTTCCGGTTGAGATTATCACCGCGCGGCAGGAATATTTTGTGCCGAGCTTAGTCTGAATCCCGCTGACTTTTCCGGAATCGTCAGTTAAAATTTTGACTATCTCCGCCTGCTTGATATCAAGGTTTGGTTCTGCTTCCAAAGCCCTCTTCATGTAGATGTGATACTTCACCCTGTCCGACTGGACGCGCAGGCTGTGCACCGCCGGGCCCTTGCCCAGATTCAGAATTCGGGACTGCAAAAATGTAGCGTCCGCAGCCTTGCCCATCTCGCCGCCCAGGGCATCGATCTCGCGGACAAGGTGTCCCTTTGCTGTTCCGCCAATGCTCGGATTACAGGGCATATTGGCAATCGCATCCAAGGTGATTGTAAAGATGGCCGCCTTTACACCCAATCTGGCCGCTGCGAGCGCCGCTTCGACCCCCGCGTGACCTGCACCTATAACAACGCAGTCATAATCGCCTAAATACTCCATAAACACGCCCCTTTACTAATATACGAGCTGTAATATATATTTACTGATTTACAATTCGTAATATAATAATTATATACAATAAGAAATATTAAGATTTAAAATTACAATTAGTAAACTATTTTCCGACACAAAACCTCGAGAAAACATCGTTGACTACCGCTTCGGTTGCCTTCTCGCCGGTCAGGGCTAAAAGGCTGTTGGCGGCCTCTTCTATATAAATAGTAACGCCATCCAAGGTGATTCCCGACGCAATAGCCTGTCCGGCTTTATCAAGGTATTCCCCTGCACGCTCGCAAAGGCTGCGTTGACGCTCGTTTGCAAATATTGCGCTACCGTCGGAATGTCCCCCAAGCTTAAACAGCTCGTTTATCTTCTCGGTAATTTTTTCGATTCCCTTGCCGGTAGTTGCCGATACAAATAGTATATTGTTGCTATTAATATACTTTAAGTCTACTTTTTGAGGGAGATCTGATTTATTAACAATTACAATATGCCTGCGGCCTTCAATAGATTTTAATATTTCAAGGTCGTTGCCGTCAAGCTCCTGCGAGCCATCTACAACAGCCAATATCAGTTCGGCTTCATCAAGCTTGCGTTTTGCGCGCTCGACTCCAATCGACTCAACCTTGTCGCAGGTTTCACGAATTCCGGCCGTGTCGGACAACCGGAGTGTAATATCTCCGAGCTTAACCGTTTCTTCAACAACATCGCGGGTGGTACCCACAGTGTCGGTAACTATGCTTCGCTCGTAACCCAGAAGCAGATTCATAAGGGTGGACTTGCCGACGTTCGGTTTGCCGATAATTGCTGTGTCTATACCCGAGCGAAGAATTCTGCCGGTGTCATAGTCGTTTAAAATTTGGCCAATCACCTTCTGCGAATCGGCAATGATTTTTTCAATGCTTCCGAAATCGGTTTCGGGGACGTCCTCATCCGGGTAATCGCACCAGGCGGCGAGCGAGCCGAGAGCCGAGACAAGCTTATCCGACACTGATTTAATCCTTTGGTAAAGCTTTCCTTCTCTCATTAGGCGGGCGCTTTTAAGAGTTGCATCTCCCTCGGCGGAGATTATATCCATAACCGACTCTGCCTGAGTTAAGCCTATTTTGCCGTTTAAAAAGGCAAGCTTTGTAAATTCGCCCGGCCCTGCCGGGGTCGCTCCTTTTTCCAGCAGAAGCCGCAAAATTTGTTTGGCAAGATACACCCCGCCGTGGCAGGATATCTCCACGGTGTCAAGCCCGGTATAGCTCTTCGGGGCGCGGAAGACGGTTAAAACAACGTCATCAAGTGTTTGCCCCTCGCGGACAATTTTGCCATAGGAGCAGGTATGCCCGACCATTTTTGAGGACGGGATTTTATCAAACGGCACAAAAATTTCATCGGCAATTTCAAAAGCTTTTTCGCCGGTCATTCTTATAACCGCCAAACCGCCGGCTTCCGGCGGGGTTGATATTGCTGCAACAGTAGACATAAAATCACCTTATAAAACAGCGGTCTCCATTGAGGGAAACCGCCGCTTCTTTAAAATTCAATCTTGGAATAAAGGCCGGAGCCAAGCTCATCCTCCGGCTTGGGCTTCTTATAATCCTTCTCAAAAGATGAGGATATATCAAGACTTCTTGCCTTGAAATCGCGGCGCTTTCTGTCGCCCTGCCTTCTGTTTGAGCCTTGCCTGCGATCCCTGTCGCCGGAATTCTTTGGGGTGTAAGGGCGCTTTTCGGTGGAGGAGATAAGAACCTTTCTATAAGGGTCCTCGCCGACCGAGCGCGACGTGCAGCCTTCGACCTCGGCAACAGCCGCATGAATAATTCTTCTTTCATAGGGGTTCATAGGTTCAAGCGCTACCGTTCTGCCGGTGCGCTTTGCCTTGGCGGCCATCTTTCTGGCAAGCTCTTCAAGCTGAACCTTTCTTCTTGCCCTGAAGCCGTCGCAATCGAGCGAGATTCTGTAATATTCCTTATCGTGCTTATTGCAGGCGAGCGATGCAAGATACTGCAAAGCGTCAATCGTCTCGCCGCGCCTGCCTATGATACCGTCAACGCCATCTCCCGCAAGATCAAGACAGGAACCGCCTTCGATATCGCTTACGGTTATTTCGGGTTTGTTAAAGCCCATTGCAAGCATTACCTCGGTAACATAATCAACGGCTTTTTCCGCCTTGGTTTTTTCATATTCCGCCTCAATGCGGGCCTCGCCTTTCATTCCAAAAAGACCCTTTTTAGGCTCCTCTAAAACGGTGAAACCGATTCTTTCCTCCGGTACGCCGAAAGCGGAAACCGCCTTTTCTTTTGCTTCCGCTACTGTTTTTGCAGTGAATTGTTCTTTCATTTTCTTCTCTCCTTTTTATCAAACAGGAGCCGCTTAATGATGTTTGATGTGGGCGCAGCCTCCCGTTTTTTTACCTTAACCGATTCATTTTTTATCGTCATCCCTATCGGGCTGATCTGCAATATCCGTACTATCGCCGTACTTTTGAGCATAGCGCTTTCTTGCTTCGTTGAGTGCATTTCTTTCGGCTTCTTTCTTTTGGGCACGGTTCAGCTTGACCTCTTCGGTGTCAGTATCCTCCGGTGCTCTTTCTCCGACTGATTTCTGACCTGCAAGCTGCGCTTTCTGCTGTTCCAAAGCCATCTGGTAAAGAGAAGGCTTCTTTCTTGCCTTTTTAGATTGTTTTGCAAGAATCCTGTCAACCCTTGCAGGAGTGTAATAAAGATTAAGCAATACCATCTGAATAAGCGAAAGCACGCTTGAGAATATCCAATAGATACCGATACCTGCCGGAAAGCTGAACGCAATCCAGAAGGAAAACAGCGGCATAATGTAAAGCATGATATTCATCGATTTATTGGTATTTGCCGCACTGCTGTTGTTCTTCTTGTTGTAATACTGTGAAAGCACGGTAACTGCAAGCTGAGATATAAGAGAGATTATGGGAATTAGAACAAGGACAGATTTCCAGCTCGGATAATCACCAAGATAAATTCCAAGGAAAGTATAATCAAGATCCTCACAGAGCTTGGTTACTTCCGAATCAAATATATCCGGATAATCCTTGGCGACGGATATAACCAAAAGCTGAGTTCTTGTGCTTGCGCCGCTTGCAACAAATCTCTGAGAAACCTTGGTAGTATCGGTGAAGTATTCATCCATACCGGGGTGATCTGTAAGAATTTCGGAAAGCTTCTTCAGATCATCATCCTCATAATCCGCAAGTGATGATTTTTCCTGAGATTTTATTTCGAGCAGTACATCATAAATATCCCTGCCTTGAGCTGTCAGCGAGTTAACGGTTATCTTTTCCGCCGATTCGTCCGCCGAGGACACTGCAATCGCGCTGCCGTTTCCAACTTCAACGGGGCTGTAGTTCTTTATTGCCGTGCTGACGGTGTAAATATCATAAACAGTATTCTGCGCGGCGGTAAGCTTGTCCTTTGAAACATTTCCTATGTAGGAAAGCGGAGCATAAACAACCTCGATTACGGCAAACAGCAGAACAAAGGTAAGAATCATCGGCAGGCAGCTACCCATGACATTGACGTTTTCCTGATTATATAGCTCTGCGGTAGCTTGACTGAGTTTTTCTCGGTCATCGCCGTACTTCTTTTTCAGCTGTTCAATCTTTGGATTGAGCTTTGCCATTCTTGCGGTTGAGAGCTGCTGCTTCATAGAAGACGGCAGCATTATAAGCTTTATGATAACGGTAAACAGCAAAAGTGCCCATCCGTAGTTATGCACAAGTTCATAGCAAAGCCATAAAACCTTACCGAACGGCCACGCAAGTATTCCCATCATATGATTTAATTCCTTTCAGTGTTTTCTCTTTGATTTTTCTTTTGTTCAGACTTAAGGGTATATAGATGAAATTTTTCCGGCACATAATCAACTCCGCCGCGGCTATACGGATTACAGCGCAGAATCCTCCACGCGGCGAGTATGCAGCCCTTTATTGCGCCGTGCTTTCTGACAGCCTGAAGAGCGTATTCCGAGCAGGTGGGATAATACCTGCAGCACGGACCTTTCAACGGCGATATATATTTCTGATACGCTCTTATTATAAGTTCAACAACCCTTTTCAACTTTCTTACTCATTTCTTTTGAAAGCCTTTCTTTTATAAATGCTTCAATATCGCCCGACTTTTTACCTGCAATATCCTGCCTGGCAACGAACACTATATCAAAGCCCGCCGGTATACAGCTTTCGCTCGCTCTGTATGCGCTTCTTATGATTCTTTTTGCACGGTTTCTTGCAACGGCGTTTCCTATCTTTTTTCCGGCGGTGATTCCAAACCTGTTTCTCTGCAGACGGTTGGGAAGATAATATGCCACAACCTCTTGACAGGAAGAAAACCGGCCTTTTCTGTAAAGTCTTAAAAATACCTTTTTATCCTTTAATACATCTGTATACAGCATATTATTCCGGGACTTGCAGCTTGCCCTTTCCTTCCTGAAATTTCAGCAGGCTCCGTTAAAAATAAGGGACCACAATTTTGTTACTGTGGTCCATTAATTTTAGTAAGTGAGCCTTGCCCTGCCCTTGGCACGTCTGCGTGCCAAAACCTTACGACCATTCTTGGTTGCCATTCTCTTGAAGAATCCATGCTCTTTCTTTCTGTGAATCTTCTTAGGCTGATATGTTCTCTTGATCTGCATTTTTAAGCCTCCTTCACTTATCAGTCAATGATAGATACCCTTGCAATTTAGTATTATATAATAGGTTAAGGGTAATTGTCAAGGGGAAGAAGAAAAATTTCTTTGAAAAATTACTTGATTGAACGACTTTTGCCTTTAATACGCCACAAAAAACAAGCGGACATATCGCGCAGATCGAATATGCGGACGTGCCAAATTTCAAAAGCGTAAATAATATACAAACTACTATTATAAATATATACTTATTTCATGCTAAAATTCTCTTGAAAAATAAGATTATTTATGTTATTATTTATTAGTAAAAATAATGATGGGAGAATATCGGCTTTGCTATTTTTTTCTAGCCGAAAACTTCCCTTATCAATACAAATTACATATACAAATAAGGACGAAAGGGAAGTTTTCTATGGATTCATTTAACGAGCTGTACGATAATGTTCTTCATCTGTGCCGCCTTGATCCTAAGGTAAGTGAAATCGGCTACAACAGATGGATAAAATCCATTGAGCCCGGCAAGCTTGAAGGCACAAAGGTCATTCTTATTGCCGCGAACGACTTTATGCGCAGAACAACCAGCGAAATATACGGAAACGTTTTTGAAAAGGCTTTTGAACAGGTTCTCGGTTTCCCGGTAGAGGTTGTTTTTACCGTGAAGGACAATGCGGAGCCGGAAGCTTCAAACGGCTTTACCGAAATAGAAAAGCGGATGGACGATCTGATAAACAGTCACCGCAGAAGCGACTATGATCTGACCTTTGAAAATTTCATAAAGGGTAAATCCAATGAACTGGCATATGCCTACTGCATAGCCGTCAGCGGTAAGAATAACGTCAACAGCCAGCTTCATAAGTCAATGTTCAATCCCCTGTTCATTTACGGCGATTCGGGTTTGGGTAAAACTCACCTCTTGAAGGCAATAGAAAATGAGGTTAGAAAAAATCATCCCAATCTGAACGTTATATACACCACCGGCGAAAATTTTACCAACGAGCTTGTGCGCTCGGTTTCCGAGCAGAATACCGCCGGATTTCATGATAAATACCGCAAATGCGATTTTTTGCTGGTAGACGATATTCAGTTCATTGCCGGAAAAGAAATGACGCAGGAAGAATTCTTCCACACCTTCAACGAGCTTTATAATGCCGGAAAGCAGATAGTTTTAACCTCTGATATTTCCCCAAACAGAATCCGTCAGCTTGAGGACAGGATTAAAACAAGATTTACCCTCGGCGTCCAGGCGGACGTTCAGTCTCCGGATTTTGAAACGAGAATGGCAATAGTGAAACGCAAGGCGGAGCTTTTGGATTTGAATCTGCCCGACAATGTTGCAAGAATAATAAGTGAAAGAATAAAGAAAAACATTCGTCAGTTGGAGGGCGCGGTTAATAAAATGAAAGGGCTGACTATGTTTTCCAATGAAACTCCATCCCTTTCAATGGCTCAGAGGGTTATAAAAGAAACTCTTATAGACTCTCAGCCCAGCGAAATAACTATTGACAGGATACTTAATGACGTCGGAAACGCTTTCAACGTCGCGGCGGAGGATATCAAGTCTTCTAAAAGAAACGCACAGATATCTCAGGCAAGAAAGGTATCTATTTATGTTATAAGAGAAGTAAAAGGAATGGCATTTAACGATATTGCCAAGGAACTGAATAGAAATCATTCAACGATTTCAATTTCCTATTCTGACATTCAGGAGGCTATGAACACAAACTCCGATCTTAAAGAAACGATTGAGGATATAATAAAGAACCTAAGAGCCTTTGAATAAGTGTTGAAAGCTGTATGTGCTGATTTTATGCGGAATTTTAGACATTTCAACACAGTTTTAAACATTTATAAAAGCTTTCAACCGATTTTTTATTTTCAACGCTAGGCTTTCAACATTATCAACCGAAAAATATTCTTTCAACAAATTAAGACTTCTTTGTTTAAAACCTGTTGAGGCGGAAATCGGCAAAAAATAAGGACAAGCTTGTGTTTTCAACAAATCAACGCCCTCTACTACTAAAACTAAAATTAATTTATTTATTTGATTTAAAAAACAGGAAAAAAATTCGAAACTTTAAAGGAGATTTTAACATGAAGCTTATATGTAACAGACAAAACTTATACGAAGCACTTACAAACGTTTCGAAGGCTGCCGCAGAAAAGTCTTCCATACCTGCATTGGAGGGAGTTAAATTCTCCTTGGATTCTCAGTGGCTGTGGCTGACGGGCTACAACCTTGAAATAGGAATAACCACCTCAATTGAAGTTGTTTCCTCCGACTCGGCGGATCTTATAGTTAATTCTAAGCTGTTTTCAGAGATAGTAAAAAAGATGCCGACAGATGAAATAACCATCGAAGTTGACGAAAATCTTACAATGACTATATCAGGCGGAAACACCGAATATTCGATTTCAGTTATAGACGCTTCGGAATATCCTTCCATTCCCGATTTCTCGCAGGATTTGAGCTTTACTATTTCTCAGCCTCTTCTTAGGGACATGATAAATGAAACAATATTTGCGGTATCTCAGAACGATATAAGGCCGATACTTAAGGGTGAGCTTTTTGAAATTGTCGATAATGAGCTTAATGTTGTGGCTCTTGACGGTTACAGGCTTGCCATCAGAACAGAACCCATAAAGTCGGACAATAACATTAAATTTGTTGTCCCTTCTAAAACCCTGAACGAGGTTTCAAGGCTTTTAAAGGATGATGAGGATTCTACCTGCGATATTATGGTTTCAAAAAAGCAGGTGGTATTCGACATTTCGGGATACACGGTATTTTCAAGACTTTTGGAGGGCGAGTTTCACAATTACCGCGGCTCCATTCCGCAGAGCTGTGCAACCGAGGTTATTATTGACAGAAGGGAGCTTGTTAACTGCTTGGAAAGAGCTTCTCTGGTTATAAATGAAAAGATAAAAAGCCCGGTAAAATGTCTTTTTGACAACGGAAGCCTTAAAATATCCTGCCGCTCTCAGATAGGCAAGATAAACGATGAGATAAGCGCAGATATTGCCGGCCCCAAGATAGAAATAGGATTTAACTGCAAATATCTTTTAGAGGCATTAAAGGCAGTCTCTGACGAATCGGTGAAGCTGATGATGAACGGCGGAAACCTGCCTCTGAAAATAATTCCGGTGAACGGAACCGGGTATACCTATATTGTATGTGTACTGAGAATTAAGAATGATTGATTTTCAACACATTAAGGCTATGAATGTTGAAAAAATAAAGGAGTTCATATGGAAACTCGGAAAATTGAAATCCGCGGGGATTATATCAAGCTTGATTCGCTTTTGAAATTTGCCGGACTTACCGAAACAGGAGGAATTGCAAAGGATATAATTCTTGAGGGAAGAATCAAATACAACGGAGATGTCTGCCTGATGAGGGGAAAAAAGGTCTATAAGGGCGACTTTGTGGATATAGACGAAGTTAATCTTCGGCTTGAAGTGGTCTGATGGTAATTACGGAAATAAGAGTGGACGGATTCAGAAATCTTGATAGCATAGCTTTAAAGCCGGGTCCGGGTATCAGCGTCCTTTGCGGAGAAAATGCCCAGGGAAAGACAAATCTTTTAGAGGCGGTATGGCTGTGTTCTGGCGAAAAAAGCTTCCGCGCGGCAAGGGAAAAGGATTTTATATGCTTTGAACGCGACAAGGCTGAAATAAATGTAGAATTCAAAACTTCATTTCGAACGGAAAACGTATCTCTTACGCTTTCAAGAAATCTGAGGGAAAAAAGGATACTTCTTAACGGAGTTAAGCTTCGCTCTCATTCGGAGCTTATAGGAAGGCTTCTTCCGGTTATATTCACGCCGGAGGATTTGGAGCTTACAAAGGGCTCGCCGGAGGCGAGACGGAACTATGTTGATCTTTGCATATCTCAGATAAAGCCGATGTATCGCAGGGTTATAAATAAATATGAAAAGATTTTGGAGCAGCGGAACGCCGTGCTTAAAAATATCATCTTCGGTTCTTCCGAAAAAAGCGAGCTGGATATATGGGATGAACAGCTTGCCCGCCAGGGCGCATATATTTCCATGATGAGAAATACTTACACGGATATTCTAAAAGTTCACTCTGCGGAGCTTTACGGCGATATTTCAAGAAAGATGGAAAAGCTTGATATATGCTATGTATCAAGTATATACGATTCGCTGGAGGGCAGAACCGATTACAAAGAATCTATGGCGGAGGAATATTACAACAAGCTTGTTAGCACAAGGGATGAAGATATCCGCCTCGGTTATACCCAGTCCGGCGTGCATAGGGACGATATTTCGGTTAAGATAAACGGAATATCGGTGAAAGATTTCGGTTCACAGGGACAGAACCGCTCATGCGCGCTCTGCTTAAAGCTGGGTCAGGCAAGGGCATTATTAAACGAAACTAAGGAAATGCCGGTTATACTTTTGGATGACGTTCTTTCGGAACTCGACAAATACAGGAAGGATTTTGTCCTGAGCCAGATAAACAACGCACAGATTTTTATAACCTGCTGTGAGCCGATAGAGGGCATGTCCAATATTAAAGCAAACGGCAGAGTTTATGAGGTTAAAAACGGCAGGATAATTTAAAATTATGCTTTTACATTTGGGAAACAACGTTTCGGTTTTGCGGCGAAACGTTATAGCTATACTGGATATTGAAAACTCCTCTACCTCAAAGATAACAAGGGATTATCTTGCAAACGCCGGTAAATCGGGATGGGTGATAAATTGTTCTTACGATATGCCTAAAAGCTTTGTTATTACCTTGGATGAGGATTTGAGCGAGAGGGTTTATATTTCCTCTATTTCGGCGGGGACACTGAAGAAGAGGTTTGAAATGTTGGGATGAGATTTTGATTTTAAGAGTTATTCGGCTACGGTTTTGATAATATATCCCGGCTTGATTTGAATTATTACTGCGTGCTCCCATAAGGAAACCCGTTACGGTGGTTTTCCCACGTAAAAACAGTCTCCGGATTGTTTTTTACTCCCCTTCCCATATTATTTTAAGAAAGGGGTTCCTTGCCCTTAACCTCTTGCCAACCTTTAGAAAAAGGGCGGACAAAGCTTTTAGTTTTTTTGTTTCTAAGATAATATAGATAGATTTGAAAGGCGGTTATAATTTGGACAATTACAACGAAATTGACGTCAACGCAACGGCGGTTGACAAGGACAACAATTATGATGCAAGTGAAATTCAGGTTCTGGAAGGGCTTGAAGCTGTAAGAAAGCGCCCCGGTATGTACATCGGTTCTACCGGTCCGAAAGGCTTGCACCATCTTGTATACGAAATAGTCACCAACTCTATCGACGAAGCCTTGGCCGGTTATTGCACCCGCATTGATGTTGAGCTTTTAAAGGACGATATAGTTAAGGTTACAGACGACGGTCGAGGAATTCCGACCGGCATTCATCCCAAAGAGGGCATAAGTGCGGCAACCGTTGTTTATACCATCCTGCACGCCGGAGGAAAATTCGGCGGAGGCGGATACAAGGTTGCGGGCGGATTGCACGGCGTTGGTGCATCTGTTGTAAATGCCCTTTCCGAGTGGCTTGAGCTTACCATATATGACGGCAAGCACATCCATTTCCAGCACTTTGACAGGGGTTACTATTCGGAAGAGCTTAAAATAATAGGAGAGACAGACAGAACCGGTACAGTTGTAATGTTCAAGGCAGACCCGCAGATTTTTGAGCAGACTACCGAGTATGATTACGACACCCTTTTGACCATGCTCCGCGAACAGGCATTTTTGAACGCCGGTGTGCGAATAGTCTTTACAGATAGGCGCGGCGAGCAGGACAACGAGGTTGATTTATGCTATCAGGGCGGCATCCGCGAGTTTGTCAATCATATTCACAATACCCGCGGATTAGAGGTTTTAAGTCCGGAAGTAATATATATTTCGGGAATGAAGGATGATTATACCGCTGAAATTGCCATGCAGTACAACGATTCCTACAACGAGCTTATTCTCTCCTTTGCAAACAACGTTCACACGCCTGACGGCGGTACCCATGAGACAGGCTTTAAGAACGCTTTGACTAAGGTTATAAACGACTATGGCAAAAAGTTCAATCTTCTTAAAAAGGAAGAAAAGCTTTTGGGAGACGATGTGCGCGAGGGATTAACAGCTATAGTATCCGTAAAGCTGACAAACTGTGAATTTGAGGGACAGACAAAAGGAAGGCTCGGAAATCCAGAGGTTAGACCGTTCATTGAAGCTATGGTTTATGAGAAGCTGATGAACTACTTAGAAGAGAATCCGGCTGTCGCTAAATCCATCTTTGAAAAGTCAATGCAGGCGCAGAAGGCAAGGGAAGCCGCAAAGCGTGCGAGAGACTTAACAAGGCGCAAATCTGCCCTTGATTCCGCCAACCTTCCCGGCAAGCTTGCCGACTGCCAGGAAAGGGACCCTGCACAGACCGAGATATTCATAGTCGAGGGAGACTCGGCGGGCGGCTCGGCCAAGGAAGGCAGAGAAAGAAAGTATCAGGCGATACTGCCTCTATGGGGAAAGATGCTCAACGTTGAAAAAGCGCGAATTGACAAGGTTTACGGCAATGAAAAGCTGACGCCCGTTGTAACCGCCTTGGGCACGTCCATCGGCGAAGATTTCGACATTTCGAGGCTTCGCTACGGCAAGGTTATTATAATGGCAGATGCCGATGTTGACGGCTGCCATATAAGGACCCTGCTTTTAACCTTCTTCTTCCGCTTTATGCGGCCGCTTATTGACGGCGGACATGTTTACATTGCACAGCCGCCGCTGTTCAAGGTCGCAAAGGGCAAGCAGGTTAGATATGCCTTCTCGGACGAGGAAAGGGATGTTTACATCGCAGAGCTTACCTCCAACGACGGCAAGTCTAAGCCGGATGTTCAACGCTATAAGGGCCTTGGTGAAATGGACCCGGAGCAGCTGTGGGAAACTACTATGGACCCTGAAACCAGAACCATAATAAAAATTACTCTTGAAGACGCCGTTAAGGCCGATGAAACCTTCTCGATTCTTATGGGCGACAAGGTTAACCCGAGAAGAGAGTTTATAGAAAAGAACGCCAAATTTGCAAGCAATCTTGATTTCTAAAGGTAAATTTATATGGGAAAAAATAAAAGTATACAGTTTACTACCGCTTATAAATACAATTTGGCCGGCTTCAGAGACTTTATAATCATTAAAAATAAAATAAAAATCATCATATGCTGCGTAATGATCGTATTGCTTATTCCTTTAATTATTTTTCAGGCAATATATCACCCATTACATGGTATTGCCAGGGTAATATATGCTATATTGCTTGTTTTTCCGGCCTGCACCGTTGGCACACTTAAGCATGAATATGACGAATTCAAGGATCTATGCAGGAACAGAGCCGCTAAAAAATGTATATTCAGCATTTATGATGACAAGCTGAGCTTCAGATTGATGGAGGAAAACGCAGAGGCAGCGGAGGTTAGTATGTCCGATATTACCTTAAGAATAAAGGAAAAAAGGGAATATTATCTGATTTATACTTCTAAACGCTACGGAGTTATTCAAAAGGATTGTTTAAGCGAAGACGACAAAAATGCTGTGGCAGAGCTTATAGAAAGCATTAACGGCAGATGCGGAAAAGGCTTGAAAGCAATTGAAGGGAGCGGCTGTTGATATGGATGAAAAATATACCGTTGAATTTAAATGCAGCCGTGAATGCTGGCTGGCAGGCTATCGCGAGTATGTCAAAGCCATCTCCAAAAAGAGAATTATTTTTGACTGTGTGCTGTTCGGAATACTGTCGCTTTTATTTATTCAGCAGATAGTGATTCAGCCGGACTACGGCGTGGGATGGATTTGTCTTGCAATATCGCTTTTTATGATAGCATTGTCGTTCATAGTCCCCGCAAGGCAGATAAAAAGCGGTGAGGCGACTCTTGATGATATCGCAGGCAGGGAGTATATTCTAAAGATTTATAACGATAAATACAGCGTCGAGGAAACCGTGGACGGTGCGGCGCCCGACGTTACATCTCTTACGGAAAAGAGCCTTAGGGCATACGAAAGAGATAAGTATTATCTGCTGTTTGCTAAGGACGCTTTCTGCGTTATTCCGAAGGATTCATTGAGCGAGGCCGACAGCAAAGCGGTTTCGGAACTGATAGAAAAAATCAGCAAAAAATAAACGAAAGAGCGTGATTACATTTGTTCGCACAGGATAAAAAAGTAAAACTGACAGAGATTAACGACGAGATGAGATCCTCGTTCTTGGCATATTCAATGTCGGTAATAATTCAGCGCGCGCTGCCGGACGTGAGGGACGGTTTAAAGCCTGTTCACAGACGTATTCTTTATACAATGTATGAGGACGGCTTAACCCCGGACAAAAAATATTTAAAGTGCGCGACGACCGTCGGCGACTGCTTGGGACGGTATCACCCCCACGGCGACTCATCGGTTTACGATGCTCTTGTAAGGCTTGCACAGAGCTTTTCTTTAAGATACCCGCTTGTTGACGGACACGGAAACTTCGGTTCCGTCGATGGCGATCCTCCGGCTGCATACCGTTATACTGAATCAAGAATGGCAAAGATGGCGCTGAATATGCTCACCGATATCGACAAGGATACGGTTGAGTTCACCGCCAATTTTGATGACAGACTTAAAGAGCCGGTCGTCCTGCCGTCCCGCTTCCCGAACATCCTGGTTAACGGATCGGTGGGAATAGCCGTCGGTATGGCCACAAATATTCCTCCGCACAATCTGGGAGAGGTTATAGAGGGCGTTAAGCTGGTTGCGGAAAAACCTGACTGCACGCTCGACGAGCTGATGGAAAAAATAAAAGGCCCGGACTTCCCCACCGGCGGCATTATTATGGGCAGAGCCGGCATAAGGGCTGCCTACGCCACCGGCAGAGCAAAGATAACTCTGCGCTCAAAGACAAATTTTGAAGAGATAGACGGAAGAAACGCCATAATAGTTACGGAAATTCCGTATATGGTGAACAAGGCAAGGCTGATAGAGTCGATATCTCAGCTTGTCAAGGAAAAGAGGCTGGACGGTATTCATGCTCTGCGGGATGAGTCTGACCGCAGCGGTATGAGAATCGTTATAGAGCTTAAAAAGGACGCTAACCCGCAGATAATTCTTAACAAGCTGTTCAGCTACACTCAGCTTCAGGATACTGTCGGAGTTATTATGTTGGCACTTGTCAACGGAGTGCCAAAGGTTCTTACTTTAAAGCAGATTCTGGAAGAATACCTTGATTTCCAGGTAGAGGTTGTAACCCGTCGAACCAAGTACGACCTTAAGAAAGCAAGAGAGCGCGAACATATTTTGCAGGGTCTTGTTATAGCCCTTGATTTTATCGACGAGGTTATTAAAATAATCCGTGCCTCTAAAACCCCTGCCGACGCTAAGGCCGCGCTTATTGAAAGGTTTAATATCAGTGAAATTCAGGCGGAATACATTGCAAATATGCGCCTGATTCAGTTGACGGGCCTGGAAAGGCAAAAGGTTTTTGACGAGTTGGACGCTTTGGAGGCTAAAATCAACGACTATACAGATATTTTAAACAGGCATGAAAGAGTTTTAGAGGTAATCATAAAGGAAATTGAGGAAATAAAGGACAAGTTCAACGACGAGCGCCGCACCGAGATTCAGGCTGTCAGCGGAGAGGTTGATATTGAGGATCTTATTCCGGAGGATACAAACGTTGTAGCTCTTACAAACAACGGCTACATAAAGCGCACAAGCTCTTCGGAATACGCAGTGCAGAAGCGCGGCGGAAGAGGCGTTAACGGCATGAAACAGCGCGAGGAGGACTTTGTTTCCGAAATGCTGGTGTGCTCCACCCACGATAACATTCTGTTCATAACCGACAAGGGCATTATGTTCAAGCTTAAGTGCTTCGAGCTGGCAGAGGGTACTAAAGCTTCGAGGGGCAATAATATTGTAAACATTCTGCCGCTGACGCCGGGCGAAGATAAGGTTGCCGCAATGATTCACTGCAAAGATTTTACGGACGACAAGTATGTTATTATGGTGACCAAAAACGGCAAGATAAAGAAGACCCATCTTTCAAAGTATCAAAACGTTAGAAAAGCCGGACTTATTGCGATAGGTCTGGACGAGGGAGACGAAATAAGAGGCGTTATGATGACCGACGGCTCGAGTGAGCTTATGGTTGCCACAAAGAACGGCATGGTTATAAGGTTTGATGAAAGGCAGCTCAGGGCAATGTCGCGTTCGGCTCACGGAGTTAAGGCAATAAAGCTCCGCGGAGACGACGAGGTTATTTCACTTCAGGCGGTAAGTGAAGGAGCAAGCGTTCTCACTGTCACGGACAAGGGCTATGGCAGAAGGGTAAGCCTTGACAACTATCGTTCGCAGCACAGAGGCGGCTTCGGCATGCTCAACTATAAGGTAAACGAGCAGAAGGGAAAAGTCTGCGGAATAAGGGTGGTTAAGGACGATGAGGATGTCATCCTTATCTCGAACGACGGAATTATTATCAGGGTACGCGCATCCGATATAAGCATGATGGGCAGATACTCCGGCGGAGTTACCATTATGAAGACAAAGAATACCCCGAATAGATTGGTAGCCGCGTTCACAACGGCTGCTCATGACGAAGATGCCGAAATTGAAGAGGTCGAGCAGCTCTCCGAGTATGAGCTTAAGGCCATCGCCGAAGAGGAAGCCCGAGAGGAAGCGGATGAAGTTATTTCTGATGACGCAGAATCGGATGATGAGGATTCCGAGGCTGGGGACGGCGAAGAATAATATTACTGTTCGTAATAAATAAAACAAAAATAACTGCAAGGAATTCATTCTTGCAGTTATTTTAATGTTATAGTGTGCTTTCTGTACAGACAGCAGTGATAATCACAAAATTCTTAACCATTATCGGAAGCTCACTATTGTCGCTGTCCTCACCGTCGCGGCGATATGCGTATGCAAGGCTGTCAAAGGCTTCGTAAACGTTCCGGCCTATCTCAATGTATTCCGTTTAACTGCCCTCTTACAGCTTATTGGGATATACTCCGTTATCATGAAGCGCTTTAAGCTTCGCTTCAACATCCTCCTTGTCGGCGCGGTTGGTCATGCCGAACCACTTGTCGTGCGAGGGGGATGCAAAGACTGTCAGCTTGTTCGCTGCCAGCATGTCGTTTACCATTATCGGCAGAAGGCATTCCGCCCCGAGCATATCGGGAGTGAGCGATTTGAGAAAGTCATTAAAATAATCCTCCATGATATTGAGCGTGCCGGGATGGAAGCCCCAAAAGTTCATTGACACCTCGGAATCAGGGTCAACTTCGCCGTTAGCGCTGACTATTTTGCCGTTTTCGGGAGCTATGCCGCCGGTTTCGTTAACCTGTGCAAGCCTGCCGTTTTCAACCGAGCATATCCCCCTTGTGACGGAGCCGTTTTCACTGACGGTGTTTTTAAGAATATATGTTACCATAGAGGCCTGTGTGCAGTCCTTAAGCCCTTCAAGATAATTGCGCATGATCCTGAAGCACTCAGCTCCGTAGTAATCGTCGGCATTAACGGTTGCAAACGGGCCGTCAAGGTATTTTTTGGCACACAGAACCGCGTGAACCGTTCCAAACGGTTTTACCCTGCCCTCGGGGACGGTGTAGAACGCAGGCAGGCTCGAAAAATCCTGAACGGCGTATTCAAGCTCCACCCTGCCCTTAAACTTTTCTCCGACCTCCGATTTTACGGTTTCAATCATTTCTTCCTTTAAAACAAATACGACTTTTTTAAAGCCGGCCTTTATAGCGTCATGAATGGAATATTCCATTAAAAATTCACCGGTGGGGCCAACTTGAGATACCTGCTTGTCTCCACCGAAGCGCGAGCCTAAGCCTGCGGCTAGAATAAGTAAGGTTGGTTTCATTGCATTTTCTCCCTTTTCTTAAAGATTAGTTTTTTCTGAACTAAGTAGTTTACAACAAACATAACAGCCTCTGCAATCGGCTTTGCTAGCCATGTGGGAAGCTTTAAAGCTCTTACGAACAGCTCCAGCAAAACGAATGTCTTAACCGAAAAGCTGAAGACCGCCAGCCCGTAATACCCGCCCATTTCGGCAAAGACACTTTTATTTGATTTGAACACCCAAAGGCGGTTGATGTGAAAGTTTACCTGTGAGCTTATGGCAAAGGATATTACTGCCGCCAGCTCCATTGCAAGCGCAAACCCCGAAAGCAGCCTTTCCAGCAGCAGAAGAACCGAGTAATCTATAGCGAACGCCGCGGCCGAGGAAATAATATATCTTATAGACTGGCCCGATGTGATTTTTTTAACAAGCCTGCCGAAAGAATTTGTTTTAAAAGACAATTCTTATATTTTCCTTTCATGGATATTAATTTGAGATTATTATGACACATTTTTTCTCGTATTGCAAGCAGGTTTTTTAAAAAGTATACAAAATTTATGAGAATCTATTGACTTTAAAATTTGATAGCGGTAAAATAGAACAAGTTATGTAGTTAATTAATAAAATAAAGCAACAAAAAGGAGAGTACGTTTCTAAAAATGTTGAAGATGTTAGCAAAAAGCGTCCGGGAATACAAAAAGCCTGCCATTATAACACCGGTTTTCGTTATACTGGAGGTTGTTTTAGACTGCATTATTCCCTTTATTATTGCCGACCTTGTGAACACCATCGGGGACGGCGGAGCTATGGATTCAATAGTCAAATCGGGAATTCTGCTTGCAATAATGGCTATACTTTCGCTTGTGTGCGGAGCTGTGGCGGCATTTACCTGCTCTGAGGCTTCATGCGGATTGGCAAAGAATCTCCGTCATGATTTGTTTGCAAAGATTCAAAGCTTTTCCTTTGAAAATATCGACAGGTTCACAACCTCGTCCTTGGTGACAAGGCTGACTACAGACGTCAGCAATATCCAGAATGCCTATATGATGATAATAAGAACGGCAATCCGTTCCCCTCTTATGCTGATATTTGCTTTTATCATGTCGTTTATCATGGGCGGAAAAATGGCGTGGATATTTGTGTTTGTTGTTCCGGTGCTGGGCGTCGGGCTGTTTTTGGTTTCCAAAAAGGCGATGCCGCGCTTCCGCAGTGTGTTCAAAAAATATGACAATCTTAACAGCTCGATTCAGGAAAACATCAAGGGCATAAGGGTTGTTAAATCCTTCGTCCGCGAGGATTACGAGCAGACTAAATTCAACACCGCTGCCGAGGACGTTTGCCGTGACTTCACCGTTGCGGAAAGGATAGTTGCCGTAAACGGCCCTTTGATGCAGTTCTGTCTTTATGCTGTTATGGTGTTCACCCTGACCTTCGGCTCCTATACAATAATAACCAGCCGCGGGCTCGATTTCGACGTTGGGCAGCTTTCGGCCATGCTTACGTACAGCTTTATGATGCTCAACAGCCTTATGATGCTTTCGATGATTTTTGTTATGATAACCATGGCAGACGAATCTGCAAAGCGCGTATGCGAGGTTTTGAGCGAAGAATCCACCCTTGAAAATCCCGAAAATCCTGTTTTCGAGGTTGCGGACGGCTCAATTGATTTTAATAATGTTTCCTTTAAGTACTCCAAAAAGGCAAAGAAAAACTCGCTTGAGGATATAGAGCTTCATATCAAATCCGGCGAGACTATAGGAATAATCGGCGGAACGGGCTCCGGCAAGTCATCATTGATTCAGCTCGTTTCAAGGCTTTACGACGCCATCGAGGGCGAGGTTAAGGTCGGCGGCAGAAACGTTACGGAATATGACCTTGAAACGCTTAGAAACAACGTTGCTGTGGTTTTGCAGAAGAACCTTCTGTTTTCCGGAACCATCAAGGAAAATCTGCGCTGGGGCAGCAAGGAGGCTTCCGACGAGGAAATTATCGACGCCTGCAAGCTTGCCTGCGCCGATGAGTTTATTGAGACATTTCCGGATAAGTACGACACCTACATCGAGCAGGGAGGATCGAACGTTTCCGGCGGGCAGAAGCAGCGCCTCTGCATAGCGCGTGCGCTTTTGAAAAAGCCGAAGATACTTATTTTGGACGACTCCACCAGCGCCGTAGACACACGAACCGACGCAAAGATCCGCGCCGCAATGAAAGCGTATATTCCGGAAACCACTAAGATTATCATAGCCCAAAGAACCGCCTCCATTGAAGACGCTGACAGGATAATTATTATGGATTCCGGCAAAATCGCGGCTGTAGGAACCCATTCAGAGCTGCTCAAATCCAGCGAGATTTACAGGGAAATTTATGTTTCGCAGAACAAGGCTTCCTCAGACGAAGGAATCAAGGTATCACAGAAGGAGGGACTTAACTGATGGCAAGTAAAACCCGCGAGCCCGTAAAGAACAAGAAAGGCTTACTTATACGCCTTATTAAGCTTATTTTCAGCTTTTACCCCGTTCTTATGCCGGTTATGCTGATACTTATAATCTTCAACTCGATTGTGCGGAGCATACCCTCAATCTTCATGCAGAACGTTATTCAGGTAATAGAGGATAACAGAGATTCTACCTGGGAAGCAGCCGCCGGAAAGATACTTGGCTTTGTCGGAATACTGGTTATATTCTATGTGCTTTCGCTTATTGCCGATTTCACATTCAGCCAGATTATGGCCGTTATCACCCAGGGAACGCTTAAAAAGCTCCGTGAGAAGATGTTTGCGAACATGCAGAAGCTTCCCATAAAGTATTTCGACACTAACGACCATGGCGACATTATGAGCCATTACACCAACGACATTGACACCCTCAGGCAGATGATATCGCAAAGCCTTCCGCAGATGCTTATGAGCGCTACAAGCGTTCTGGCGCTGTTCCTCATTATGATTTACTACAGCATTCCGCTTACGGCGGTGGTTGTTGTGGGCGTAATCCTGATGACGGTGTTTATAAGAAAGATTGGCGGCGGCTCATCAAGATATTTTGTGCGGCAGCAGACCTCGCTCGGCAAGGTCGAGGGCTACGCCGAGGAAATTATGAACGGTCAGAAGGTTGTTAAGGTGTTCTGCCATGAGGAAGAAGCTCAGACGGACTTTGACAAGCTTAACAATCTGCTTTTCGAGGATTCCAACCGCGCCAACAAATACGCCAACATCCTCGGCCCTCTGTTATATAATATTGGAAATATACTATATGTAATAATTGCGATAGTCGGAGGGCTGTTCCTTATAACCGGTGCTCCCAATCTGAGCATAAAAGGCGCGGTATTTTCAATCAGCATAGTGGTTCCTTTTTTGAACATGACAAAGCAGTTCACCGGCAATATTAATCAGGTTTCGCACCAGATAAACGCGGTTGTTATGGGTCTTGCGGGAACAAAGAGGATTTTTGACCTTATGGACGAGAGCCACGAGGTTGACGACGGCTATGTAAGCCTTGTAAATGCCAAGTATGACGATGACGGAAACATCGCCGAAACCGAGGAACGAACAGAAAGATGGGCATGGAAGCACCCCCACACCGCCGACGGAAGCGTTACCTACGCTCCGCTGACAGGAGACGTGCGGCTCTTTGACGTCGATTTTGAATATGAGGAGAACAAACCGGTTCTGCACAACGTCTCACTGTATGCAAAGCCCGGGCAGAAGGTAGCCTTTGTCGGAGCAACGGGTGCCGGAAAGACCACAATTACCAACCTTATAAACCGCTTCTACGATATCGCAGACGGCAAAATAAGGTATGACGGCATAAACATCAACAAAATCAAAAAGGATGATTTGCGCCGTTCACTGGGAATAGTTTTGCAGGACACTAACCTGTTTACGGGTACGGTTATGGACAACATAAGATACGGCAGGCTGGACGCAAGCGACGAAGAATGCGTTGCCGCCGCAGAGCTTGCGGGCGCCAACGGCTTTATAGAAAGACTGCCGGACGGATATGAAACAATGCTCACCGAAAACGGAGCAAACCTTTCGCAGGGACAGCGCCAGCTGCTCTCTATAGCAAGAGTAGCGGTCGCAGACCCGCCGGTAATGATTTTAGATGAAGCCACAAGCTCGATAGATACAAGAACCGAAGCGATAGTCCAGCGGGGAATGGACGCGCTTATGGTGGGAAGGACAGTGTTTGTCATTGCGCACCGGCTTTCAACGGTCAAGAATTCCGATGTTATAATTGTTTTGGACCATGGAAGGATTATAGAGCGCGGAAGCCACGATGAGCTGATTGCTGCAAAGGGGCAGTATTATCAGCTGTATACCGGGGCGTTTGAGCTGGAATAAGTAAAAAAAGCCTCCTTCGGGGGTCTACAGTCTGTCGAAAAAGCCGGCAAATCGCCGGCTTTTTCTATTAAACCGTTGTATAATTGAAACGGCGATGAACAATGCCGATGTCGGGAAGCAAAAGGAATTCATTTCCGGCACAATTATTGGCATATTATTTGCACTGGCTTCTAATCTTACACAAGGCTTTTCTTTATTGATGCAAACCGTGGCAAAGCATGAATTTGGCATTATGCCGATAAAGACGAAACTCGGGCATAGTGCTTTGAAATGTAAAGAAAACAAAGAAGAACAACAGTGAAAAATATTTGAATGAAACAATTATTTTAGCAATTCAATTGCCGTTATTCTGCATTTTACCGTTTTCCCGGACCGACCGATATGGATGGGATTGGTGCTGATTTTAATAAGTAACGTTGCTTATTGAACGGGTTCGGCTTATTCCGAAAAGTCTATTGAGGCTATAAATTGCCGAACTATCATGTCAGGCTTGGAAAGAATCCGGCTTATTTGAGCGGGAGTGTCAACCATATCTCTTTTTATCCATTCCATCAGAACGCCGTATACCGCACCTGCAAGGCAGGCCTTTTTAAAGGAGGCTTCGGCGCTGTCATGCGGCTTCGGTCCTATAAGATTTTGTATGTTCGCAAGCAGAAGGTGTTCAAGCCCGTTCTTTTTTAAAAGCCCCGCAACTTTGCCGAAATCCAGGCAGGCCGTGAAAAAGCTTTCTATATAGTCCTCAGACTGAGAGGACTTATATTCTTCCCACCACTTGCGCGAGCGCTCTTCTAACATGGAAATAAGAACCGACTCCTTGCTTTTGTAGTTCCGGTAGAAGGATACCCTTGAAACACCTGCCTTTCGGGTCAGCTCGGAAACGGTTATGTCGGAAAAGCGCATGCTTTCCATAAGAATCAACATTGCCTGCGTTATGCTTTCGCATATTATTCGGTTGTTGATATTTTTCCTTCTCATATTGCCGCCGGCCCCTTTCGAACATTCTGCATATTGCCTGCGATTTAGAAACAACCGTTGCAATTTGTTTCAGTTTTCGGCAATCTTTAATATAGCTGTTGATTTTTTTGAATAGAAGTAATATAATTATGATAAGCTTGTTTCTAAATAAAGTCAAGCATGAGCAGCAAAAGATTTCCGCGCAATGCAAATATGATGTTAGGAGTATAAACTATAATGGCAAACAACGAATACATTATTTATTCCGATATTTCCGCCGACATTTCGGCTGAATACGCCGCCGAAAAGGATATCCGATTTATTCCCATGAGCTATACTTTGGGAGACGAGGAACGCGTTTGCTCGTCTATCGAGCCGGAGGATATTCTTAAACGGTTTTATGACGGCCAGCGAAACGGCGATTTGACCCATACCACTCAGATATCTCCTTTTAAGTATGTTGAGATTTTTGAGCCTTTGATGAAAGATGGCAAGTCGGTTTTGTACATATCCCTTTCAAGCGGGCTTTCAAATACATATAACTCATCCTTGATAGCCGCTGGTGAGCTTAACGAAAAATATCCGCAGGCAAAGCTTGTCTGCGTGGATTCACTCAGCGCGACCGGCGGAATGGGCGTGCTTTTGGAGATGGCAGTTAAAAACCGCGAGGGCGGAATGAGCATCGAGGATAATGCCGGGTATCTCGAAGAAAACAGGCTGAGAATCTACCACTGGTTCATGGTGGAGGATCTGATGTATTTAAAGCGGGGCGGAAGAATACCTGCAACCACCGCAATAGTCGGCTCGGCGCTGAACATCAAGCCTCTTTTAAAGGTGGAAAAAGACGGAACCCTTACTACCTTTGAAAAAAAGCGCGGCGCAAAGGCGGCCATGAACGAGCTTTTAGAGCTGTACAAGACCCATTCGGTCGGCGGCGACGGCGAAAGAGTTGTAGTAATCCATGCCGACGATCACGAGAAGGCTGAGTATCTAAAGCAGGGCATACTTGCCGTTAATCCGCAGGCGGATATTTCAACCGTCATGCTCTCTCCCATCATCGGCGCTCATGTCGGGCCGGGAATGTGTGCTATTGTGCATATCGCCGCCGAGGGCGTGGAAAGGTCGTAACCGTACAATCAACAAAACCGCTCGGGCAAAGCCTAGAGCGGTTTTTCGATATTTTCAGCAATCCTAATTATTTACTCTTATACTTGTTTTGCGGATGTTACAATTCCCGCCGAAGCTCCGGCGTCAATCAGCCGGAACAGCACTGCCAAAAGGGCTATGAATGATAGAACCCAAGCAAAAAAATTCCATAGCCTAGGGATATTAAGTAAATTATATTCGTTGACTTTATCAACCGTTTTTCGGTATTCTTCGGAGGATGACCGATCAAAGCTTTTGTTGCCCATGAAGTTCAGGGCGAGATATACATGGCATATAGATTCAAAATAATCGACAAAGCGAAATCGTCAGAGAGCTTATAAAGATAATTACGTTTTTATTTGAGAACGGTACAAGGCGGATCCCATGAAACAGAAGACCGCAGCTCCCGTCGGTTTTTTTCTATTTGCTTGTGCTCATAGAGCGGTTGATGTTTCCATTTTTTTCTCCGAGCCGAGGTAAGAGGAGTCTCATTTTTTCTTCTCATCATATCGTGCATATATTTATCGGCGCTATCATGATATAAATATTTGTATTTCATTCTGGCTCCTCTTTCAATATGATTGCCGTAAACAGCCGCCTGCTGAATCGTGTCAATGCTTGCGTACAATTGCATTGTACACGATTTACGCTTAAAAGCAATGCATTTTCGCATAAAGGTATAGTAATTTTATACTGTCCGTATTTTTTGGCGCGCGGTATTGAAATCTGTCGAAATAAATGCTATACTTTATTCAGGATAATTAACCTGAAGGGGGTGATACCGTTGGGAATTTTTCTGACGCTGGCATTTTTATTCTTCATCGGCTCGGTTTTCGGCTGGGTGCTGGAGCTTTTCTTCCGCCGCTACATATCGGCAAACAATCCCGAGCGAAAGTGGATAAACCCCGGCTTCTGCGTTGGGCCTTACCTTCCGCTTTACGGAAGCGGGCTGTGCATTTTGTTCCTAATAGCATCGTTGGAGAGGTTTAATATCTTTGAAAATCCCGTAACGGCAAAAATCGTGCTGTTCATCAGCATGGCCGTTTGTATGACGGCGATTGAGTACATCGCGGGAATTATAGGCTTAAAGCTTACAAACGTAAGGCTGTGGGACTATTCCAAGGAATGGGGCAATATTCAGGGAATTATCTGCCCCAAATTTTCCTTTTATTGGGCGGTGCTGGGCGCGGTTTATTACTTTTTAGTGCATCCGCACATCCTATCCGCATTGTATTGGCTTTCAAACAACCTGGCGTTTTCCTTCTTTATCGGGCTGTTTTACGGAGTGTTTATTATAGACGTTGCGTACTCCTCTAACCTCATCTACAAGCTGAAAAAGTTTGCGGACGAATATCAGGTGGTTGTGCGGTATGAGGAGCTTAAGGCGCACATCAGGGCAGCAAGGGAAAAGGCGAACGAAAAGCAGCATTTCTTCCTGTTTATGCGCTCTGAAAGGCCGCTTTATGAGCATCTGAAAGAGATGAGAAGTGAGCTTGAAGCCAGGGCAAAGAAGTACAAAAAGAAATAGTTTGGTAAATAAACTCTATCAAATAGAAAAGGAGATAATAATTATGGCATTCGATTTTAAGGACATTTCAAAGCTTGCAGGCAAGGTTATGGGCGGGCTTGACAAGGACGGCGACGGCATCGACATGGGTGACATCACCTCGGCTCTTAAGAGTGCGGGCGGTTTGAACATTGAAGGGCTTGACCTTGACGGCATTACCGGGGCCGTTAAGGACTTCGGAAAGCTGAAAAATCTTGATCCGACTGATGACAAGGTGCAGAGCAAGGTCGGAGAGCTAAAGGAGCTTATTGAAAAGAATGTTTCCGGCGGTTCGGAGGATATTCTCAAGAAGCTTGCGGGCGCGGTTACGAGCGGAGACGTTAAGGAGAAGATTGACAGCATCGGCGGAAACGGAACCGGAGAGTTTGTTAAGAAGGCTATTGAGGCGTTTGTTAAGAAGTAATAAGCAAGACAGTCTATATCCCGACATTTTGTTTAGGCCGCGAGTGCGTACGGTTATGGACGTATCGCCGCACGTTCATAGAAGAACCCCTTACGCGGGTTCTTCCGCTCCACTTTTTTAAGAAAGGCCGGCCAAAAGAGCTTTAGCATACATACATATGCAAAAAATCGACCGTACAAATCAATGTACGGTCGAACTTTTTGTTTAAAGAGTGTGAAATTACTTGATCTCAACAGTAGCTCCGGCCTCTTCGAGCTTAGCCTTAAGCTCGTCAGCCTCTGCCTTGGAAGCGCCTTCCTTAACAGTCTTAGGAGCAGCCTCAACGAACTCCTTAGCTTCCTTAAGACCAAGGCCTAAGATTTCCTTAACAGCCTTGATAACGCCCATCTTGGCATCGCCGAAGGAAGCGAGAACTACGTCGAACTCGGTCTTCTCGGCAGCAGCGGCAACACCTGCACCGGCAGCGGGAGCAGCAGCGATAGCGGCGGTAACGCCGAATTCTTCCTGGATAGCGTCAACAAGCTCCTTGAGCTCGAGAACGGAGAGGCCCTTGACCTCTTCAACAATGTTTAAAATCTTTTCTGAAGCCATTTTTAATATCTCCTTTAAATGTAGTTTTTAATAAGATTTTGCCGCATCACGCGCAGCATTCTGCGGGATACGTCTGTTTAAGCCGCCAGAGCATTAAGCGGCTTCGCCTTCCTTCTTTTCTGCGACTGCTGCGATTGTAGCCGCGAGCTTCTGCATCGGACCCTGCAAAGAGCCAACCAGCTGAGCAAGAAGAACTTCCTTTGAAGGAATCTTGGAAATAGCCTTAACGCCTTCCTCATCATAAGTTTCGCTGCCGATGAAGCCGGCCTTGAGCTTGAAGTTCTCATGGTCCTCGGCGTACTTTCCTAAGATTCTTGCGGCTGCGGTTTCGTCTTGCTCGGAAACGGCGATTGCGGTTGCGCCGCTCAGAACGTTGGTCATGGCATCTAAGCCTACTTCGTCCATGGCGCGTCTTAACAGGGTGTTCTTTTCAACAAAGTACTTAACCCCCGCTTCTCTGAGTTCCTTACGGAGCTTGGTGTCATCCTCAACGGAGATACCGGTGTAGTCAACCAGAACGCCTGCTGTTCCGGACTTTAAAAGCTCGACGATTTCGGCAACCTTGGCCTTCTTTTGGTTAAGAACGTTTTCGTTGGGCATTTTTTTCACCTCTTTAGAAGATAAGATATTTTTGCTTCGCCCAAAACAAATAAAGAAAATCCCCTTTCTTCTTAATAAAACAGTGAAGAAAAGGGTGTATAAGCAAATATTATACTGATACTCTTTCCTCGGCTGGATTTCCGCGATAATATACCGCCACCAACTGTCTTAAGAAACGAAGCATGGTTAAAGAATTGCATTGATACCCAAAGGGCAGCGGGATGACATCACCCCGAGAGCAATTCCTTTTGATTTGGCGCCACAAGCACCAAATCATTTATATCACAGCCGGGAGCTTTTGTCAAGCCCCCGGCGGTAATATTTTTAAAACATCGCGGTTGCGGAACGCAAGCGCATGAATCAAACGCCGTACTTAGCGGTATTGACCTTAATGCCGACACCCATAGTAGAGGATACTACTACGCTCTTTAAATACTGTCCCTTTGCAGCTGCGGGCTTTGCCTTAACAACAGCGTCGAGCAAAGTGTTAAGGTTCTCGGTGAGCTTTTCGGTTCCGAAGGAAGCCTTGCCGATTGGGCAGTGGATGATATTGGTCTTATCGAGACGATATTCAATCTTACCTGCCTTAGCCTCCTGCACTGCCTTTGCAACGTCAGGCGAAACAGTTCCGGCCTTGGGGTTGGGCATAAGTCCTCTCGGGCCCAAAACCTTACCCAAGCGGCCTACAACGCCCATCATGTCGGGAGAGGCTATAACAACGTCGAAGTCGAGCCAGTTCTCCTTCATGATCTTGTCAACATAATCAAGTCCGCCAACGTAGTCTGCTCCGGCGGCCTTGGCAGCCTCATACTTGTCTTCCTTGCAGAATACTAAGGCTCTGACGGTCTTACCGGTGCCGTTGGGAAGAACAACCGCGCCTCTAACCTGCTGGTCGGCATGGCGGGAGTCTACGCCCAGGCGGATGTGAACCTCAATGGTTTCGTCGAACTTGGCCTTTGCGTTTGCCGCGGAAAGGGCAACAGCCTCGTCTGTATCGTAAAGCTTTGTCTTGTCGATAGCCTTAAGCGCATCGACATACTTTTTTCCATGTTTCATTATATAAATCTCCTTTATTATATAGGTGGTAATGCGGAAAAGGATATTCCTCCCACTTATTAAGTCGCTTACGCTAATTAATCAACAACTGTAACGCCCATGGAACGAGCTGTTCCTGCGATCATGCTCATTGCGGCTTCAACCGAAGCAGCGTTAAGGTCGGGCAGCTTCTGCTCCGCTATTGCCCTTACCTGTTCCTTGGTGATGGTTGCAACCTTGGTTTTGTTGGGAACGCCCGAACCGGATTCGATGCCGCAGGCCTTCTTGATAAGAACGGCTGCCGGAGGGGTTTTTGTGATGAATGTGAACGAACGGTCTGCATAAACAGTGATCACAACGGGGATGATAAGACCCATTTCGTTCTTGGTCCTCTCATTGAAGTCCTTTGTGAAAGCCATAATGTTAACGCCGTGCTGACCGAGAGCCGGGCCAACCGGGGGTGCCGGAGTGGCTTTACCGGCAGGGATCTGAAGCTTGATAATGCCTGTAACCTTCTGTGCCATAATTACTTTCCTCCAATAATGTGGTGATAAATCGGGTACCCCGACTTATTAGGCGAGCCGACTCAAAAATTTCCGGCTCTCCCACTGTTTACGGTGAATTCCGTAAAATCCTTAATAATAATGCTATTCCTCTGCCCTTTTTACCTGGGTTATCGAAATGGTCGCCGCAGTTTCTCTTCCGAACATGGATACTACTATATCTACCGTCTGATCGTCTAAGTTTATGCTTCTGACGTTTCCTATCCAGCCGTTGAAAGGCCCTCCGAGAACGGTGACATCGTCCCCTACCTTGAAGTTTACGCTGGTTGCTACCTTTCTTACGTCTACTCCCAGCGCGGCAACCTCTTTATCCGAAAGCGGAACCGGCTTGGACCCGGGGCCTACAAAGCCGGTAACTCCGCGGGTATTTCTTACGATGTACCACGACTCGTCGGTCATTACCATTTTAACTAAGACGTAGCTTGGGAACAGCTTGCTTTCGGCTTCCTTTTTATTACCCTTTGCGTCAGTTTCCTCCACCATTTCTATGGGGATTCTTACCTGCTGGATAATATCCTGAAGCTTGCGGTTTTCAACAACCTTTTCAATATTCTGAGCCACCTTGTTCTCATATCCTGAGTAGGTGTGAACAACATACCATCTTGCCGATGCGGTTTCTTCCATAATAGATTGTTCTCCTTTCAGACTGTTTTTGAACAGCGCATCCCGAGATATTCAGGATACCGTACTCAGATTCGGCGCGCGGGATTCTGATACCTTTAATGACGTTGATATCAGATGAGCTTAAGAAGCGCACCGAATATCAGGTCAACTACAAAAAGCGCAGCTCCGCTGATAACGCAGACCGCCAGAACAACCAGTGTGTTGTTTATGACCTGCTTTTTGCTGGGCCAGACGACCTTTTTTGTTTCGGCAACTAAGTCTCTGAAGAATTTGCCAACGGCGCTGTTTCTGATCTTAACGCCGAGCCTCTTAAAGACATTGCCCTTTGAGGTTTCCTTGCTCATGCCGCCGCCCCCTTACTTTGTTTCTCTGTGAAGAGTGTGCTTCCTGCAGAACTTGCAATACTTGTTCATCTCAAGCCTGTCAGGGTCGTTCTTCTTGTTTTTCTTGGTGTTATAGTTTCTCTGCTTGCACTCTGTGCACGCCAATATGATTTTAACCCTCATTTTCGGCACCTCCTGACGAAATTTACGTTTTTGCGGTTAAAACAAAAACGCTGTCTTACCGGCTGACCGGTATTGCCCGATATTACGGGCTTGCCTCCCTCCGAACGCAAAGACCTGCGGCAACTGCCCGCCGGGTTATGCCCCGCCGCATTGAAAGCGGTTCGCTTAAAGCCTTGTACGAAAAATGCGCACTAAAAAAAGACCCCGCAAAGAGGTAAAATAATCATAGCACGATTAAAAGGGCTTTGTCAAGCCCTTTTCGCAAAAAAGTCGTAAATTTTCGGAAATTTTTATTAAGTGAAGACGGTTTTTCGGGATTTGAGTGCGAGGTATGGCGGGGGTGATGTTAATCCGATAAATTTGATGTTAACTTCAATTTCTTTTTTATTTTATCAGTCCATTCATCATCCTGACTTCCGACAATTAAAAGATTAAATCCATATATTTTTCCATCTTGGGCGACTGTAATGTCGTCATCTATATGCAAATCAATTCTATATTTACTTTGGATATTTTGAAGGCATACCATCTGCCCGGCCGGCCTGCACATCTACAGCGTGTTTTCCCCATTGATAATATTATCAAGCTTAACTCCATAACAGCGAAACAAACCTCGGATATATCGCTCGGAAGGGTATGAGGTTGTATAAATCCATAGCTTGATATTTTGTTCACGAATATATTTCATCGGTTCAACAGTACCTAATCTCAATTTCTTTTTATAAATCAGATTCATAGGAAATCTTAATATCGGTTCTGTCTTGAAATTTTCTTCTGACACGAACAATGTATCATCCGAATCAAAAGATATAATCACGTGTTTTTTCTCCAATATATCCCGATTTATCTCATACAGAAGTTGACCGGTTTATGTTTAGCCGGGGAATCGGAATTTATCGGGTTATCCTAGACGGTAAATTAAATTTAAGCAGTTTGGTAACTCGTCATCAATATATCCACTATCAACAAATCCAACTTTTTCGTATACATGTAATGCCATGGCATCTTCACGATTTACACAAACTTCTACGCCGTTAAATCTTCCTTCCTGTTTTAGAAAGTTTAAAATCAGCCGTAATGCTGCTGTTCCATAACCCTTATTCTGAAACCGTTGATCAATCATGAACTGTTGCAAATCATAGTTCAAAGGTTCTTCTGTGAAATCTCGGACTAAGGCAACGCCAACAATCTGCGAATCGTCGGCAATACCAAGCACACGGGCATTGCAATTACGATAGATATATCCTCGCGCTATAATTCCGATTGGGCGGTCAAGATATTTTTGTTGCTCCTCGTTCACTTTAAGTCTGACAATATCAATCCAATTTTCTTCGTTAACATCGACTAAATGTATCATGCTCTTTACCTCATACAACCATTAACAAGCTTAATCGGCACTGAACGCAATTTCAAAGAGATGGCGGACTATCTTGCCAGCAGCTCCCGAACCCTTCGGCAGTTCTCAATCCTCGCCCCGGCGGGGTTATCGCCGTGCTCGGGGTCGCAGGAGTAGTCTTTAAGAAGCTTGCACGGGAACTCCCCGCACTCACCGCAGAAGGATATTCCCTTGCCCGTTGCACACGCGGCGATATGGCAAGGCTCGTTTTGACAGTGAAAAGCAAAGCCTTTTGTTGAAACACAGCCCCGGCAATTGCAAGGCTTCTTCCAGCCGCAGCGGGTGCAGTCCGGCCCGCAGTAGGCCGATATCAGCTCCTCCTGCTGCTTCTTTTTGCTCGGCCCATGCAGAACCGACGCATCTGATTTATCCGGCATATCCTTTATTCCTCCTCTTCCTCAAGAGCAAAATCGCAGCCTATTATATACCAGCTTCTGCCCTGGCGGATAACAAAGCAGTCAAGCTCCACCTCCGCGTCGGAAACGCTGCCGGAAAACTCGGCCAGAGTTCTTACCGAGTAGACGGTCTTAGTGTTGATGGATTCGCCGTAAATCCTTAAATAATCGCTCTCAAAGCTCTGCACAAACTCCTCCTGCGGGCGGTTGCGGCGGCCGAATGTCAAAGATATCTGCATATCTTCGCCGAACTGCTCAAAAAGGTCGCGGTAGAGATTATTCATATAGTCGTAGCCGGAGTAGCCGAGCTCATCCCTTTCGTCTTCATAGCCTTCGCCGATTTTTTTCAGCATAGAGCCGGTGTAGGAATCGAAATCCCGCGAGGATATAGCCTGAAAATACTGCTCTATCGGCTTTTTATAGCTTCCTCCGCCGATAAAGCCGCTGCTGTAGAGGACAAGCCCTACGGCAAGCAGTACTATTATAATAAGGAGTATAAGGGCGTTGCGGTCCTTCTTCTTATTTGCAAGCTGAGCCACGGCGGCGGCACGCTGTTCGTCTGTTAAGAACTTGTCGGCTATGGCATCTTCCGAGAGCTTGGCGGGCTTGACCTTCTTTGAAACGGCGGTCCCGCACTTGGGGCAGACATCTCCCTCAAACCTTTCACCGCAGTTGGGACAGTTTTTTCTCATAAAAATTCGCGCCTCCTTGGCAGCTATTATAGCTGTTATAAGTATATTGTAACTCCTTGCGGGGCTTTAGTCAAGGAAAAAAACGCAAAAAAAGCAGTCAAAAATTCCGACCTCCGTTACTTGACAACCGCGGCAGGATGTGATATAATGCATGAATGCAAGTGAATATTTCGAGGTGTGGCTCAGTTTGGTAGAGCGCCACGTTCGGGACGTGGAGGCCGTGGGTTCAAGTCCCGTCACCTCGACCATATATATAAGCCGTGCCGCGTGGTGCGGCTTATATATTTGTTAAGGGCGGCCTGCGCAAGCCCGGAGAAGATGCGGGGAAAGAAAAGGGCGGCAAGCCTGCACTGCCGTTCAATCATTCATCAGAGCAACGGCGGCAAGGTTTATTTTCGGCGCAGTCTTTTTGTTCTTCTGCATATTAAGCGTGAAGATTTCGGAATAGCCGGGAGGAAGCTCGGTAAAACAATTCATTTTTATCCGTGCCCTTCTGATTATTTTAATAGATTAATTATAACAATAATACGTCTTAAATACAAGGGGTATTTTATCTTTGCCGGGGAGTTATTCTTCAATCCTTTAAAAGTATAAAAATACTACACTTAAACCGGGTTTAATATTATTATATATAAATATATGATTCTAATTAATCAATAAATTAGAACACTTCAATTACAATAAACTCATAGTAAAATATTAATAGCTATTATTAAAATATGAATTTAATTCTTGTTTTTGGTGAAAAATATATAAAAAAGCGATAAAGTATTAGTGACAATTGATTATTGAAAAAATCAATAATTCGAGTATAATATAACAATAGAATATTGATTTAGGAGGATATCTATGAAACGAGTAATATCGCTTTTTCTTGTAACGGTTCTTGTGTTCGCACTTGTAGGCTGCGGCAAGGAAAGTAAGCAGATAATTAAGCTCACCCTTTCAACAGAGGATTCTGCGGCTATATTGGCCGCCGCCGGAATCATGCTTCCCGACGTTGAGGAGACTACTGCCGCCAACACCACCGTTAAGTGGTTCTCTTGGTACGATTCTTTCCACAACTATAGTGAAGATGAGGTTATAAACACCGGTTATTGGACCTTTACGGAGAAATACGGTTGCGATCTTGAATATATCGAATGCACCTGGGCTACAAGATTTGATGAGCTCGCAAACCTTATCCTCGCCGGTGACTCGCCCGACTTCTACCCCGGCGAAGCAAACACCTTCCCGCTTCGTCCCTTAAAGGGCGTTTTCCAGCCTGTTGATACATACATCGATTACGACGATCCGCTTTGGTCCGGTATGAAGGACTACGTTTACACCTATTTCTCGATCAAGGGCAGGCCTTATATCATCGGTACCGACAATGCTTTCGGCAACGTCTGCGCTTATAACCGCAGAGTTATGGAAGAGTGGGGCTTTGACGATCCCGCAGAGCTTTATGCCAACGACGAGTGGACCTGGGACGTCTTCAGCGAAATGTGCAAAGATTTTTCCAGCCCCGACGAAGACCGTTACGCGCTTGACGGATGGGGCTTCTGCAGCGGTCTTATGCACTCCTGCGGCGAGATTTTGGTTGAGTATAACACCGAAACCCAGCGTTATCAGTCTAACCTTGAAAGCCCTGCCATTGAAAGAGCAGCTAACTTCTTATATGACCTTTCCAAGAACGAGTGCATCTGGCCGAGATGGAACCACAGCTGGAACTTAAGGAATGAAACCGAGGGCGCGGGCATTAAGGAAGGCCTTTGCCTGTTCTATATCAGAGGCGACTATGTATTCACCGGCCCCGTTGAAACCATTTCCGCAGTATTCGGCGATATCACCGAAAACGAGCTTATGTTCGTTCCGCTCCCCAGAGATCCGAACGGCGACGGCAACTATTACATCGAATCCTCCGCTTCGGGCTACTGCCTTGTTAAGGGTGCTTCCAACCCGGAGGGCGTTGCGCTTTTGGCTTCCTGCGACAGATTCAAGGTTCTCGACCCGACGGTTGTCAGCATTGACAGGCGTCAGAAGGAAGAAATCTACCTCTGGACCGACGAGATGCTTGAAATGTGGGATGAGTGCTACCGTCTTTCTACCGCCGGCAACGTTATCGTTTCCTACGATGCGGGCATAGGCGATCAGCTTTCAACCGTTATCGGCGACATGGAAGGCTTCGCCTTCGGCTCTGCCGATCCTAAAACATGGGCTCAGCTTAAGGAATCCAACTCTGAAAAGGTTGACTACTACATAAACGATCTGAACACCCAGATCGACAACTTCGACCCTGATGCTTCCACTTAATCAATAAACAGCAAACAAACCCGCCCGAGCGCTTCGGCAGTACTCGGGCGGGTTCTTTGTTTGTGTTGCCTTTTTTGTACCGTTTTAAGCGGAAATCGGTATTACGACAGCCTTTTATATCAACGCTCAGACTTCCGACGCTGTCAGAGGGCGGGTTGAGCGCCCGGCCGGGAGCTGTCAAGCCGCGAATGGATTGCTTTCAGCAACGGTCTGCTTTCCGGCGGGATATAGTCGTCGCCGTCCAGCCACATGGCGTATTCGCTTTCGGCAAGGCTGAAAGAATAGTTCCGAGCGGCGGCAAATCGTCCTGCCGGATATATGGGTAAGCTTTGTCGGTGAAGCGCAGCGCGATTTCGGGGGCGGAATCGGTCGAGCCGGGTTAATACCGATTCTGCGTAAAAGCGAATACGGGGGCTTGCCGGGGCAACCGGCATAAAATCGCCGCAAAGACGCAGGCCGCAGAATATGAGCAATTTACCTCTGTTACATAAATTTTTTGCTTGGTATCCCTTTACAAACTACTGAAATTGTGATAGAATATACCTTGCAGTGTTATGCAAAAGTATAACTTCCAGGGCGCTCCGCCGGAATAACTGCCTTGCCCGTTTCGCAATGCTCGGAATGGGCGCGGTGTTTTGCGCGCTGATGCCTGAAATTAAAAAGGAGGATATTTATGGCAAGAAAAATGAAAACCATGGATGGTAACAATGCGGCTGCCTGGGCGGCATATCCGTTTACCGAAGTCGCTGCTATCTATCCTATCACCCCTTCCTCGGTAATGGCCGAGGTTACTGACGCCTGGAGCGCCAAGGGGCAGACAAACCTTTTCAACACTCCGGTAAGAGTTGCTGAAATGCAGTCTGAAGCGGGCGCTGCCGGCACTGTTCACGGCTCACTCGCCGCAGGTGCGCTTACCACTACTTATACCGCTTCTCAGGGTCTTCTTCTGATGATCCCCAATATGTATAAGATCGCCGGTGAGCTTCTGCCCTGCGTTATCCATGTTTCCGCAAGATGCGTAGCAAGCCATGCTCTTAACATCTTCGGCGACCATTCGGATATCTATGCATGCCGCCAGACCGGCTTTGCAATGCTCTGCTCCACCAACCCTCAGGAGGTTATGGATCTGGGCACCATCGCTCACTTATCCACCATCAAATCAAGGGTTCCCTTCCTTCACTTCTTCGACGGCTTCAGGACCTCGCACGAGATTCAGAAGATCGAGACATGGGACAAGGCCGATGTTGCCGAGATGGTTGATTGGGATGCGCTTGACGCTTTCAGAAACCGCGCCATCAACCCCGAGCATCCCGTTCTTAGAGGCTCCGCTCAGAACCCCGACATCTTCTTCCAGGCACGTGAAGCCTGCAACACCTATTATGACGCTGTTCCCGGAATCGTGGAGGAGTATATGGCTAAGGTCAATGCCAAGATCGGCACCGACTATAAGCTGTTCAACTACTACGGCGCTCCCGACGCTACAAAGGTTATCGTAGCTATGGGCTCTGTCTGCGACACTATTGAGGAGACTATCGATTACCTCAACGCTCAGGGCGAGAAGCTGGGTCTTGTCAAGGTAAGACTTTACAGGCCTTTCCGTGCAGACAAGCTTGTTGAAGCCATCCCCGAAACTGTTAAGATGATCTCCGTTCTTGACAGAACCAAGGAGCCCGGCTCTTTGGGCGAGCCTTTGTATCTTGACGTTGTTGCGGCTTTGAAGGATTCCAAGTTTGCGTCGGTTCCCGTTGCTTCGGGCAGATACGGCTTAGGCTCAAAGGACACTACTCCCGACCAGATCAAGGCTGTTTATGACAACTGCGCTTGCTGCGCCGATACTTACAAGCCCAGATTCACCATCGGCATTGTCGATGACGTCACCAACCTTTCGCTTCCCACCTGCGGAAAGCTTAACTCCGCTCCCGCCGGAACTATTTCCTGCAAGTTCTGGGGCCTCGGCTCTGACGGTACCGTCGGCGCTAACAAGAACTCCATCAAGATCATCGGCGACCATACCGACAAGTATGCTCAGGCCTACTTTGCATATGATTCCAAGAAGTCCGGCGGCGTAACCGTTTCTCACTTAAGATTCGGCGATACGCCCATCAAGTCTTCATATCTTATCAATCAGGCCGACTTTGTTGCCTGCCATAACGAGTCATACATCACCAAATATGACATGGTTCAGGACGTTAAGCCCGGCGGAACCTTCCTGCTCAACTGCCAGTGGACGCCCGACGAGCTTGATGAAAAGCTTCCCGGCCAGGTTAAGAGATACATCGCCGAAAATAACGTTAAATTCTACATCATCAACGGCGTTGAAATCGGCAAGAAGATAGGCTTGGGCTCCAGGATCAACACCGTTTTGCAGTCCGCATTCTTCAAGCTTGCAAACATCATCCCGATAGATGAAGCCATTAAGTACATGAAGGACGCTGCAACAGCTTCCTACTCCAAGAAGGGCGACGCCATCGTTAAGATGAACCATGATGCGATTGACGCCGGATGCAACAGCGTTGTTGAGGTTAAGGTTCCCGAATCATGGAAGACAGCTGCCGACACCGCAATGGGTATGCCCGCCGCTACCGGTGACAATAAGACCCTTGTTGACTATGTTAACAGCATCCTTATTCCCTGCAATGCTCAGGAGGGCAACAAGCTCCCCGTTTCCACCTTCGTTGAGAATGCAGACGGTACCTTCCCGCAAGGCTCTGCCGCATTCGAGAAGAGAGGAATCGCTATCGATGTTCCCAACTGGAACTCCGATAACTGCATTCAGTGCAACTTCTGCTCTTATGTCTGCCCGCATGCGGTCATCCGCCCCGTAATCATGACCCAGGAAGAGCTTGACGCCGCTCCCGAGCTTGCCAAGACCAAGGCCAAGCCCGCAACCGGCATGCCCGGCTACTACTTTGTTATGACAATGTCCGCTCTGGACTGCACCGGCTGCGGCTCCTGCGTTAACGTATGCCCCGGCAAGAAGGGCGAAAAGGCTTTGTCCCTGCGGCCGCTCGACGAGCAGCTTGCCGAGCAGGAGGTATTTAACTACGCTCTTACCCTTGCAGACAAGCCCGAGGTTCACGAAAAGTTCAAGGAAACCACCGTTAAGGGCTCGCAGTTCAAGCAGCCGCTTCTCGAATTCTCCGGCGCATGCGCAGGCTGCGGTGAGACTCCTTACGCTAAGCTTATAACTCAGCTCTTCGGCGACAGAATGTATATTGCAAACGCCACCGGATGCTCGTCTATCTGGGGCGGCTCTGCTCCTTCCACTCCTTACACCACCAATAAGGCCGGCAAGGGCCCGGCTTGGGCCAATTCACTGTTCGAGGATAACGCCGAGTACGGCTACGGCATGTTCTTAGCTCAGAACACCATCCGCCAGAGAAACATAGCAAGACTTCTTGAAATTGCCAAGACTCTTGAATGCCCCGAGTGCAAGGCTGTTATTGAGGAATACCTCTCCACGGTTGAGGACGGCAAGGCTAACAGTGCTGCAACCGATAAGCTGATTGAAGTACTTCCCAAGATCGGCACTCCCGAGGCTATGGCAGTGCTTAAGGACAAGGACTTCTTAAGAAAGAAATCCTTGTGGATCTTCGGCGGCGACGGCTGGGCTTATGATATCGGCTTCGGCGGATTGGATCACGTTATCGCTCAGAATGAGGATATCAACATCTTCGTATTCGACACCGAGGTTTACTCCAACACCGGCGGACAGTCCTCCAAGTCCACTCCTACCGGCGCTATCGCACAGTTTGCGGCTGCCGGCAAGGCTATCAAGAAGAAGGATCTGGCAGGAATTGCAATGACCTATGGCTACGTTTACGTTGCTCACGTTGCAATGGGCGCCGACTACAACCAGTGCATCAAGGCGATTGCAGAGGCTGAGAGCTACCATGGACCTTCGCTGGTCATCGGTTACGCTCCCTGCATCAACCATGGCATCAAGGGCGGTATGAGCATTGCTCAGACCGAGGAGAAGAAGGCTGTTGAGGCCGGCTACTGGCATCTTTACAGATACGATCCCAGACTGGCTGCCGAAGGCAAGAATCCTTTCCAGCTCGATTCCAAGGCTCCTACAAAGGATTATAAGGACTTCATCATGGGTGAGGTTCGTTACAATTCCCTTGCAAGGTCCAACCCCGAGAGAGCTGAAAAGCTCTTCGGCGCGGCTGTTGAGAACGCAAAGCTCAGATACGATTATCTTGTTGATTTGGCTAAGAACGACTGATAAAGCGGCCTTTGCCGATAATAATGAATCACCCCCTGTTCGTTAGGAGCAGGGGGTGATTGCTTTTGTCTGTATTTTCAGACAAAGATTAGTATTATATACACACCTTTAACGGGAAATAAGCATAAAAAAGATGTGCGCAGAAACGGTCTGCACACATCTTATAGGCAATTGCTTCAGCTTTTTCGGATAGCCGCCAAGGGGCTTATTCGTTAACCTCAATGTCCGGTATCTCTTCGCCGGAGGCGCCTATCATTTCAAGCCATTCGTCGATATCGTCGATATCTTCCCATCCGATGTCGATTTCTTCATCGTCTTCATCGTCGGGCAGACGGCTGCCCTCTACCGGCTCGGTTTCTTCGGTTGTTTTTTCGGTGGTCTTCTCCGTTTTCGCCGTTGTTTTTGCGGTGGTTTTACCTGTAGTCTTTTCGGTGGTGGAGACAGTGGTTGATACCGTTGTCGCCTCGGTGCTTGTATCCTCTGTCTGTTCCGGCTCGGGCTCGGTTATTGACGGATCGTCTGAAGCGGGCAGATCGGTTGTCTGGAGAACGCTGGAATCATCCTGCGGCTGGCTAAGAGGAGAAGTGCTCTGTTCCTCCTCGATCGGAAGAGAATCGCCGGTTACAACAGATTCGCTGTCGCCGTCAGACTCGCCCGGGCCGCAGGCGGTGAATGTGATAGCCATTGAAAGCGTTAGCAACGCTGCAAGAGCTGACTTTAATAGTTTTTTCATATGTAATCATCCTTTCGGCTTGATACTTCATACTTATTCCATAATCCCGGCGCAGGAAGCTCCGCAAGGCTTTGCCAAACAGCGGCGCGCCCGATTTTTATGCTGTTTCCCGGGGCAAAAACAGTATTCATATATAATACAAAAGTGTGCGGCGAAATATTGCAGGAAAAACAAAACTCCGCCTTGGGTTGTGGGCGGAGTGTATTGCAGCCGTAAAGCTTGTGCTTATTTCAACCCAAAGAGTTCAAAACCGGCGCGAAACCAACGGTTCGGTGATTTGTGCCCGATTCTGCCATCACCCCGAGCGAAAGCCAAGCCCGAAATCAAACCAGCTTTTTGGCGAGCTGAGACTTCTTTCTTGCAGCCTTGTTCTTGTGGATAAGGCCCTTAGCGCAAGCCTGATCAATCTTCTTGGTAGCAGCCCTTACAGCCTCTGCCTGCTCAGTGCCCTGAGCGGCCTCCGCCTTCTTTATAGCTGTTTTGAGCGCGCTCTTTGTCATCTTGTTCTGAAGAGTTTTTGCCTCGATGACCCTGACTCTTTTCTTAGCGGACTTAATATTTGCCATTAAGACACCTCCTTACTCTTTTCGCCGCAAAACAAATTTTATGCGGTATCATAAAATCCACTTATTTGGATAAGCTAATTGCACGACTGAGAGAAAGTGCAAACGGGACGCCGCCTTTGCCCGGCGGCTCCAAGGTTAATGACTCCTTACTTATTCAACAAGTATCAACAATAAATATAACATCTTCTTTCAGAAATTGCAATAGCTTTTTGAAAATTTTTTATGATTTTGAAAGGAATTTTTGAGTATGATAATGTTTGACCCCGAAATACGCACCGATCTTGCCCTTGAAAGTGCAAATTCGGTAAAAACCGACGCCGGGCTTCCCGATGGGATATCCGCCGACAGATTGAGCAAGGGCGGCTTTTCCGTTACCGACGTCAGGGTGAGCACCGACGAGGCAAGCGCCCGCATATCCAAGCCCAAGGGCAGGTATATAACCCTTGAGCCGGAGCTTCCGCTTTACTATTCTTTGGCGGACAGCCTTGCCGCCGGCGGGGTAATCCGCGATTACGTTTCCGAGCTTGCAGGCAGCGCCGAAAGCATAATGGTTATAGGTCTCGGAAATCTGTCCGTCACTCCGGACAGTCTTGGACCGCGGGTTTCAAAGCATATCTTTGCGACCCGCCATATACCGATGAACGCGCCGGATATTAGCTACGACGGCCTTAAAAGCGTCAGCGTTGTTACCCCCGGAGTTATGGGCGACACCGGAATCGAGCCGGCGGAGCTGATAAAGCCGCTGATTGAGGTCATAAGGCCGGAAGCGGTTATAGTTATAGATTCGCTTGCATGTTCGTCTCCGACACATTTGGGAAGGACCGTGCAGCTGACCGACGCCGGAATCTCGCCGGGCAGCGGAGTTAAAAACAACCGTGGCGAGCTTTCGCCGGCCACATTGGGAGTGCCGACCGTAGCAATAGGTGTTCCCACGGTCGCCGACGCCAAGGATGAGGACGGCTCGCTTACCGTCACATCCAAAAACATCGACAAGCTTATTTCAATGTCGGCGTCGCTGATTTCGCAGGGAATAAATATGAGTCTGCATCCCGGGCTTGACCCGGAGGAGCTAAGGCTTCTTACATCTTAAAAAAATGTAAAAAAAAATATAAAAGCTATTGACAAATCTCCTTTTTAACGCTACACTATTATGTGATTTAAGACTGTAAGGAGGTTTTGAAAAATGGTTTACGATAAAGTTGTAGAAATTATTGCTGATAGTCTTGATGTAAATGCATCTGCAATCACCGCCGATTCCGTGATTACGGAGGATCTTGGCGCTGACTCTTTGGATGTTGTAGATATTTGCATGGCCTTTGAGGACGAGTTCGGAATTAAGATACCGGACGAGGCGATTGAAAATATCAGAACCGTTGGCGACATTGTAAATTACATTGAGGACAATCAGTAAGCTCACTGCCACAATGCATCGGCCGGAAAACCGCTGCTTCCTGTAATAGCTTTATATTAAATTCAGCGTTGAAAAGTGTTTGTAAGATTCGCCGCAAAACCCATCGCATCACGGTTTTGCGGCGATTTTATGCGGGTTGCTCGGGCAATCTGAGCCGTCAACACATATATACTTCTGCGCGGGATTATTTTCATGGCATTTTGTTTGCTAAAACAGTTGCATAATTCTTATTTTTGTGATATAATTAATGCGAATTAGAATTATGTGCGGATGCTATCACGCATTTGCTCAGAAAGGAAATGGAATGCTGCATGAAAAATCCTGCGGGGCGATTGTCTACCGCAAGTTTCATGGCAACACCGAAATTCTGCTGATAAAGCATGTAAACAGCGGTCATTGGTCCTTCCCGAAGGGTCACGTTGAGTTCGGGGAAACGGAAGTTGAAACCGCCCAGCGTGAGATAATGGAGGAAACCGGTATCGACGTCATAATCGATCCCTCATTCCGCGAAACTGTTTCCTACTCGCCTAAGCGCGGAACACAGAAGATAGTGGTGTATTTTCTTGCAAAAGCGAAGAACTCGGATTATATCCCCCAAGAGGAGGAAATAGCGGATATTAAGTGGGTGGAAATAGGCAGAGCCCAGTCGGTGTTGTCCTATGAAAACGATAAGAGCATTGTTGCGAAGGCTAAGACTATAATAGCATAATAAACGAGCAGCGGAGCTGCCGGCCCGGCTGTCGGGACTTAGCTAAAGGGATATGCGGGTGACTGCATATCCCTTCTTTTTTGCACGCGCGAATTAATACTGATTTTCTTCTAAAGAGAAATCGAAAAGCGGGCATAAAACCGCGGCAACCCCCATTGTACAGCAGCCTTGCGGCGATTTTTTGCGGGATTGGTATTAGAAGGCGGGCATGACCGTGCTTTTTTGCCCGGGCTGCTCGGATCAGGACGGCTGACCTGCCGCCCGGCCTGCGTTTTCTTCCTTGCCTTCATTCTGCTCAACAGCCTCATAGTAGGCTTCAAGTATTTTGTTCTCCATCATTTCTCTTACCTCGCCGGAGATGGGGTGAACAATATCGCGGAATACCCCGTTGTCGTCCCTTCGAGAGGGCATGGCAACGAAAAGGCGGCCGTCGCCCTGGACTACCTTTATATCGTGGACCGCAAAGGAGTTGTCCAGCGTAACGCTGATAACGCCTTTAAGCCTGCCTTCCGGGATGAGCTTTCTAACCTTTATACCTGTTATTGTCATGCTTGCAAGTCCTTTCTTACTTTATGAAAATATTTTTACCTTTTTTAAGAAAAAATATTCAAAAAGGGGTTTATTTTTTTGCGGAAATGTAATATACTATTTGTAAACGAACATTTGTTTAATAGGTGAATGCTATGGATAATATTTTAACCGGGAAAAAACACATTCATTTTATCGGAATAGGCGGAAGCGGAATGTACCCGCTGGCGCAGATCCTTCACGGCATGGGCTGCTATCTGACCGGGTCCGACAATAATGAGACCGAAACCCTTGACGCGGTGCGGAAAATGGGAATACCGGTGACCTTGGGCCAGCGGGCGGAGAATATCGAAGGCGCGGATCTGATAGTTCACACTGCCGCGATAATGGAGGATAACCCCGAGCTTGTGGCCGCGCGCGAAAGCGGGGTTCCGGTTTTGGAGAGGAAGGACCTTTTGGGTCTGGTTACAAGCTGGTACGACAATGCGGTATGCGTCTCCGGAACGCACGGAAAAACAACCACCTCATCTATGATAGCTCAGATTTTCCTGGCCGCGGGAATAGATTTCAGCTGTGTTCTGGGCGGCAAGCTAAAAGCTATAGGCGGCTCGGGCAGGTGCGGAAAAAGCGATGTTATGGTCTGCGAGTCCTGCGAGTTTGTGGACACGTTTTTGAAGCTCTACCCCGACATCGCCCTGATTTTGAATATTGATGAGGACCATTTGGATTACTTTAAAACCATGGAAAACCTGAAGCACTCGTTTGCAAAATTCGCCTCAAACGCCTCCAAATGCGTCATCTACAACGGCGGCGATGAGAACACGCTGGATGCCTTAAAGGACGTCTCCGGCAAGGACATGATAACCTTCGGCTGGAATGATACCAACGACTACTACCCTGTTATATCCGAAACCGAGGGGCTTAAAACCCGGTTCACCGTCTACCGCAAGGGCGATAGGCTGTTTGACGCCGAGATACGCGTTCCCGGGAAGCATAACGTTTTAAATGCCACCGCCGCTATAGCTGCCGCGAGGTATCTGGGCATAGCGGACGAAGCTATAGTTAAGGGGCTTGCGGAGTTTGCGGGGGCCATACGCAGATTTGAGCACATTGCCGACGCTGCGGGCGTTACCATAGTGGACGATTATGCCCATCACCCCGCCGAGATAGCCGCAACCCTAAAAACCGCTCGCGGCCTGGGCTTTAACCGCCTGATAGCGGTTCATCAGCCTTTCACCTATTCAAGAACCGCCATGCTTATGGATGATTTCGTCTCCGCGCTTTCGATTGCGGATAAGGCGGTGGTTACCGACATAATGGGCTCGCGGGAGAAGAACACCTTCGGCGTATCGTCGGAGCAGCTTGTCGCCCGGCTTGAAAACGGCGTGCTGACTCACAGCTTTGACGACTGCGTGGAGTACTTAAAAAAAGAGCTTAAACCCGGAGACATGGTTATAACCCTTGGCTGCGGGGATATATACAAGGTTGCAAAGAAGCTGGCAGAAGAACTCGAAAAAGGAAAAGAAGGGATGTAATTATGGCACTGAATGATAAGGATATGTCGGTCTACGAATATGTTAAACAGCGCGCAAGCGATGGGTTTACGCCGTCGGTCCGCGAGATTTGCGCGGAGCTGGGGATAAAATCGACCTCAACCGTTCACAGAATCCTTGGCAAGCTGGTAGACGCCGGCCTGTTAGAGCGCAAGGGGGATAATTTGAACCGCGCCATCCGCCTGGCGGGGGACAGCAACAACATAAAGGTTCCGGTGCTGGGAACGGTTACGGCCGGTCAGCCGATAACCGCTATCGAGGATATAGAAGGTTACATAAGCTTTAAATCCATGAAGCACTACGACGGTAAGCTTTTTGCCTTAAGGGTAAGGGGCGAATCTATGATAAACGCCGCCATCTTAGACGGCGATATGGTTATAGTGGAGCAGATTACGTCGGCGGAGAACGGCCAGATAGTTGTTGCCCTTGTAGACGGAACCGACGCTACCGTGAAGCGCTTTTACAAGGAAAAAGGACATTACAGGCTTCAGCCCGAAAATGACGCTATGGAGCCTATTATAGTTGACGAGGTTTCGATTTTGGGAAGAGTCGTTGCTGTTCTTAGATATATCGACTGATTTGCGTACGGAAAGGAAAGGCTGTTAAATGGACATAATTGGCGAAAAAACCGAGCATTTGTTTGAAAAGACCCTTGATTCCACACCGATTTTCGAAGGCAGAGTGGTTAAGCTCCATAGGGACACCGTTTTGCTTGAAAACGGCGAAAAGACCGCGCGGGAGGTTATAGAGCACAACGGCGGAGTGTGCATACTTCCTCTGACCGAGAACAATGAGATACTGTTTGTCAGGCAGTTCCGCTATCCCTTTAAGTCGGTTCTTTTGGAGATACCTGCGGGAAAGCGCGAAAAAGGCGAGGAACCGCTTACCTGCGGCATAAGGGAGCTGCGCGAGGAGGTGGGCGCCGAGGCTGAGAAGATTACATATCTGGGCAAGCTGTATCCAACCGTTGCCTACGACACCGAGGTGATATATATGTATATGGCTCAGGAGCTGAGCTTTTCGAGCCGGCACCTTGATGAGGACGAGTTTGTGGACGTTGTTAAGATTCCCTTCGAAAAGGCGGTAGAAATGGTTGTCAACGACGAGATTCCCGACAGTAAAACTCAGCTTGCGATACTTAAGGCCGCACTGATGCTGAAAAGCCGGACTTGAATAATAATACCAATCTTTGTCCGAAATGATTCCAAAAGGAGGAGCAAAACCGCTGCACGGCGGGTTTTGCAGCGATTTGGCGGCTGTGCATATAGTATGGACACATTTTTAATGCAGAACAAGTATAAAGGGCCGCAGAGGTTCGGCAGAATGCCTTCAACCGCTGCGGTCCTTTTTTGCTTTTATTTAAGACAAGGCCGGTATTACTTTAATCCTGAGTCGCCTGAGCCTGAGATAAAACCTCTATCGCTTTTTTAATGCAGCCGTCAGTCGTGCTGTCAAGGAGCAGCAGATCGGTTTCGGTGTCCGCTGTCATCACAACTTCGTATTCCGGCTTTATTCCCGTACCGGAGAACTGCGTTTGCGGGGCCTTAAGGGTGGCTATGGGCAGGCTTATAGCTGTGTTGTCATACAGCGCGTATGTTTCGCGGAGCTGGGCGTTTCCGGCCGTCTGCGAGCCGATTATCCTTGCACTGCAGTTATCGGCAAGCGAGGCCGCAAAAAGCTCGGCCGGCCCTTTGGTTCTGGAATTCACAAGAACCGTTATCGGAATCGCGGTAGAATAGCTGCCGGTTGCAGGGTCGGCATCGGTATCGTCGCCGGCGAGGTTGGTGGATATGTATGGAACAGAGCCCTCGGGAAGAATGCTGTTGAGCAGGTTGAACACCGGCTCGAAGATCATTCCGGTGTTGTTGCGAAGGTCAATAATAAGCCCCTTGGTGTCGGCTGAGGAAAGCAGCATTGAGTATGCCGCCATGAACTGCTGATAGGTCTTTTCCGAGAACTCGTAGACCTTTATGTAGCCGTAGCCGTCATAATTGTCGGTTCTGACCGATGCAACCGTCATCTGAACCGTGGCAAGCTCCACTGTTCTGTCCTCCCCGCCCGAGCGGAGGGTAATCGTCAACGGTGTTCCGTTTTCCGCCCTTAGCATGGAATAAGCCTTATCGTACCCCATTTCTATAACGCTCTGGCCGTTTATTTCAACGATACTGTCTCCTATCTGCACGCCTGTCGCCGCCGCCGGGCTGTTAGCCAGAACGTCGGTGACGCAGGGGTATCCGCCCACCTCTTCGGCATAGATGCCGATGCCAAGGTGGGTGCCGCTTAAATGCTCCTTGTAAAGGGTGTAGGCTTCGGCATCGTAATACTCGGCGCTGTCAGAGCCGAGAACGTCTATATATGCCTGAGCCAGCGATTCGATAAGCTTATCCTCGTCGATGGAGCCGTTGTAGTAGGAGCGGACATAGGTGTCTATCTGCTCCAGCTTTGTATACATCTCGGCGCGCTGCTGAACGTCCGCAACCAGGTTGTTGTATAAGCTCATGGAGAAGCTTGTCGAGATTATAAAGGTTATGGCTGCGGCTATAGCCATAAGCGAAATGGCAAACCCGAGGGATATTTTCTTGTTCGTAGCCTTTTACCTCCCGATTATTTGTTGCGTATCCTATTCTTCCTTTGTGACGTAAACCCGATTGTATCTTTCGATGCACTCTTTTATTATGCCTATTGCCGCCTTCTGGCCCATAACCTCGTTTACGGCGGTTTCCTTGCCCTCCAGCTGCTTGTATACCGAGAAGAAGTGTTTCATTTCGGCAAAGATATGGCTCGGCAGAGCCTCGATTCCGCGGTAGGCGTTAAAGTTCGGGTCCTCAAACGGAATGGCGATAATCTTTTCGTCGTTCTTGCCGTTATCAAGCATGGTGATAACGCCGATCGGATAGCATTCCACCATAACCAGCGGATGAAGCGGCTCATTGCACAAAAGCAGAACGTCGAGCGGGTCGCCGTCGTCGGCAAGAGTCCTCGGAATAAAGCCATAGTTAGCGGGGTAGTGGGTGGAAGTATAAAGAATCCTGTCCAGGCGGATAAGACCGGTTTGCTTGTCAAGCTCGTATTTTTTTTTGCTGCCCTTTTCTATTTCAACGACAGCCAAAAAATCCTCCGGTGTGATTCTTTCGGGTGCAACGTCGTGCCAGATGTTCATATTTATCACCAATCCTTATAATAAAATTAGAGGCTGTAATAACAAATAAGCTTTTAAGGCAGCAAGCCCAACAAGCGCAAACCGTCAGGAGCAAAGTCCGTCTTCAAAAAAGGCGGCAGCGGAACGGCTGAGGGCAGGGGCCTTCGTTGCGCTTCGCAGAGCGCGAAATTCTCATCGCAAGTGAAACGCAGGAAAGGCAGTTTAAAAACAGTCCGGCGGGACTGCTTTTGCGTAGGGAAGCTCTCCATCGGGGCCGCTACAGGCGCACGGAGCGCGCCATTCCCGCTCATACCGGAGGCTCGGGCAAGCCCCGATATAATATATATAATATACATTCCGCAGCGATAAAGCCGAGAGCTTATTTCTTAATCAGATTAAACGTCTCCGGGTCCTTTCTCTCGCCGTCAACCCTTACCTCAAAGTGGAGGTGATAGCCGGTGGAGTAGCCGGTTGTGCCGACGTATCCTATAACATCGCCGGTGGTGACCGTTTGCCCTTCTTTGACTATAATCTTTGTCGCGTGGCCATAGAGGGTGGAATATCCGCCGCCGTGGTCGATAATGCAGTAGTTGCCGAAGCCGCCGCCGCACCCGCAGGATTTACTCTTGCCATAGTTGTGCGTGCAGCTGTTGTTTACCTTAATTACCACTCCCGAGTTAGCCGCGGTTATGTCTGCGCCCTTTATGTCGGAGCCGGAGATATCTATGCCGTAGTGCTTGGTCCCCCACCGCGAGCCGTAGCCCGAGGTGATCATATAGTACCCGGGAACGGGCCACAGGAAGGTGCCCTCCGGAAGGTCGCCCATGTATTCCGCACGTGAAGCCTCACGAATCAGCTTTTGGATTTCTTCTTCTATCTTCTCCGCTTCGTCCTCAAGCTCGTCCTTGTTCTCCTCATAGGCCTCCCTTTGCTTTTCAAGCTCCTTTATAGCCGCCTTGCTTTCCTTGTACAGTGCGTTAAGGTCTTCAAGCTGGCTGTCCCAATCGGCGCGCAGGGATTCAACCTCGGTCTTCTTGCCGTCAACCTCGGCTATGGCGGCTTCCAAGGAGCTTACCTTGCTCTCGAGGTCCGCCTTGTCCTGCTCGTAATTCTCCTTGATGTTAAGAAGATGCTTTATAAGGTCGTTATTGTTGTTGGCAACGCGCTTGACAAGCTCTATCTTCATAAGCATATCAAAGAAGTCGGTCGCCCCGAGCAGAATTGAGGCATAAGAGCTTTCGCCCGAAATATACATCGCCCTGAGCTGCTTTTCGTATATAAGGATGTTGGCGTCGATTTCCTGCCTTTCCTGCTCGATAAGAGCTTCGGTGTCGGCAATATCGGTCTGACGGGCGCTTACGTCCTGCTCCAGGCCTTCTATCTGGGAATCGTAATCCGCGATGAGGTCGGTCAGGGTTCTTATGTATTCCTCGGTGGTTTTTATCTGCTCGTCTATCTTTTCCTGATTTTCCTTTTCGCGGCTGATGTCGCCCTTGGTTTCTTTTATGGCCTTGTCGATTTCGTCCTGCTTCTTTTCGATTTCCTTAAGCTTTGATTCAAGCTGGGACTGTGTTGAATCCGCCTTAACATATGCTGTCCCCGAATAGGCCCCGACGCCTGCAAAAACCGCAAGCGCGGTGATAAACGAAACGGCGCGCCTTATTAATCTTTTGTACTTCATCGGTTTCCTTTCATCTCATCATATTGCCTTATCCGCAAATATTTTGTATAAAATCCGAACCTGCCGGTGCAAAAAAACAACATGGTTTATACTGATTTTTGTCTAAAGCGTTCAGACCGCGCTTGGTTGTAAAACGGAGGCGAAGCCCATCATACAGCGGTTTAGCGCCCGTTTTTAGCATTAAATCTCTGCAAAGCTGCAATCAATACCTCAGCAGATTGAAGCTTTCGGGGTCCTTTCTTTCGCCGTTGACCCTCACCTCGAAGTGGAGGTGATAGCCGGTTGAGTATCCGGTAGAGCCGACAGTTCCGATAACGTCGCCGGTGGTGACCTGCTGCCCTTCCTTTACCGTTATCTCGGACGCGTGTGCATAGAGGGTGGTGTATCCGCCGCCGTGGTCGATAATGCAGTAGTTGCCGAAGCCGCCGCCGCAGCCGCAGGATTTTTCCTTGCCGTAGTTGTGGGTGCAGCTGTTGTTGACCTTAATAACAACTCCCGAATTCGCCGCGGTGATTTCCGCGCCTTTAACATTCGATCCGGAGATATCTATGCCATAGTGCATGGTTCCCCACCGCGAGCCGTAGCCCGAGGTTATGGTTTGGAATCCCGGAAGGGGCCATAAGAAGGTGCCCGGCTCAAGGTCGCCGATGTACTCCGAGCGCGCCGCCTGACGGATAAGCTCCTGAATCTCTTCCTCTATCTCGTCGGCTTCCTTTTCAAGCTCGTCCTTGTTTGCCTCATAAGCCTTGCGTTGTTTCTCAAGCTCGCTTATGACGGATTTGCTCTGGCTGCGAAGCTCGTTCAGGTTATCAAGCTGAGTGTCCCAATTCTGCTTCAGCTCTTCAACATCCGACTTTTTGCCGTCGAGCTCGGTTACGGCTGCCTGCAGGCTTTGCACCTTGCTTTCAAGGTCCGCCTTGTCCTGCTCGTAGTCGGCCTTTACGGACAACAGATGCTCGATAAGGTCGTTGTTGCTTTCGGCGACCCGCTTTACAAGCTCCATCTTCATAAGCATATCAAAGAAATCGGTTGCCCCTAAAAGTATGGAAGCATAAGAGTCGCTGCCGGAAATATACATTGCCCTTAGCTGCTTTTCATATACCTCAATGCTGGATTCGATTTCCTGTCTTTCCTGCTCGATAAGGGCTTCGGAGTCGGCAATTTCCGCCTGCCGGGCAATTATATCCTGCTCCAAATCCTCTATCTGAAGGTTGTAATCCTTTATGAGCTCGGTAAGAGTGTTTATGTATTCCTCGGTGGTTTCTATCTGTTCGTCTATCTTTTCCTGGTTTTCCTTTTCGCGGCTGATGTCGCCCTTTGTTTGGCTTATGGCCTCGTCGATCTCGTCCTGCTTCTTTTCGATTTCCTCAAGCTTTGATTCAAGCTGGGATTGGGTTGAGTCTGCGCTTAGATGCAGCGTCCCGGAATAGGTTATCATGCCCGCCGTCACCGCAACAGCGGTAACAAACGACATTGTGCGCTTTATTATTGCTCTGTTTTTCATTTGAATTCCTTTTCGATATTGTCAAGCCCCGAGGTATTGTTAAACGTTTAGATGCTTCTTGGTTGAAATAACCGTGCCGAAGGCGGATATAACTGCTCCGCAGGCAAGGTATATAAGCCCGGTTATTAGGGCGATATCCCTGAACGGGATAAGGCCGGAGGTGGTTATAAACGACCACGACTTCAGATAATCGGTCAGTATTTCGTATATTTCGGTGTAGGCGAACCATGTCATCAAAAACGCGGCCGCCGAGCCGATTATTCCCACGACAAAGCCCTCCACAAAGAAGGGTATTCTTATAAAGCCCTTTGAAGCGCCGACATAGCGCATTATGTTAATCTCGCGCCGGCGGGCATAAACGCTTGTACGGGTGGTGTTGGAAATTATAACAAAGCAGGCTATAACCAGCGCCACGGTTATAAAGGTGAAGATTATTGTGCAGACGTTTCTTATGTTTATCAAAAGGCTTGCAAACTCGTTGGGGGCATTCACCTGTTCCACCGACGGAAGCTGCTCGATTTGCGAGACTGTGTTCGAAAGCTGGGCTATATCCGAAACTCTCACCCTGTAGGTGTCCGGCAGCGGACTGCCGTCAATATACTGGAAGAGGCTCTTTTCCTCCTCGCCGAGGCTATCCTGCATATCGGCCCAGGCTTCTTCCTTGGAGTAGAAGGTCACTTCAAATATATTGTCGTTATTTTTGAGCTCCTCACCAAGAATGGATATGTTATTGTCGGGTGTACCGTCTCTTATAATAACTATTATTTCGTTCCTTTTTTCTATAGATCCGATAATGCGGGTGATGTTTGCGGAGACTAAAACCGAAAGTCCCACCATAACCAGCGAGATGGTTATAATGCAGAACGAGGCAAAGGTGTTTACCCTGTTGAACCAAAGCCCCTTAAAGCCCTGCTTTACGAGATATTTAAAGCTCGATGCTCTCATCTTGTCCTCCCTCAGCGCCGCCGATGGTCTCATCGAAAACAATCGAGCCGGTGTTTATATTTATTATTCTTCCGCCGTAATATTTTACAAGGTCGTGCTGGTGAGTTACCATCAGAACCGTTGTTCCGCAGCCGTTTATGCCGCGCAGAAGGTCCACTATCTCATAGCTTCTTTCAGGGTCGATATTGCCGGTCGGCTCGTCCGCTATTATAAGCTTGGGGTCGTTCACCAAAGCGCGCGCCAGAGCAACCCTTTGCTGCTCGCCGCCCGAAAGGTCGTTAGGGTAGGATTTCGCCTTTGTTGCAAGCCCCACAAGGCTTATGACATACGGCACGCGGGTGCGTATGTATTTTGTGGGAGCGTCGATCGCCCTCAGCGCAAACGCAACGTTATCGTAAACGGTGAGGTTGGGAATAAGACGGAAGTCCTGAAAAACAACGCCTATGGTTCTCCGCAGCTTGGGGATATTCCGGGATTTCAGCTTGTTCAGGTTGTAGCCGTTTACGCTAACCTCACCCTGGGTGGCCGTAAGCTCCCGAAGAATAAGCTTTATGAGTGTGGACTTACCCGCGCCGGAAGCCCCGACAACGAAGGCAAACTCGCCGTCGTATATCCGCAGGTTTATATTTTCAAGGGCGCTCTGCCCGGTCGGATAGGTGTATGAAACGTTTTTAAATTCAACCACTGTTGTTATCGGTCCTTTCTTTTAACTGACTGTGTTTGGCACCGAAGCATAGGCGGCGCCGATAAACGCATATGCGGCAAAAATGCAGGTCATACCGTGAACGGTCATAAAGGCAGGCTCCAAATCCCGTTGCCCTGCGTTTTTGCGCCCGCCTTTCGGAAGCATTTCAAACGAGGATCGGTATTATTCGGAGCTTTCAGATTTAAGCACAATAGCCTGTCTTTAATACAACCGCTTGGCAGATTTCATTATATGAAAAATACTGTAATATTATAAAAAGGAGCAAGCTTATAAAGTCTGCTCCTTAATTGCCGATTTCACCGCCCCACATTTGCCTTTAAAAATCCGCGCCGATTCTTGCCAAAAACGGCGCGGATCTTCCAAGGGTTCTCTATCATGAATCGGTATAAACTAATTTTTCGGCGGCATACATGCCGCGTGGGAAGGACCCGGCAATCAAGGATAAAGAAGCTATCAGAACTTAACCGGCTCTGAAGAAAGATACTTCTTTACCATAAGCGCGATCTTGAAGATTATTGCATGGTCGAACTCGCGAAGGTCGAGCCCGGTGAGCTTCTTGATTTTTTCAAGACGGTAAACAAGCGTGTTTCTGTGAACGAACAGCTTGCGCGAGGTTTCCGAAACGTTGAGGTTGTTTTCAAAGAACTTCTGAATCGTAAACAAAGTCTCCTGGTCCAGCGACTCGATTGAGCCTTTTTTGAAAACCTCTTTAAGGAAGGTTTCGCACAGATTGGTGGGAAGGTGGTATATAAGTCTTGCTATGCCGAGGTTTTCATAGCTGATGATGGATTTATCGGTATCGAACACCTTGCCGACCTCGAGCGCAATCTGAGCTTCTCTGAAGGATACCGCAAGGTTTCTTACATTGTCCACAACCGTTCCGATGCCGATATTTACCTTTGTGTAGAACTCGCTCGAAAGAGTGTCGGCAATTGAGAAGGCAAGCTTTTCGAGATCGCCCGACTCGATATTCGGCCTTACCTCTTTGATAAGGACTATATCGGTTTCGGAGATGGTGAAGACAAAGTCCTTCGATTTATCCGGGAAGAGATTCTGAATAACATCAAACGCGGAAACATCATTAGATGCGACGATTCTTATAAGGAATACGACCCTTGTTACATTTGAGTTGAAGTGAAGCTCCCTTGCCTTAAGCTGAATATCGCCCGGCAGGATGTTATCGAGAACAACGTTTTTAACAAAGTTATTGCGGTCATACTTTTCGTCATAAAACTGCTGAAGGTTTGAAAGTGTCACGCTCAACAGAGAGACGTATTTATAGGCGGTTTCGTCGGTTCCCTCAACAAAAGCGTAATATTCGCACTTCGGCTTGGGGCCGAAGGGCATATAGGTATAACCGTCGCGTATGAAATAATCATATGTCTCGTTTAAATCCAAGGATATGAATTCGTTGGTGTAGCCGATCTTTGAGGAATCGCTGCATGCTATTACAAGCGCATCGCAATCCATTACTCCCAGTTCGCAGTTGATAATATCGTGCATCTGCTGAAGAACTCCCTGAAACAATCTGTTAGACATACTTCATACTCCTTAAAATAATATTAATTATGCCGTGGCTGTACCGGGCAGCCTACATCATCAATTATTACAAATTGTAACACATTTTTTCGGCAAATGTGTTAATAAATTATGAATAGGTAAAACTTTTTTATAATTTTTTATACATTATCACCAAGCAATAAAAAATCATGCCATTTTTCCGTGGCTTTTAAGCCGATTATACTTATTACGGTTAAAAAAGCCGAAAAACGGCATGCGGCAGGTGCTTTACACTCTTATATTCGTCCGGAAACGCACAGACCGTGTACGGTCGGGCCGCCCGCCTTTCGGCTTCGCTTTAGGCGAGAGTTATATTACAGCTCAATAAAAAAGCCCATTCCAAGGGGAACGGACTTTTTTATCGGCTAGCTTTTCAAAAAGAACAAGTAATGTTATCTTGCGTCTTCAGCGAATTCGCTTTCTACAAGCGCAACCAGGCTGTTTACCGCAAGCTCCTCATCAGCGCCGTCGGCAATGATTCTTATGGAAGTTCCGCCGATAATGCCGAGGGAAAGAACGCCGAGAAGGCTCTTGCCGTTAACGCGTCTTTCTTCCTTTTCCACCCAGATGGAAGACTTAAACTCGTTTGCCTTCTGGATAAAGAAGGTTGCCGGACGGGCATGAAGACCGACCTGATTTTTAACTACTACATCTTTTACGAACATACAATAACTCTCCATTTCAAATAATAAAGACAAATCGCCAGCAAATGTTTAACGAATGTTGTTAATAACTGTCCTCACTTTTACAGTATACAAATTTAGTATCATTTAGTCAACGGACAATTATCACTAAATTTGCGTTTTGGGCCAAAAATCTGCTTTATGCCGACAAACCGCCTAAAATGAGTCAACATATTTGTACAGTTCGACTATAAATTTTTAAACTTAATTCACGGCAAAAGCCGGTTATCACAGAATTTGTGCGGAATGCCTGCTCGCCCGATTCAGTTATCAATATCGTCAAAAATATGAGGGTGCTCGTCTAAAATAGCGCTTATTTCGGACAAGTTTGCCTTATCCGCAAGGTCAAGGCTTGCGCCCGCCAGAAGCTCGGGGCGCTTTTTGTAGGTTTCCTCAAGCTTTTTGTAACGCCGCCATTTCAGTATATTCTCTCTGTGGCCGGAAAGCAGAACCTCCGGCACCGGCATACCCTGCCAAACCTCCGGGCGGGTATACTGCGGATACTCCAAGAGGCCGTCGAAATGGCTTTCGTCCTCACGGGAGCTTTCGTGGCCCAGGGTGCCGTCGAGCATCCTTGCAATGCCGTCCACCAGCACAACCGCCGGAAGCTCTCCGCCGGTGAGAACAAAGTCGCCCAGAGAGATTTCTTCATCCACAATTTTGTCTATTACCCGCTGATCCACGCCCTCGTAATGCCCGCAGAGAATGAAAAGCTCCGGCTTCAGGGCAAGCTCCTTGAATTTTTCCTGATTCATGGTTCTGCCCTTGGGCGACATGAACACCACATAAGGCTTTCTGTCCCCCGCGACAGCCTTATAGCACTGCCAGATCGGTTCGGCCATCATAAGCATTCCCTGGCGCTCGCTGTAGGGAGTATCGTCCACCCGGCGGTGCTTGTCGGTCGCGTAATCGCGGATCTGGTGGCAGTGAAGCTCGAAAACTCCCGCGTCTCGCGCTCTGCCGACTATGCTTGCGGACAGCCAGGTTTCGCACAGCTCCGGGAAGAGAGTTGCAATGTCAATCCTCATCAAACAGCCCCTCCATGGGATATATTGTCATAACCCCGGCCTGAATGTCGGTCAAAAGCACTACAGACGGTATAGCCGGGATATAATATAACTTTCCGTTATCATTTTTTATCTCATAAACATCGTTGGCGCCGGTCTGCAAAACGTCGGTTATCCTGCCGTAGGTGCGCCCGGATTCGTCGCGCACCTCAAGGCCTATAAGGTCGGCGACGAAATATGAGCCTTCCGGGAGGCCGGCGTCGCCGCGGTCGAGGTACAGGACCTTTCCGCGCATTGCCTGCGCCTGCTCGGGGGAGTCAATGCCTTTTATCTTGGCTATTATCATATTTCCCTGCGGGCGGATGCGCTCGATTTCGTAAACCCGCTCGCCGGATTTGGAATACAGGCGTTTAAAGGCACAGAGGGATTCCGGGGAATCGCACCAGGGCTGGATTTTGACCTCGCCCTTAAGCCCGTGGATAGAGACGATTTTCCCGGTTTCGAGGTATTTTTGCATGGCATGAGCCTCCTTTTACTTACTGTAAACAGCAAAGGACTTAAAAAATCCGCCGGCTCTTCAAGGCTGCAGGCGCGACGCCCCTCGCCGCGAGCCGCGGGAGACGGAGCGAAAGCAGCCCGATGGGACGCTTTCGGGCGGGAGACGGCAGACAAAGCCCGACGGTTTCCTCGGTCGGGCCTTCTGCGGGCGGTGCAAGCGTTCATGACTGCGCTCGCTTGCGGATTAAACAGAATGTCTGAATATAAGTATAAGTTGCAGCCGGTAGGCATGCCGGTCAAGAGCACGGCAAACCTTCGTCTACAAAAAACAGCCCGTAAAAGGCTGTTTTTAATCGGTTCAACCGGCCGACTTGTCGGTCAGTCAATCTCCACCATAATCTTTTCGTTGACCCTTGCAGCTCCCGCTCTCATAATGGTGCGGATTGCCTTGGCTATTCTTCCCTGCTTGCCGATAACTCTTCCCATATCGTCCGGCGCGACGTGCAGGTGATATACTACAACGCCGTCCTCATTCGGCTCGTCACAGGTTATTTCGACGGCCTCCTTGTCATCAACAAGCTCTGCCACAATTGTTTTCAAAAGTTCTTTCATCTTTATCTTTCCTTCTAAATTCCGACCGTGCTCGTGCGCCCGCCGTTCGTTCGGCGCGCTTTGGGCTGTCCCGGTTTCTTTAATTGATTTGCTCTTTCCCGGTGTTCTGCCGGGCTTTCAGGTTATCAGCAAGGCATCCGCCCCGGCTTTCGCATTCGAGGGGAACCGCCTTGCTGAAAAAAGCCGCAAACGCAGCCGAAGCTGCTAAAATCAGATAACGTTGTTCTTCTTGAAAATAGCCTTAACGGTATCGGTGGGCTGGGCGCCGGTTGCGATCCACTTCTTGGCCTTCTCTGCGTCAACCTTCAGAACCGAAGGCTCAACAGTAGGGTCATAGTAGCCGATCTCTTCGATAAAACGACCGTCTCTGGGATATCTCGAATCGGCCACAACTATTCTGTAGAAGGGATCCTTCTTGGCGCCGATTCTTCTGAGTCTGATTTTTACTGCCATGTTTATTTCACCACCTAAATGTAATCTTATATATTAACCTTTATAGCTAGGTTAACGACTTGTTTTCCGGCCGGGAGACCTTTTGCCGGGCATCCTCTCAGAAGCCCTTAAGCCGGTTCATAAGCTCCGGCGGGAGGTTGGGCATTCTGCCCTTTTTGCCTTTGCCGCTGCCTGCCTTGCCGAGCTTCTTCATCATGTCGCGCATCTGCTCGTACTGCTTCAAAAGGCGGTTAACGTCCTCCACCCTTGTGCCGCTTCCGGCGGCTATTCTGCGCTTGCGCTTGGGATTTATAATTGAGGGATGCGCGCGCTCCTGCGGGGTCATCGAAAGGATCATGGCTTCGGTTCGTGCGGGCTGGCGCTCGTCTATGGCGCTTTCGTCAATCTTGCCGGCGCCCGGAATCATCTTTATCAGCGACTTTACCGAGCCCATCCTTTTGATTTGCCGCATCTGATCCAAAAGGTCGTTCATGTCGAACGAGCCCTCCATCATCTTGTCGGCAAGCTTTTCGGCTTCCTTTTCGTCGATAGTGTTCTGAGCCTTCTCGATAAGCGTCAAAACATCGCCCATGCCCAGAATTCTCGAAGCCATCCGTTCGGGGTGGAACGGTTCGAAATCATCAAGCTTTTCGCCCGTGCCGACAAACTTGATGGGCTTGCCGGTTGCAGCCAGCACCGAAAGCGCCGCGCCTCCGCGGGTGTCGGAATCGAGCTTGGTCAGGATTACGCTGTCGATATTCACGGCCTCGTCGAAGCTCTTTGCGACGTTTACCGCTTCCTGGCCGGTCATAGCGTCGACAACCAGCATAATTTCGCTGGGCTGGGCTATCTCCTTAATGTCGCGAAGCTCGTTCATAAGCTCCTCGTCTATCTGCAGGCGGCCCGCGGTGTCAAGTATTACTATATCGTTGCCATAGTCCTTGGCATGGGACATGGCGGCCTTAACTATCTTTCGCGGGTCGATCTGACCCATCTGGAAGACGGGAACGCCCGCGCCTTCGCCGACGATTTCAAGCTGCTTTATAGCCGCCGGGCGGTAGATATCCAGCGCAACCAGCAGCGGCCGCTTTTCCTGCGACTTAAAATATTTTGCAAGCTTTGCCGCGTGGGTGGTTTTGCCCGAGCCCTGAAGGCCGCACATCATGATAACGCAGGGCGGCTTTGCCGGAAAGTTTATTTTGCTGTTCGATTCGCCCATCAGCTTGATAAGCTCCTCATGGACGATTTTAATCACCTGCTGGGCAGGGGTAAGGCTTTCCAGAACGTCCGCCCCGACGCATCTTTCGGAGACTTTAGCCATAAAGTCTTTAACCACCTTATAGCTTACGTCCGCCTCTAAAAGCGCCATTCGTATTTCCTTCATGGAGGCCTTAACGTCAGCCTCGGTCAGCCTTCCGTGAGACTTGAGCCGCTTGAAAACGTTCGCCAGCTTTTCGCTCAATCCTTCAAACGCCATTAAACGATTATCCTTTCTTATAAGGGGTGCGGCGTTATTTTCTGCTTATAACAGAGGTGCCGTTTATGCTTGATTTTATTCTTTCAAGCTTCTCTATAACGCTTTTGGTGGTAGTATAGGTTCGGCAGTCGGCGATTATTTCATCGCACTGCGAGGTTATGCGGCGCATAAGGGAATTGCAGTTATCTATTATTTCCATAACGCCTATCTTTTCATCCATCTCCAAAAGAGCTTCTTCGCCGCGCTTTATACTGTCCCTCACGCCCTGGCGGGATATTCCCTCTCCCTCGGCGATTTCGGAAAGGGAAAGGTCGTTATTATAGTACAGGTCGAGCATTTCACGCTGCTTATCCGTAAGCATTGCGCCGTAAACATCCAGAAGTGACGAAAATCTAAGATCCTTTGCCACAATATCCACCTTCTCCTCTCTGAAAAAGACACTAAATCTCGTAGATAATGTAAAGCCAATAAACTTTACAGATGATATTATATACCATTCTGCGGAATTTGTCAATAGGAATACGGGGATTTTTTTGATTTTCACGAGATTTTCAGCTAAAGAGCCGCCTTAAATCCGGGTAAAAGAGGTGCGAGGCGGAAACCAAAGCTGTCCGAAACCGATACGAAAGTGAAACGAAAGTTGTCCGAAAGTGGTTTGAAAGTGATACGAAAGTGAAACAAAAGTTGTTCGAAAGTGAAACAAAAGTGGAACGAAACTGGAACGAAACTGAAACGAAACTGAAACGAAAGTGATACGAAAGTGGTTCGAAAGTGAAACAAAAGTGGAACGAAACTGAAACGAAACTGAAACGAAACTGAAACGAAAGTGATACGAAAGTGG
>CAZIOV010000001.1:224986-226965 GCA_964541045.1 uncultured Oscillospiraceae bacterium | reverse complement strand
CGGCGGAAAGTTCCGATAACCGTATCCTTGTCGGCGAGCGCCTTGTTTGTCGCCAGTGATTTCCGCCGGCATTGAAGCTGTAATGTAAACGTTCACCAGAGATACCACTCTGTTGCTGCTATACTCCCCGGAAAGAATCTCGAATATTAGATTGCTATTAAAGAACGAGTATATATCAATATCCTTTGCAGCTTTGTTCCGGGCAAGGTTTATGATATTATGCATATTTTTTGCACTATGTAGTTCTTTTTCGAGCCTGAGTAGTCTGGGTATTCGCACATGTTGGATATTCCGCCGCCGCTATGCAGGCGGCAATCGGCAGAACGATTTTGAACACACGTTGCACTGTGCGGCACCATATTTTATGCACTTCGGAAAATTCCTTCTTCCGTTGGGTCAAAACCTCCTCAATCAGTTCTTCGTCTATGCCGCCAACGGTTTTTGATATGTCTTCGCGCCTCATATATGAATCTCTCATTCCAAATAGCATTTGAGACTTTCCTACACACTTTTCAGCGTGCTCTTGACTGCCTTAAGTTATGTTTGCCTCAACATTCTGCTATTTATGTCGTAAAATAAGCAAAAATATTGCATCAATTTTCTAAAATTTTTATGCAAACATACAAAAAAGCTCTTGAAAAAAACATTTGAATGTAGTATCATAATATACAAGGGAGATACTCCCGGATGAAATACTACAAAAGGAGATACAAATTATGGCTAACAGATTTGTTCTTAACGAAACAAGCTATCATGGTGCGGGTGCTATAAAGGAGATACCCGCCGAAGTAAAGGGGAGAGGCTTTAATAAGTGCTTTGTCTGCTCCGACCCGGATCTTTTGAAGTTCGGAGTCACCAAAAAGGTCACCGATATTCTGGATGATAGCGGCATAGCTTACGAAATATATTCCGAAATCAAGCCCAACCCAACTATAGAAAACGTTCAAACCGGCGTTGCTGCATTCAAGGCAAGCGGAGCCGACTGCATTATAGCTATCGGCGGAGGCTCCTCCATGGATACCGCCAAGGCTATCGGCATAATAATCAATAATCCTGATTTTGCGGATGTCCGCTCGCTCGAGGGTGTTGCTCCTACAACAAATAGGTGCGTTCCGATAATCGCTGTCCCCACGACCGCAGGAACTGCCGCCGAGGTAACCATCAATTATGTTATAACTGATTCTGATAAGAATAGAAAGATGGTCTGCGTTGATCCCAAGGATATCCCGATTGTGGCTATAGTCGACCCGGATATGATGTCTACCATGCCAAAGGGTCTTACCGCCGCCACAGGTATGGACGCACTCACTCACGCTATCGAGGGCTATATAACCAAGGCCGCATGGGAACTTTCAGATATGTTCCACTTAAAGGCAATCGAGATAATCTCAAAGAGCCTGCGCGGAGCAGTCGCCAACACGCCCGAAGGCAGGGAAGGTATGGCGCTTGGTCAGTATGTCGCCGGAATGGGCTTCTCCAACGTAGGTCTGGGCATAGTCCACTCAATGGCTCATCCCTTGGGCGCTCTCTATGATACTCCCCACGGTGTTGCGAATGCAATCATCCTGCCCACTGTTATGGAATATAATGCCCCCGCCACCGGCGAGAAGTACAGGGATATCGCCAAGGCAATGGGCGTTCAGGGTGTTGACGGTATGACCCTCGATGAAGCGAGAAAGGCCGCGGTCGATGCTGTTAAACAGCTTTCTAAGGACGTCGGAATCCCCGCAGACTTAAAGGATATTGTCAAGCCGGAAGACGTTGACTTCCTTGCCCAGTCCGCGTATGACGATGCCTGCCGCCCCGGCAATCCCAGAGACACATCCGTTGCGGAAATCAAGGAGCTTTATCTCTCATTGATGTAAAATGAAATGAAAATGTAAATATGCATGAAATATCCGGCAGACCTGATTTTTGGTCCGCCGGATGTATTTTGTTACGGATTGTTGACTACGCCCGTAAACAGCGGCTGGTTGGTG
>CAZIOV010000001.1:20431-224886 GCA_964541045.1 uncultured Oscillospiraceae bacterium | reverse complement strand
GGATGTATTTTGTTACGGATTGTTGACTACGCCCGTAAACAGCGGCTGGTTGGTGCCGGATTCTATGACGATTATGAGCGGTCTGTGTGCAATGAAGTGTACTTCTTATTGGGCAAGGACGTTCCTCCCGTCGTGGGAAGAACGATAAATGCTGCGGCTTCACAGCCTTCCTCATCTTTTTTATTCTTGCGAAGTGCTGGGTCTTGTCTGCGGAAACATAATAATCGTCTGAAATGAGTTTGTAAAAACTCCGCTACCGGCAAGTACTTCCTTTATTCAGAGCTTTTCCAATGCTTTTATTAAAGTAATGTCAGCGGAGATATCAAACTTCGGTATTCACATATGCACTATCGCACAGTACGGGAGTTGTAGCTGCAGCACTGTTTATAGTTCCGGCGCGAAAGCCTCCCGAGGTGATAACGTCGTTCAACGTGCAATTAGGGGAGGCGGTATATATCTTTGGGTATGTTGACTTCAGCAAATATAGCCGTAATTTGTAAGCAAATATTGCATTCTGCGCTAAATATTTTAGCATTTTTTCGTGATAAGTGCAATGCTGCTCAAACAGCTAAAAAGTATGAAAGTTTTTTAAAAAAACACTTGCAATTTCATAACGAAAATGCTACAATTGCAAAAAGCTCAGAAAAAGCTTGAAAATAGTAAAATTTTAAACCGATTTCTATAAACGAAAGGAAGCAAGGCTTATGGTTCAGTCATTAAACGGAGTTTGGCGTTTGTCCGGGCTTGACGGTAGCGTCAATCTGAATATCTGCGCCGCAGTTCCCGGTTCGTTCTATGCCGCTCTTTTAAAAGAGGGGATGATGGATGACCCTTATTATGGTTTAAACGAGCAAAAGTCTATGGAGCTTTGCCGGCAAAGCACCGTTTGGGAAAGAAGTTTCACGCCGGAAAACGGAGTGCTGGCGAGCAAAAACATTCTTTTGAAGTTTTACGGTATTGACACGATTTCAAAGGTATACTTAAACGGCAGATTTATCGGTACAACAAATAATATGCACAGAACCTATGTTTTCGACGTAACCTCCGAGTTAAGGAACGGCGAAAACACCCTTCGCATAGAAATATATTCGCCTCTGAGATACATAGCCGAGATGCAGAAAAAAGACCCCCTATGGGGAGTATCGTCAACAGTAGCGGGGTATCCCCATATAAGAAAAGCCCACTATATGTACGGCTGGGACTGGGGGCCGAAGCTCCCGGATATGGGAATATGGCGCGGCGTAGAGATTGTCGGCGTAAACGGTGGCATGCTTGAAAGCGTATATATCACTCAGGACCATTCTGCGGCTTCGGAGGGTAGGGTTACTGTTAATATCAGCGCGGAACTTGCATACGTCGGCGAAACCCTCAGACTTGAGGCCGTGCTGACCTCGCCAAAAGGCGCGAACGTTGGCAGTGCAACAAATATCTACTCCGGCGAGACTTCCGCCGAGCTTTCTGTGGATGTCAAGAACCCGGCTCTGTGGTATCCCAACGGCTATGGCGAGCATCCGTTATATTCACTGAAATTAAGGCTCGCAAAGCTTGACGGCAGCGAGCTTTTAGATGAGTATACATCAAATGTCGGCCTTCGCACCGTCTCTCTCTGCCGCGACAAAATGGGCGATGGCGAGGATTTTGCCTTTGTGGTAAACGGCATAAAGATATTTGCTATGGGTGCAAACTATATCCCTGAGGATCAGATTATTCCCCGTTGCTCGGATGAAAGGTCGCACAGACTTCTTGAAAGCTGCGCAGATGCCAATTTCAACATGATAAGAGTCTGGGGCGGGGGATATTACCCCTCGGATGGCTTCTACAATATCTGCGACAAGCTGGGACTTTTAGTATGGCAGGACTTCATGTTTGCCTGTTCCATCTATCGCGCAACCGATGAGTTTATGTCAACCGTTCGGCAGGAAATTATCGATAACGTCAAGCGGATAAGAAATCACCCATCTTTGGCGTTGTGGTGCGGCAACAACGAGATTGAATCCATGTGGGACAGCTGGAACACCGGCGCCAATCCTGCTCTTAAAAACGATTATCTTGCCATATTTGAGGGCATGATTCCCGATGCGCTTGCTCAGTTTGACCCCGAAACGCCTTACTGGCCGTCTTCTCCGTCATCCTGCGAGCATTTTAAGAACACCGGCGACCTCACACGGGGAGACGCTCACTACTGGGCTGTTTGGCACAGCTTCCGCCCGTTTACCGATTATTTCAAGTATAAATTCCGATTCTGCTCTGAATACGGCTTTGAATCTCTGCCGTCGGCAAAAACCGTCCGCGCGTTCAATGATGAAGCTGAGCCAAAGCTCTCGGACGATATAATGGAAGCTCACCAGAAGTGCGATGGCGGCACCAAAAAGGTAAATTATTACCTTTCGCAGATGTCTCACCAGCCCAAGGATTTTGCCGGATTAGTATACGCAACCCAGGCGGTTCAGTCGGACGCTATACGCTTAAATGTCGAGCATATGCGCCAGAACCGAGATGTCTGCCGCGGCTCGCTATACTGGCAGGTAAACGATTCAAATCCGGTGATTTCGTGGGCATCCATCGACTATTTCAATCGTCCAAAGGCTTTGCACTATGCCGCAAAGAGATTTTACAGTCAGGTTCTTGTCTCCTGCAATTATGAAAACCAGCAGGAGCTTTGGCTAAACGTATCCTCCGAACGTGCAGTTGAGCTTGATTGCGAAATCAGCTGGCACTCGAGGCTTTCAACCGGCGAGATAATCAACAGCGGCAAACAGAGAGTGGGCGTTATGCCGTTTAGCGCGCTCAATGCCGTTTGCATAACACCTGAAATCAGCGGAATCGGTGATGAGCTTAAAAACAGGGCGTACCTTGAATTCGAACTGAGAGAGAACGGCAGGGCAATCAGTTCCGGTATATATATGTATGTCCAGCCCAAGGATTTCGAGTTTGCAGACCCTAAGCTTGAATACAACGTGTCCGAAGATGGGGACAGCTTTGTCATAGACATAACAGCCAGGGCTTTTGCAAAGGGTGTGTTCTTAGAGCTTGGCAGGGACGATTGCCTCTTCTCGGAAAACTATTTTGATATAAGCGGTACTGCGGCTCAGCCCGCCTTTGCAAGAGTGACTGTTGACAAAAGAACGATTTCAAGGCAGATTAGCCTTGAAGATTTCGCCGGACAGTTGACTGTGAAATCTTATTATGAGGCACTTAAGCTTTGAAAATACTTTTTGGAATACAAAAAAATTTTCAAAAAGGGCTTGCATTTTTAATATTAATCTGCTATAATACTTCATGTTCTATGCGGGAGCTGTTATCAGCAAGAGCTTGCATGGAACAAGAAGTGGCATGGAGAAGTCGCCTAGCCCGGTTTATGGCGCACGACTGGAACTCGTGTATGGGTTTATAGCTCATCGAGGGTTCGAATCCCTCCTTCTCCGCCAGGTATAAGGGTTGTTTTAGATGAACGCCCGCAAGCTCCCGTAAACAAAGCGTTTACGGGAGCTTTTTTGTTTTTCTGCAAACTATGTCGCATTAGATGAATTCTAAGGTCTGATAGGAAGTGAACCCGCGACATACAACTATTTTAATCATATAAGTCGGTTCCGGCCGATGAACCGTACATCTACATGCTACGACTACGAGGCTCTTGAAAAAATATTCTCAGCGAGCAGAACGGCGCGTTCATAGATGGCTATTACATAGGTATCCTCAGCGGCAAAAACATCGACGAGATTCTCGGACGTGAGGAGCAGGGTAAAGATATACCAGATAAGGGATGGGAGAAATAATGACTTCCGATTCGGAGATTATGACAGTGCTATCGCCAAGTATGTAGAGATCGCACCCGATTGCTAAATATATTGAACGCTGATATTGCACATAGACGTTGATAAATGTAAAATTAGCATTAGAGTTTTTCAAACAAATTCTCAAGCGCTGGCAGAAGCTAACACATAAGTGTCTGATGCAATATAAAAGCATATGCACCTGGATCAAAAAAAGTATTTCAAATTTCAATATAAAAATCAAAATATATAGATAAATGCGAAAAAATAACGTTATTTTCATCTAAAATGCCAGTTTACTTTTATTATAAAATGAGTACAATATAATTATCGGGCTTAGATATAGGCTCGTGCATAAAGATTGATATCTTCATAATATAATGTTCCAAGTAAATGTGAGGCAAGAGAGGGCTTTTATAGTTCTCTCTTGTTTCACGTTCAGGGAATATGCGGAAAAATCCCCCGCCGGATGCGGCGGGGATTTTTTGTATCCGCTCAAATTTATATGAGCCTATACTTATTTTCCAAGTTAAAAAGTGTCTGCCAAATAACCCACCGTATTGCGGCTTTGTGGTGACATTGCAGTAACACTTTTACGTAGAATTAGTATTATATGTATTTGATATTGTGAGCCGAGCAAAACTTCTCAACAGCTTCCAGATAAGACATCCTGTCGCCGCACATGATGTGTTAAGGATGATATTGTCAACTTCGAAGCTGCCGTATTAAAAGAGCATCTGCGAAAGCTCGACTGCGAATATCACCGCAAGCGATTCCGGGAATGTCCGCTTAAAGCTCCGGAGATTCTCAAAGACGATCGGAAGAAATTCGCCCAGCGTAGGGAACAGAATTAGATTGCCTATAAGATTTCACAGAATAGAGCTGAAGTTAACGGTTTCGTTTTGGTATGCACAGCGTAGTCCCAGATGGTTTTGAATGGTATAAAATTAGAGTTATACCTTATATGGTCTAAAGACGAGCTATCCACAATATGTGCTGAAAGAAACGCATACACAACCGCAAGAGGTTTATATGCCGAATGCTGTGCGCCAGAAAATCTTTTTATAGAGTCTCCCTAATCAGTAAAAAGCTATATTTTGTAGGAATTAAACATACTATATGCCATTACTTTTTACAGCTCTATAAATGTTTTGCATGGAAATCTGATTTTTAAAAAACGCTTGCACTTTTATTGAAATTCCACTTTTCAAATCGCAAAAAATGTGCTACAATAATATAAATATATTTTAATATATTTTTGGAGATAATATCATGCAAAAAATTTTAGGCTATATGCGCAAGGCAATTCAGGAATTCGACCTGATTCAAAACGGCGACCGCATAGCGGTGGGAGTTTCCGGCGGCAAGGACAGTCTTGCTTTGCTTTTGGGGCTGATTAAACTCAAGCGCTTTATCGGGATAGACTATGAGCTTGTCGCAATTACCTTAGACCCTATGTTTGGCGGGGTGGAGGGCGACTATTCCGCCGTTGCAAGGCTTTGTGAGGAAAACGGCGTTGAATACGTTTTAGAGCGTACCCACATCGGCGAAATCGTGTTCGATATCAGGCATGAGCCAAACCCTTGCTCTCTGTGCGCTCGGATGCGACGCGGCGCTCTTCATGATGCGGCAAAGGCGGCAGGCTGCAACAAAATCGCTCTTGGGCACCACTATAACGACGTTGTGGAAACATTCATGATGAACCTGTTCATTGAGGGCAGAGTGGGATGCTTTGCTCCAAAAAGCTATTTAAGCCGCAAGGAGCTTTGGATGATACGCCCGCTGGTGTTCGCACCCGAATCCGCAATAAAATCGGCGATTAAGCGTAACAATATCGAAATTGTAAAGTCAAAATGCCCCGCCGATGGCAAAACCAAGCGAGAGGAAATGAAGGAATTCCTGCGTCAGCGCGAGTATGAGGACAACGGCTTTACCGACAGAATCTTCGGGGCACTGAGACGCTCCGGCGTTGACGGTTGGGGATATACAGGGAGGTCGAGCCGTGCGGCGGCGATGCAAATGGATAGTGAAGAGCTTGAGGGCCGCTCGGCGGCGGATTTTAAGTAGCGGCGGCTCCGCTTGGATACATATCATAATCGCTGATAGGGCGACTGTCCTCTGAAAGAAAGGAAAAATATGAGAATATTGTTTGTAGGAGACGTTGTGGCTCAGTGCGGGTGCGAATTTCTGGGCGAAAAGCTTCATCATCTTAAAAGCTTCTATAACATAGATATAACCGTTGTCAACGGCGAAAATTCCGCAACCGGCAACGGCATAACCCGCCATTCCTGCGAGTATCTTACCCAAATCGGCGCTGATGTTATTACCACCGGCAATCACGCCTTTAAGCGCCGTGAATCGCTTGATATCTATGAGGAGGTTCCGCACCTGCTTCGCCCGGTTAACTATCCGAATGATGTTATCGGCAGGGGAGTTTATACCTTGGACATGGGCAGATGTACGGTCGCGGTTGTAAACCTGATGGGGGTTGTTTATATGGAGCCGCTGGGAAATCCTTATCAAACAATGGATGTTCTTTTGAAGGATATTCCCACTCCCAACATAATAGTTGACTTCCACGCCGAGGCAAGCGCCGAAAAGAAGGCAATGGGATACTATCTCGACGGCAGGGTAACCGCAGTATTAGGTACTCACACTCACGTTCAAACCGCCGACGAGCAGATTCTGCCAGGCGGCACGGCGTTTATAACCGATGTGGGTTATACCGGCCCCGAAGAATCGGTTTTGGGCGTTGCCAAAGAACTTGCAATAGAAAGACAGAGGCTAAACATTCCGGTTAGGTTTGCGGAGGCTCAGACTCCATGCTTTGTCAATGCGGTGGTAGTGGATTTTGACGAAAAGTCTGGCAAGGCAAGAAGCATAGAACGGATAATTACAAGGTAGTTAAGATGATTGCAGGTATCATCCAAAAAATAGCCTTACAGCAAGGGCGGAGAGCAGGAAAGCTGTGATGTCGCCGGCAAGTGCCGCCGGAAGCGCATGGCGGGTTTTTTTGATTTTAGTTGCTCCGAAGTATACAGCAACGGTATAAAAGGTGGTTTCGGTCGAGCCTAAAAGCACGCTTGCCACCCGCCCGATAAAGCTGTCAGGTCCGTGCTCTTCAAGGACCGTTTCGAGGATCGAAAGCGCTCCGCTGCCCGAAACAGGGCGCATAAGCGCAAGCGGAACACACTCTTTCGGAAATCCAAGAAAGTCGGTAATAGGGCTTATCAGCTCTGAGAAGGCTTCCATTGCGCCGGAAGAGCGGAACATCCCAACCGCAAGCATAAGCATAACCAGTGAGGGCAGGATCTCCACACCGACCTTAATATTTTCCTTTGCACCATTGACGAATACCGAGAACACGTCCACTTTCTTATGTATTCCATAGAGAAATATTCCCAAAACGAATATCGGGATTATAATGCTTTGCAGATTCATGCCTTATCCTTTCCCGGCAGCTTATGGCCCACTCCGTCAAATAGATATACAAAAAGTATACTTACGCTTAGAGATATAATTGATACACACAGCACGCAGGGAAGTATGTCCAGTGGGGACGAGCTGCCATGAGCCAGTCGGAGCGTTGCAACGGTTGTGGGAATTATTTCAACGGACGAGGTGTTGAAAACAGTAAGCATTATCATATTCCGAGATGCTGTTTCGCCGCAGCCTTCTTCATCCTCTAAGGCCCTCATAGCCTCTATGCCCAGCGGAGTGGCGGCGTTGCCCAAACCGAAAAGGTTAGCTGCTGTATTCATAGCTATTGCTTTGAAAGCTGCTCCGCCTTTATTTATGTTTTTGAATACTTTTATAAGCAAAGGACTAATTAATTTAGTTATAATGTCCGTAAGTCCTGAAGCCTGGGCAATTTTCATTATTCCGCCCCATGTAGCCATAGAACCTACTATGGTTAAGAAAAGAGTAACAGCGTTTCCACCGCTTGTAATAACGGCGTTTGAGAGCTGTGAGGCCCCTCCGTGCAGGAATGCAAAAATACAAGAAATTAATATCATTGAAGTCAAAATATAGTTAATCATTTTGGCACCTCTGTTCATAAAAAAAAGCCTACTTCAGAGTCGTCATATTGGAATATGAAACTAATGTAACATTTATTGTATAATATAATAATAATTTATCATTGACTTTTGTTGAATTAACGAGTATTATGTAAATATAAAGATAGGAGGCTACTTATTATGAAATCAACCGGAATAATTAGAAAAGTAGATGAACTTGGCAGAATCGTAATCCCTATGGAACTTCGTAAGTCGATGGATATCAAGGAGAAGGATCCTCTTGAGATCTTTACCGATCAAGGTTCTATTGTTCTCAAGAAGTATTCTAACACCTGCGTTTTCTGCGGTGAAGGTGAGGATATAATTGAGTTCGGCGGAAAGCACATTTGCCCGGCGTGCTTCGAAAAGATCAAGAATATGTAAGAAAAGATGGCCTCGGCATTAAATAATATGTGTCGGGGTCAAGCTTTATTACAGCTTGCATAATTATCTTTGTACCAAGGTAATTGAATATTCAGCTTATTCAGGTACTGCTATTAATCGGCGGTTCAATAGGGAATCGGATGTGAATTCCGAACGAACCTGTCACCGTGAAGACTTTAAGCACCGCACGCCGGAGCACCATCCGGCAGTCACTGTTTCGACATTCGAAATGGGAAGGCGCGGCGCGCGCTTGCAGATAATGCGCTGGCGCAGTGTCCAAGTCGGGAGACCTGCCTGAATTTCGCGGCAGAGCTTTAGGCCAGTCCGCGTGGGAAAGACCCTCAGGTAAAAAGGGGACTTAACTGCTATACAAATCGGCTTCGCGGATTGAAAATGCCGTGCAGTCTTTTTCATGTTGCAACAACCGTCCTTTTAAAGGCGGTTTTATTTTATTATTTGAAAGGAAAAATGAAAAATGAAAATCAAAAATGCTTTATCGATCGTTCTGACTGTTGCTTTAATGCTGAGCTGCTTGTGCGGATGCGCTTCCGGCGCAGACGAGCCAAGCGAGGATTATATCCTTGTCTCAACCGCCGCTGATATAACCGAGATTATCGACGGCCTCGGTTATGGCGAAAACATAGCTCTTGCTGACGTTTATTCATCCGGCATAGGATCGGTGAGGTCGGATGTATGCACAATGGATTATCTTAACCCGGATGTAGAAGCAATTATCGCATTGGAGCCCGACTGTGTGTTTGTAAGCGGCTCCAGCACGGACGGTACCGTTGACCCTTACAGCTCGCTTTTAGAGGCGGGAATTAGAGTTGTGTATATCCCCACTGCAGAAAGCATCCAGGGCATAAAGGATAATATTTCCGCTATTGCCGCTGAGATAGATGCTTCCGAAAAGGCCGAGGAGCTCAACTCGTCTATTGATGAGGCCATAGAAAACGCAAAAAAGCGTGCCGAAGGCAAAGAGCAGGTTTCGGTATACTTTGAAATAAGCGCTGCTCCCTGGCTTTATACTTTCGGAAACGGCACTTTCCTCGATGAAATCGTAACGGCCTGCGGAGGTAAAAACATTTACTCTGCAGAACATGGCTGGATAAGCAATTCTGAGGAAACTGTTATTGCCGCTGATCCCGAAGTAATCATAACCAACGTTATGTATGACGGATATGATTACAATGAAATCCTTTCTCGCCCGGGCTGGGACGTTATAAGCGCAGTAAAGAATTCAAGGGTTTACAGTGTTGACGCCAACGCAACTTCAAGGGGCTCGCAGAATATAGTCAAGGGAATCGAGCAGATATCTAAAGCGATAGTTCCTGATGAAGAATAAGTCGGATAAAAAAGCGCTTGCCGGAATAGGCTTTCTTATTCCGGCGGCGTTTGTAATAGCGGCAGTATGCGCTTCCCTTGGAAGTGTTGCCATTAATCCTGCTGATACGGTCAGGGTGATATTCTGCGGCATTTTCGGCATAGATGTGCCGCAGAGCGTTTCCGAAGCTACTTTTGCGATAATCTGGAAGCTGAGGCTGCCAAGGGTGATTCTTGCCTTTCTGACCGGTGCAGCTATGTCGGTCGGCGGCACGGTCACGCAATCGGTGCTTCACAATCCTCTTGCCTCGCCGTATACACTCGGCGTGTCGTCAGGAGCTTCGGTGGGCGCGGCGCTTGTCACTGTATTGGGTGTAAGCCTACCGTTTGCCGGAAGATGGAGCTTAGCGGCGGCAGGAACGCTTTTCGGGGTGCTGACTGTAGTCATATGCATAAGCCTATGTCTTAGGATCGATAAAAACCTCAGTTCAAACACGATAGTTCTTTTGGGCATGGTGCTGTCGCTCTTCCTTTCGGCGGTGTTTACCTTCATATCCGGGCTTGACCGCGATAAAATGACCATGCTTATAAAATGGCAGCAGGGCTCGTTTGCCTCGAAGGGCTATGAAGCCGTCGGAGTAATGCTTCCGGTTACGGTTATAGGTATCGCCACAGTGATGCTTTTCAGCCGGGAACTGGACATACTTTCCTTTGGCGATGAATCCGCGATGTCAGTCGGAGTCAGCGCTGCGCGGGTTAAATGGCTTCTGCTTGCGATAACTGCCGTTTTGGCAGGCACAGCGGTATCCTTTGCCGGGGTTATAGGGTTTATAGATTTGATAGCTCCGCATGTCGCAAGAAAGCTGTTCTCGCCGAAACATAAATATCTCTGCCCAATATCCGCTCTGATAGGCGGAAGCTTTATGATGATTGCCGACCTCGCTGCAAGGTTGATAATTCCCGGCGTCGAGCTGCCGGTAGGTGCAGTGACGGCATTTATCGGTGCGCCGTTCTTTGCACTTGTATACTTTTCAAGGAGGCGTAAGAGTGCTTGAACTTAAAAATCTGAGCTGCGGTTACGGCGGAATTGATATCGTTAAGGGATTTGATCTACTAGTTGATGACGGCGAAATGCTCTGCGTTTTAGGCCCCAACGGCTGCGGCAAGACCACTCTTCTTCGCGCGGTATCCGGTATGCTCTCCTATAAAGGCTCTGCCGCTCTGGATGGCTGCGAGATATCCTCGCTTTCGCGCAGAGAGCTTTCACAGAAGGTTGCACTGTTCTCGCAAATCTCTTCGGTCTATTTTGGGTATACTGTTTACGATACCGTTTCTATGGGTAGATATGTCAAGAGCAAGGGAGCCTTTTCGGAAAGCCCAGGAGACAGAAAGGCAACCCTTGAATGCATTGAAAGACTGGGCCTTACCGATATCAAGGATTCACCGATAACCGCACTTTCGGGCGGCCAGCTTCAAAGGACCATGCTGGCACGTGCTTTTAATCAGGAACCGCAAATAATACTTTTAGATGAGCCCACCAACCACCTTGACATTTCCGCACAGATATCTCTTATCCGCCTGATAAACGGTTGGGCGGCTGAGGATAATCGCAGGAGCGTTGTGGGTGTTGTTCACGAAATTTCGCTGATACCGATGCTTTTTAAAAGGACACTGATTATGAGCGGTGGCGAAAAGATTCTGGACGGCGAAACGTCAGAGGTCTTAAAAAGCCCCGAGATTGCCCGCGTTTACGGCGCGGACATAAAGGCTTTTATGCATGATTGCTATGAGTATTGGAAATAAAACGGCAGACCCCAAAAAGCGGGAGTCTGCTTTTTTATGCAAGATTAACTTATTTTCGTCTATAAATGTACAGACCAAGAATTGTCGAACCATGAACGGTTCAACCATGAACGGTCATAAAGTCAGGTGCAAAATCCCATCGCCTAGCGGTTTTGTGCCTTGCCTTTCGGAATTATTTAAGACTAAGATTAGTATTAAATATCCTCGCCCTCCGCTGGGATATCAACGTAAAAGTGTTACTGTAAAATTGCCACAAAACCGCTATACGATGGTTTTGCAGCGATTTTGCAGACACTTTTTAACGTAGAATGAGTATAATCTGTCGCCATGGGAAATGTCCACAACTTCCTCGGGCAGCATGTCAGGCGTATCCTTGGTGTAAAAAAATTCAACGTGGTATACTGCCCGACTGTTGTCTGATGTTTCTGCGGCGTCCCAAATATATTGGCAATTATTACTTTTTGCCCAATTTTAAGGCCACTTGACTCAATACCTTGCTATCTTTGTCTACAACTGACGATTTATAAATTCTTGCATCAAATCCATCATCGAATATTTCTGATCTGCTTTTATTTTTAATTTCTATAAATGTTTTGCCTTTGAATTCTTCATAATAGGTGACATAGCAGAAGGATATCGTAAAGGTTCATTTTTTTCTGGGAACGCAGAAAGCTGCCATCTTTCCACTCTTTAAACTCCGCCGGGCTGAGCTTGGCGATTTCCTTTTCCGAAAGCTCTTAGCTCTTTGCATATGTCTGCATTACTATCGCTTCAGAATGTGAGCTGATAAGCCCTGCACGATATCAGTCTCTACCGGAACATCAACGTCCGGCTCCTTGCCGGTCATTACAAATTCAATGTCATCCGGCAATGCGGATATTTCTTCATTGTTCATGATTCCAGCCGTATATACAATAACATCTTTGGTTCTCTTTCTCGCGTCGCTTGGTCTGTAGTTGTAATACAATATCACAACCATTATGCCAACTTAGAGGTCAGAAGGCTTCATGCGTGACAGCCGGTATTTAAAAATGGGCGTTGAATCGTAAACAGGGAATCTGCAAGCCCCAATCCTGATATTGTCGCCATAGTCTCAACCGATCACCATAAGCCGGTCGTTTTCCGGCTCTATTGACGTCACATAGCCGAAAAAGTAGCCTGCGTTCTTGACAGCTTCGTTGTAGGAGCGAAGCCTGTGCCATTTCTCATCAGCCTTGACGCCTTCCACTGTGCTTCTTCGTCATCAAGGCATATATAGAATCCTTTTCAATGAGAGGAGCTATCTTGACGGCCCGTAGCGCAGAAGGCTAGCAAAATGGCAGTCAGCATAACAAAAATCAGTTTTTTATGAGCATTTCTCTCTTCATAATTTGATGTATAGGAAAGCAATAAATTTCTTTGCAAGCTTGTATAATAATATATAATCCAAATAATAGCGAATAAAAATATACAATTCGTTAAAAAATATGTTTTGCACAAAATGATAGGTTCAGCACTTGCATAATGCGATGATATGTGGTAAAATAAATAAATATTGAAGCGATAACCCATGATAATATCTTAATATACAATCGCTCAAAACGAAAGGATGGCTGAGCCATTGCAACCTAAATATGAATATAAGCGACTTCCCGGAGGTGTGTATTTAATTGTCCTGCGCGATGGGAAGTTTAAATCAGACACAATAACGGTTAGGTTTTTAACTGAATACAGCCGTGAAAATGCAGCTGCCCTGGCATTGATACCGGCGGTGGTGTCCTCTTGTAATTCCCAATATCCCACCGGAAAGGAATTTTCCAAAAAGCTCAGTGCTTTGTACGGAACAACGGTTTCCGGCTTTTCGGACCAGAAGGGAAATATATATGAAATAGCGCTTGCAGTGGATTATCTTGATGACAGATATGCGCTTAACGGTGAGAGCATTTCGGAGGAAGCATTTAAATTACTGCTCGGCTGTATATTCAGCCCAGCTGTTGAGAACGGCGGCTTTGCTCCTGCCGAGTTTGAAATGAGGCGTAACGACCTGCTGGACGCTGTTGACGGAGAAATCAACGACAAGGTGTCCTACGCTCTTAATCTTGCATACGAAACCGTTTACCGCGGGGAGCCGAGCGCCGAAAAGTACTACGGTTCGAGGGAGGATGTTGAAAGTATAACCCCGCAGAGGACTTACGAGGTCTATATGGACCTTCTTAAGAATGCAAGGATAGAGATATCGTTTTGCGGCTGCGGCGAATTTGAAAAACTTATGCCCATGCTTAAGGCGTTTGAAGGCTTCGGAACCGAAAGCTGTCCCGATTTTGTAAGCTTCAGCCGATGCAAGCCCGGCGTGGAGTATGTAAGTAAAAGCATAAGCTGCTCGCAGGCTAATATGGTAATAGCCTTTAAGTCGGGCATCAGAGATGTTTACGGCGCACAGGTTATGAGCGCGATTTACGGCGGAGCGCCATTCTCAAAGCTGTTTGCAAATGTTCGCGAAAAGCTGAGTCTTTGCTATTTCTGCTCGGCGATGTATTCCGAATCAAAGGGAACAATGTTTGTCGTAAGCGCAGTAGAGGAAAGGAATATTGAGCTTGCCCGAAACGAAATAATAAGGCAGCTGTCGCTGATTGCTGCCGGTGATTTTTCGGATGAAGAGATTTCGGACGCAAAGCTTATGCTGACTTCAAAGGCGAAGGCGGTCGGAGACAGGATATCTTCGCTTGAAGGCTGGTATAATATGGGCTTAAGGCGCGGCGAAATCCTTTCGCCGATGGAATATGCCGATAAGCTGAACGCTGTAGGGCGGGATGATATTATGGCAATAGCCGGCGATATGAGAATTGACACCGTGTTTGTCCTAAAAAATGGAGGTGAGCCGGATGAAATATGAACCCCGGCTTGTTAAGAATGAGCTTACCGGCGCGGAGTATTACTATGTAAAGCACCCATCCGGCCTTTCTATATACGTTATGGAGATGGAAGGCTATTCCACTGCCCACACTCTTTTCGGCACCAAATACGGCTCGGTTAACACAACCTTCAAAACCAAAAGAGACAGGGATTTTGTCACCGTGCCGGCTGGAATAGCTCACTTTTTGGAACACAAGCTTTTTGAAAACGAGGATATCGATGCTTTTGAGCTTTACGCCAAAACAGGCGCTAGCGGAAACGCTTATACATCCTTTGGCAAAACCGTGTATCTGTTCAGTTGTACGGATAATTTTAAGGAGTCACTTTCCATTCTTCTTGATTTTGTTCAGAATCCTTATTTTACCGACGAAACGGTAGCCAAGGAGCAGGGGATAATCGGCCAGGAAATTAAAATGTGTGAGGACAACCCCTACCGGGCGGGCTATTTCAATTTGCTGCGTGCACTTTATTCAGCTCATCCGATAAGAACAGAGGTTGCGGGAATCGTTGAGTCTATAGCAAAAATAACTCCGAGCCTGCTGTATCGCTGCTACAACACATTTTATAATCTTAACAATATGGTCCTGTCTGTTGCTGGCAACTGCAAGACTTGGGATGTTTTGGAAGTTGCTGATAGGCTTCTTAAACCCAGCGAGGATATGTATCTCGAATCACTGTTCCCCGATGAACCGTCTGCGGTTGCCTGCGGCGAGTCTGTCAGCAGGATGTCAGTTGGAATACCGCTTTTTAATCTTGGCTTCAAGGCAAAGCCCTGCAAGGGCAAAGAGCTGATTAAAAAAGAGTACGCATCCGGATTTCTGACCGATATGATTTTCGGCCCGACGTCTGGGTTCTACAGCGAGAATATGGAATCGGGGCTTATAAACTCAACCTTTGAATCGGAGACGCTTGATGGCGATGGGTATTTCTGTAATATCTTAAGCGGCGAATCGCGCGATCCTTATAAGCTCCGTAAGTCAGCCGTCAGCGAGATAGAAAGAGTAAAGCGCGAAGGCCTTTCAAGGCAGGACTTTGAGGATCTTAAAAGGGCGAAATATGCTTCAGCCATAAGGATATTCACTAACGTTCAGGGCTGCGCCTCGCTGATGCTCAATGCTCATATGGCGGATACCGCGCCTTTTGACGCTGTTGAGGTGCTCAGAACGCTTACCTTTGAGGATGTAATGGGATATACGGACGAGCTGTTGAACCCTGAAAGCTCAGCCATATCAATTATAGAACCAGACGAACAATAATAAAGGAGAAAAATAAAATGTTACTTGCAATGACACAGGATTTTGTCCGCGGCATTCTTGACAGCGACGGCGGAGTGATTTATTTCCCGAACAGCGGATTGTTTCCAAACGGCATTAAAATCGACAATGTTATGTTTACTATCCCCGGCATAAATCTTGAGATTTATTGGTATGGTTTTCTTATTGCACTGGGCATGGTCCTTGCAATGATTTATGCCTTTAAAAATCTTCGCAGATTCGGCCTTGAGCCTGACAGAGTAACCGATACCATTCTTGCCGGCTTTATAGGCGGAATAATAGGCGCCAGGGCTTATTACGTTATATTCAGCCTCGACAGATATCTTACCGATGATGGAACTTTCGATCTTATGGAGGCGCTCAATATTCGCGACGGCGGACTTGCTATATATGGCGGCGTTATAGGCGCGCTTTTGTTCGGAGTTATTATGGCAAAGATAAGAAATGTAAAGCTTGCGCCTATGCTCGACATTACGGGAATGGGCTTCCTTATAGGGCAGTGCATAGGAAGATGGGGCAACTTCTTCAATCAGGAGGCATTTGGTTCAAAGACTGTCCTGCCATGGGGCATGACGTCCCAAAAAATAATCAACGATCTATACGAATTCTATTATCCCGATAACGTCTCCATTGTTACAAACAGAGCGACTGTAATGATTGCACACCCCTGCTTCTTGTATGAGTCGCTGTGGTGCCTTGCAGGTTTTCTGGCACTTCACTTTTATAAAAAACACCGCAAGTTCGACGGTGAACTGTTCTTAATGTATATCGGATGGTACGGCCTGGGAAGATTCTGGATAGAAGGCCTCAGAACCGACAGCTTGTATCTTATAAATACCGATACCCTCAAGCTAAAGGTAAGTCAGCTTGTTGCAGGAACCTGCGTAATATTCGCTCTGGTAATCCTCATATATATGTATACGTCCATCCGAAAAAAAGGTTCTATCCTATATCGCGATACCGACGAATCAAAGGAACTGCTGCGGCTTTACGATGAAAAGCTTTTAGCCTCAAAGAGAAAGAGAGGCAAGCACGCTGATGACGCGCTTGACGAGCATATTTTAGCTCCGGAGGGCGAAGAGGTTGAGAAGTCTGAACAGCAGAGTGCAAAATCGCCTTCAAATGAAGAACAGGCTGATGAAAAGGGTGAAGATAAGGAAAACTGACAGCAATCAAATAAACACGAAAGGGAATAAAAACAATATGGCAAATATAATTGACGGAAAGGCTATAGCCGCTAAGATAAGAGAGACGATAAAGGCGGAGGCAAAAAGATTCACAGCCGTTTCCGGAATAGTTCCGGGGCTTGCGGTTATTCTAGTCGGTGATGATCCGGCGTCAAAAATATATGTAAGAAATAAGAAAAAAGCCTGCGAGGAGTGCGGCTTTAAGTCGTTTGAATATGTGCTCCCCGAAGAAACGCCGGAGGTAGTGCTGATTGAGCTTATAGATAAACTCAACAAAGACTCGGACATTCACGGAATACTGTGCCAGCTTCCTCTGCCTAAGCATATTGATGAGAGAGCTGTAATAGAAGCAATATCCCCCAAAAAGGATGTCGATGCTTTCCATCCGGCGAACGTCGGCAGAATTATGACCGGCGAATACAGCTTTTTGCCTTGCACTCCTGCGGGAGTTATGGAGCTGATAAAGTCCACAGGCATAGAAATTGCAGGAAAGAAGTGCGTAGTAGTTGGCCGAAGCAACATAGTCGGAAAGCCGATGGCAATGCTTTTGCTTCAGGCAAACGGAACTGTAACAATCTGCCATTCTAAGACTGCAGACCTTAAAAAGGAGTGTGTGGAGGCGGATATACTTGTTGTCGCCACCGGGAAACCTAAGATGATAACAGCAGATATGGTTAAAGACGGTGCGGTTGTGATTGATGTCGGCATGGATAGGGACGAAAACGGCAAGCTATGCGGCGATGTGGACTTTGAGGAAGTATCGCAAAAAGCTGGGTATATCACTCCCGTTCCGGGCGGAGTGGGCCCGATGACTATTGCCATGCTGATGAGGAATACTTATATTGCGGCAAAGCTGACGGTTATTAAGTGACTCTGCTTTTGATGGTTTGGTGGGGAGGCTGCATTTGCAGTTTTCCCCACAAATTTATATATGAAAGAGAAGTACGGCGGCAAGTCGAAAAGTTGCTTGCTGAAGTGCTGCATGGAAAAGGATGCACGATATGCTATTACGTGGGAAATTTGCAAAAGAAAAATCTGCGGACAAGCTGCCGGCGACGGTCTGCAAGCATACTGTATGAAATAAAAGAATCAAGGCTCACATAGTCACAAAGACCTGCGAGCCTTAATTTTTGCTGTTTGCATGATGTACATGACGTAATTAATACGTAAGTAATAAAGTAATACAATATAATATTAAATATTGCATTGACAGTACAACAAACATATGGTATAATAATAAAAAAGTTTAAAAAAGTTATATGTGGTGATTAAAATGATGAAATCCATTGCAAAAATTTTTATTACGTTGCTTATTATCCTTTTACAGCTCACTTCCTGTGCAAAAAATGTATCCTATGAAGATGATGCTTCTGTGTCATTGGATTTGGAGACTCAATCATTCGATGAGGGCTCCTATCCGTTTGAACTTGATTTGAATCCGCAAAACATAGTGCCGGACGAAGATATAATGTTGGTTGATATTAAGGATTTTGAGCAGGTTTTTGATAAACAGCTGGAATATGATTATGAAGGCCTTGTTTCACCGCTTGAAATGGATAACGATTTGGAGAGAATCTCTAAACGAAAAAAGAAAATTTGTTTATTTATGGCATGACTGATTATTGCTGTATTTATGATCTTGGTAACGTTGAATATAGATATGATTTTGTGAGTGGCAAGAGTACACCGATTTATTTTAACGATCGCTTTTTCTTAACGAGATCTATTTATCCGATATATGGCGATAAGTTATATTATGGCGGTCTTCGCTTTTTGAGCGATGAGTCTGATGAAGAGAGGCAAAGTGTAATTTATACTTTCAATCTTGAAACAAATGAGGTAAAAACCGTATACTCAAGCGATGAAGACAGATATCTGTCGGAATACTACGGCGTTTTAAGTAACGGATATGTAGTGGCAAAACGGAATAGGGGAGTGGAATATAAGAGCCTTATTGTTATCGACCCCGATAATGGTGAAGTCGTATATGAATCTGATAACTTATGTCAGTTAAAAACTATTGACGTTTATGATGACAAGATATACGCCTTTGTCGGAACAGAGGAAAGCATTTCGTTAAAAGTTTTCGATGATAAGCTAAACTATATCAAAGAGTATGTCTTCAGTCAGAACCCAAAGGACTTTAATGTCGGCTTTAACAAAATGGTTGTGTACGACAAATATGTATACTGGGCAGGCAACGATCTTGACAGTCACATATTTTATATGAACGATGAAAATAACACCCTTAACAGATTTTACGAGAATCAAACCTATGATCAGACTATATATTGTTCCAATTATGACAGCAGTATATCATCTCCGCTCTTTAGGTCGAGCTACGGTGCATATGTAAGTTGGTTTGATGAAAATGGCAAATACATGCGCTGTACGATAGATATGTCCAATCTTGATTCGGGCTATAAGCTTTCCGGCGCTTTGACCTCGAATCAATATTGCTTGATAACCGTTTCAAAGCATGACGACACATCTACTGTTTACCCGACCTATCATTATCTTATAAAAAAATCTCTGCTTGGAGATAAAACCATAGTGCTTCCGGCTGCATAATCCTTAAAAATATTTTAAAAACCCCTTTACAAATCCGCAAAGATGTGATATCATATCAACTGTGTACTGCTTAATGGTCGCACAAAAACTACCGCAGTCGCTGAAAGCGGGCTAAGCCCATCTTATGGGAGAGATACCCGCCGCTTTCTATGCTGCCGGAAAAATTATGAAAGAGGTATATAAAAATGCTGTTAAAAGACGAAAAGCTGGCTATAATCGAAGCCAATAAGCTTTCTGAGAACGATACCGGTTCGCCGGAGGTTCAGATTGCTATACTTTCAAAGAGAATTTCAGATCTTACTGAGCATCTGAAGGTTCACAAGAACGACCATCACTCCAGAAGAGGGCTTTTAAAGATGGTCGGACGCAGACGTAATCTTTTGAACTACCTTCAGAAGACCGATATCAACCGTTATCGTGCAATCGTTGAAAAGCTCGGCCTCAGAAAGTAATTAATTAATTTGTGCTAAAGGGCAGGAGCAAATTATATTATTGTTTCTGCTCTTTTGGTTTTGTTTTCAGGCGCTGTTTTTTAGTAATAAATCAAGCCCATTGTTTCATGGTTTGCTGCAAATTATACAGTGGGTTTGATTTATTGCTAAAACATCCGCTTGAAAACAAAATACTTTTATTTTTGAACGGAGGAATATTAAACAATGGCAATGTCAGAACTAAAAAAATTCGACAGATACCGCAAGTACGAAACCACATTTGCAGGCAGACCGTTGGTTGTTGAAACGGGCAAGACCTGTGAGCTTTCAAACGGCTCCTGCTGGGTAAGATACGGTGAAACGGTTGTTATGGCCAACGTAACCGCTTCTCCCAAGCCGCGTGAGGGCGTAGACTTCTTCCCACTTTCGGTTGACTATGAGGAAAAGCTTTACTCTGTAGGAAGAATCCCCGGCTCGTTCACCAAGCGTGAGGGCAAGCCTACCGACAAGGCAATTTTAACCTCGAGAATGGTTGATAGACCTATTCGTCCCTTGTTTCCCAAGGACATGCGCAACGACGTAAGTGTCGTAATGACAGTTATGTCTGTTGACCCCGACTGTTCCCCTGAAATTGCCGGAATGCTGGCAACCTCTATAGCTATATCCATTTCGGATATTCCGTGGGCAGGTCCTATTGCCGGCATAAGTGTGGGTTTGGTTGACGGCGAAATCGTCTTGAATCCTACCTTGGAGCAGAGAGCTAAGAATCATTTGAACCTTACCGTTGCAGGAACCATGGAGAAGATTGTAATGATAGAAGCCGGTGCCGACGAGGTCGACGACGAAACTATGCTCAATGCCATTAAGATCGGTCACAAGGAAATTCAGCGCATGGTTGAGTTTATCAACTCCATCAAAGTCGAAATTGGCAAGCCTAAGTTCGAGTTTGAATCGATGGAGGTTGATCATGACTTGTTTGAGGCGATTGAAGCCATGTCCGCCGAGGATGTTAAGGCCGCTCTGGATACCGATGATAAGAATGTAAGAGAAGCAAGGCTTCAGCCCATCAAGGACGCTATTCATGAGAGGTTCGACCCTGAATATCCTGAGCAGGGCGCTATGATAGACGAGTGCATATACAAGCTCCAGAAAAAGATTGTAAGAAACTGGCTGTATGAGGGCAAGCGCGTTGACGGCAGAGCATTGGATCAGATAAGACCCCTCGCTGCTGAGGTCGGCGTTCTTCCCAGAGTTCACGGTTCAGGCCTGTTTACAAGAGGTCAGACACAGGTTTTATCCATTGCAACCCTGGGTCCTGTAAGTGATTCTCAGAAGCTTGACGGATTAGACGAGGAAACCGAAAAGAGATACATCCACCACTACAACTTCCCATCCTACTCTGTAGGCGAAACAAAGCCTTCACGCGGACCGGGCAGACGCGAAATCGGTCACGGCGCGCTGGCTGAAAAGGCACTTATTCCGGTTCTTCCCTCCGTTGAGGAGTTCCCGTATGCGATAAGAGTTGTTTCGGAGGTTCTTTCCTCAAACGGCTCAACCTCGCAAGGCTCTATCTGCGGCTCAACCCTTGCGCTTATGGACGCTGGCGTTCCGATAAAGGCGCCGGTTGCGGGTATCTCCTGCGGACTTATCACCAAGGAAGACGGTTCATTTGCCACTATGGTTGATATCCAGGGCTTAGAGGACTTCTTCGGCGATATGGACTTTAAGGTTGGCGGAACCCACAAAGGCATTACCGCTATTCAGGTGGACATCAAGGTTGACGGTCTGACGTATGAAATCATAGAGGAAGCATTTGCCAAGACTCATAAGGCAAGGGATTATATACTCGATGAAATTATGGCTAAGGCCATAGCAGAACCCAGACCGCAGGTTTCCAAGTGGGCGCCCAAGATGCTTACTACCAAGGTCCCGGTTGACAAGATAAGAGAGGTAATCGGTTCGGGCGGAAAGGTTATCCAGAAGATATCCGCCGATTGTGACGTTAAGATTGACATTAACGATGACGGCAACGTATTTGTTTCAGGCCTTGATATGGAAAAGGCTCAGACAGCCATATCCATAATCAAAACCATCGCCTTCAATCCCGAAATCGGCTCCATTTACAAGGGCAAGGTTACAAGGCTGATGAACTTCGGTGCATTTGTTGAAATCGCTCCCGGCAAGGAAGGCTTGGTTCATATTTCCAAACTGGATATGCAAAGAGTTGGCAAGGTTGAAGACGTTGTTTCTGTCGGCGACGAGATAGTTGTTAAGGTTGTTGAAATCGATGACCAGGGAAGGCTTAACCTTAGCCGCAAGGACGCTTTGATAGATTTGGCTGCAAAGAGAGCACAGAAGAACGATTGATAATAAATTAAAATTGGTGCATTTCATAAAACATTAAAATATTGAAATGCATATTCTGCATAATATTTTAGTAAATTATAAGATCGGTGCTAATTCGCTATATTGTGGATTTAGCGCCGATTTTTTACGGTTAAAGAAAGGAAAAAAGTATTAAAACTTTTGTGCAGACTGACAGTTTTTTATTTAGCTATAGCTTTTATAAAATTAATATGCTATACTTATATCATCGTTCAAAAAAATTGGGGGAATGTTAATGCGCTCCGAGGTTCAGATGCTTAATATGATAATAGGTGTTGCCTGCGCCGATACGAGAATTAATGAAGCGGTTATATCCGGTTCAAAAGCTGACAGAAGAGTTCCGAAGGATATTTATCAGGATTACGATATAGAATTTTATGTGGATGATATTCGTCCGTTCTGGAATAACATTTCATGGCTTGAAAATGATTTTGGCAAAATACTTCTTTTGCAGACGCCGATACTGATGGATTTGGAAGATGCATCGCCAGATAACTGTAAAAAATTTGTGTACCTTGCCATCTTTGAAGACGGCAGCCGCGTAGATCTTACGGTTACAAGCGAACCATTTGACATAAACAGGCAGGAGCCTTTTATTGTCCTTGTGGATAAGCAAAGAAGGCTTACCAATGTCTGCCCCGATGAGTGCTTTTATGATGTCAGGCCTCCTAAGCAGAAGGAATTTTCCGACTGTTGTAATGAGTTCTGGTGGTGCCTTAATAATGTCGCAAAGGGTATTGCCCGCGACGAACTTCCTTATGCAATGCAGATGTTCAACACTATAGTTCGCACACAGTTGGACAAGGTTATGTCGTGGTACATAGGAACCATAACCGATTTTTCGGTTTCGAGCGGAAAAATGGGCAAGTATTTTAAGAAGTACCTTCCCGAATCCGTATATAATAAATATCTGCGCTCCTATACGACGGCGGAATCCAACAGACTGTGGAATGCGGTTATAGAAACCTGCAAGCTGTTTTCAGATCTTGCAAGGATAGTGGCGCAGGATCTTGACCTTGAATACAACGAGCAGGAGGAGTCGGGCTCAAGGCTGTATATGATGAGCGTTAAAGACGGTCTTTATGCAAAAGCTATTTAACGTGTTATAATAAATTATGTCAACCGGTGCAGAGTGCTGCGCCGGTTTTTCTGTAATACTTATTTCACGCTAAAAAGTATCCAGACCGTACTTTACCGTGGCCGTGCATGAGTATGGCTGCTGAATTGTTGCAAAACCCACGTATAAGAGGCTTTGCGGTAATTTTATGTGAGCGGCCTCAGCAACCTGAACTGTCTAAATAACCCATATATTCTTTTTCGCGGAATTAGTATTAAACGGCATTGCCGCTCAGCACAAAATTCTATTTTTTCTGCATAAATCATGGTTTATTGTTTATGATACAATAAGCGATGCTAAACGTGCCGGCTTAAAAAACATATTCACTGCCGCAAAAAGCCGGTTAAGTGTTTTTGTCAGCGCGTAATAATGTGTTTTATTTGAAAGGAACAAACGGTTTATGCAGATTGTTATATTGGCCGGAGGGGAAGGAACGCGCCTTCGCCCCTTGACCACTGATACTCCTAAGCCACTTGTAAGGATGCTTGGCGAGCCGGTTATAAAAAGGCTTTTGTCGCTGCTGTTTGTAAGCGGCTTCCGCGAAGCTACAATAGCGGATTACTATCTTGCCGACAAGCTTGAACAAAGCCTTGGCGCGTTTTCCAACGGGATAAAGCTCAGCTATGTCAGGGAAGATGTTCCGCTCGGCACGGCTGGATGCGTCAGAAAGGCGTGGAACGGCAAAGACGATGTTCTTGTAGTCAGCGGGGACAGCGTTTGCGGATTTGATTTTAACAGAATCTGCCGTTATCACAAAAAGACGTCAGCCGACGTCACCATAGTCACCCATAAAGTGGCCGACCCGCGCGAATATGGCCTTGTTACTGCCGACGAGAACGGCAGGGTTATCGGCTTTTTGGAAAAGCCGGGCTACGATTCTTGCCTTACGGACGTAGCAAATACCGGGACATATGTAATATCTGCAGATATAATAGCAAGGATTCCCAAGGACGAAAAAACGGATTTTGCCATGGATGTTTTTCCGGACCTGCTTAAGGAGGACAAGCGCATTTTTGCCTTTACCGAGTCGAAAATTTGGCAGGATATTGGAGATATCTCTTCTCTTCTGAACTGCCAGCGTGAGCTTTTGCAGCAGGAAAAGCTGGAGAAGCTTATCCTTGAGGGCGCGTCGGTCAGCGAATCTGCGACGATTTCCGCTGAAAGCGTTATAGAGGGCGGAGCTTTTGTCGGAGCGGAATGCAGGGTTCAGGGCTCACTGATTCTTTCCGGGACGTCCTTGGGTGAGGAAAGTACAGCTGTAAGCGCAGTTATCGGGGAAAACGTTACCACCGGCCGTGGATGCTGCTTCGGTGAGCTTAGCGCAATTGGTTCCGACTGCGTTATAGGTTCAGCAGTAACAGTTGACAGCGGCGTGAGAATAGAAAACGGCGTCAGAATCCCATCCGGCGCGCATATTCGCTCAGACGTTTCGCGTTCCGGCTATAAGCATCTGAGTTTCGGCGATCTTGGCGAGGCAAGCGGCATCGAAATCAATGCTGTTTCTGCTCTACGCCTTGGAATGGCCATATCAAAGGCTCTCGGCCCAAAGGAGATAACCCTCGGCTCCGACGGCACTCAGGACAATGCTGTCCAAGCGCTCTCCCTTGGACTTCGCTGTGCCGGAACAGCAGTTTATAGCCTTGAAAAGGCAACGTTCGGTGAGACTGTTTTTGCCGCAAGAAAGCTAAGCACAAGGTACGCCGTATACGTCTCTGGCGATGTCCGGCTGATCCGCTCGGACAGAATAGAGCTTGCGCGATCTGAGGAACGCAGGGTTGAGCAGGCCTTTAACCGTGGGGAACTCGACGGCGATAAAAGCGCTCCTCTGATTAATGCTGAGGCAGCCTCATTGCTATATACAAACGAGCTTAAGGGAAAGCTCATATCGCCGGTTAATGCAAAAGTGTCTCTCAGAACCGACAACAAGCCTGAGGCGTATATTTTCACAGAGGTGTTCGGGCACTCGTCTGGCGGCAACGGTGAAAGTCTGGAGTTTACGGTTGCCTCCGACCGCAAAAGCGTGTTCTGCTCAGCCGAGGGCAGAATTATTCCCTATGAAAAGCTTATCCTTATAGCCTGTCGTCACTGGTTTTCAAAGCGTCTCAACGTCAGACTTCCTCAGCGCGCCCCTCTTTCATGTGACGATTACGCCCGCCTTGAAGGGCAGACGGTTACCCATGTTTCCGCCTCGGACGATTTGGAGCTTACTCCTTTCTCGTTCGACCCGCTTATGCTCATAGCTGATGTTATGAGCTACCTTTCAGATAGGAGCATTTCGCTGAACGCTGCCGCCGCAGAGCTGCCCGAAATCGTATATACCCGCCGCACGGTTGAGGTCGGTGCAGAGCTTCCAAAGCTTTTAAGACGCGACTTTGCCGAACATCGCAGAGGAAGGGATATAGTTATTGATTCCAACGGGGCCAAGGCCTACGTAAGACCGTTAAGAAGCGGAAAATCGCTCGCAATGTACGTCGAATCGGTATCGCAGGAGGCCGCAAACGCTGTCTGTAACGACGTTCTTAATCGGCTTGGGCTTGGCAATAAGATTCGCAATCAGCAGAACTGAATTATCATTTCGTTCATTTTGCTTGACATTGCGCCCAATTTGTAGTATTATATTAATATATTTAAATTGGTGCATTATGCACATAGCATACGTTTGCGTGTATAATGCTAAATTCCTCATAAATTTAAGCAAAAAGGCGACAAACCGCTGTGTGAGATTGCTTTTGCACCCACTTTAACAGCCATAAATTGTTTGAATATTTTAGATGGAAATAAGTATAAATAATATTTTCAAATTTTTTGAGAAGCGCGGACGACGCTTCTCTACATATTATATAATTTAAATCATTAAACACAAGAAAGGAAATACATGGCAAACATCGAAGAAAAGAATAATAAGGTCAAAAGGACCAGGCAGCCCCGCAATGATGGGGCAAAGAAGCAGGAGAAGTCTGCCGGCACAAAGAGTGCTGCTAAGAGCAATTCTGCTTTGGATGCAGCAATAGCTGCTGCAATATCTGCACCCAAGCCGCCAAAGAAGGCAGCTCAGTATCAAAAGTCAAAGCAAAGTCAGCCAAAACAGAAGTTTAAAAAGGAAAAGGACAATAAAAAGCAGCAGAAGCTCGATAAAATTGAGAACATAGGGGCCGTTTCTGAGGTACTTCAGGAGATAAAGCAGCCCAAGATAAAGCCGTCAAAAGCGGAAGCGGTTCAGCAGAGCGAACCTGCAAAGAGCCAACGCCAGAATAAGGACACTCCGGTGAAAATAATTCCGCTGGGCGGCCTTAACGAGATCGGCAAGAATATGACTCTTGTTGAATATGGAAACGATATAGTGATTATAGATTGCGGAATGACGTTTCCTGATGCTGAAATGCCCGGAGTCGATATTGTTATACCTGATTTTTCATATGTTGAAAAGAATAAGGACAAGGTGCGCGGGGTTCTTCTTACCCACGGCCATGAGGATCATATAGGCGGAATACCATATCTTCTAAAAAAGGCGGATATTCCTATATATGGCACACGCCTTACTCTGGGGCTTGTTGAAAGCAAACTTAGGGAGCATAATCTCGGCAAGGTAAAAATGAATATAGTAAAGCCCGGAGATACCGTTAAGCTCGGATCTATGAGCGCAGAGTTCATAAGGGTAAACCATTCCATTCCCGATGCCGTTGCGATAGCGATAAAAACTCCGTCCGGAACACTTATCCACATGGGCGACTTTAAGGTTGATTACACCCCGATTGAGGGCGGAATTATAGACCTACCAAGGCTTGCCCAGCTCGGAAGCGAGGGCGTTTTGGCTCTAATGAGCGACTCTACCAACGCGGAAAGGACCGGCTTCACCCCAAGCGAAAGAATAGTAGGAGAAAGCTTCGAGAGGCTCTTTGCCAAGGCTGAGGGCAAGAGGATTATAATTGCAACGTTTTCGTCCAACGTTCATAGAATCCAGCAGGTAATAAATTGCGCCGCGGGCCATGGAAGAAAGGTCGCCATATTCGGAAGAAGCATGATAAATGTAATCAGGCTTGCCATAGATCTTGGCTACCTTAAGGTGCCGGAGGGCGTTCTTATAGATATCGATAAGATGTCGGGATATACCGATGGGGAAATCGTTCTTATAACCACCGGCAGTCAGGGGGAACCTATGAGCGCTCTGACAAGGATGGCTCTTAACGATCACCGCCAGGTAAGCATCACCAAAAACGATTATATAATAATATCGGCAAGACCCATCCCCGGAAACGAGAAATTCGTCGGAAGGGTGGTCAACGAACTGTTAAAGCTCGGAGCCGAGGTCGTTTATGAGGAAATGTATGAGGTTCACGTTTCCGGCCATGCCTGCCAGGAGGAACAGAAGCTTATTTTAAGCCTTGTAAGGCCAAAGTATTTTGTGCCGGTTCACGGCGAATATAAGCATCTTACGCGGCATGCGGAAACTGCCCGCGAGCTGGGGATTCCATCCGAAAATATTCTTATTGCGGATATAGGAAACGTCATTGAAATAAACGGGCGCGGAATCAGAATCAACGGAACTGTGCCTTCCGGCAAGGTGATGGTAGACGGTCTGGGCGTCGGCGATGTTGGAGCGGCTGTGCTTAAGGATAGAAATCACCTTGCGCAGGACGGTGTTATAACTGTTTCTGCGACTATAGATAAGATTGACCGCAAAATCCTTTCCGGCCCGGAGCTTGTTTCACGCGGGTTTGTTTACGAAAAGGAAAGCGAAGAGCTAATGGTTAAGGCAAAAGCCATTGCTTTGACGGTTCTGCAGTCTGAGCTTGCAACCAGGCATGACTATCAGGCAATAAGAAACAAGCTGCGCGACGAGCTTGGCGATTTCTTCTTCTCAAAAACCAAGCGCAGACCAATGGTTATTCCAACCATTTTGGATATTTAGCATATTCTAGCATATAAATTTATGGCGAAAGCCGAGACGGGAGGATTGTTCAGATGAAAAAACGAGTTTCGCTGCCGTATATAATAGCTATTATGGCTCTGCTAATAGCTTCCTTAACTTTCGGTGTTTTCCTTGCTGTAGACGGCAGAATAGTCTCCTGCGTGGCGGCTGCGGTTGTCTTATTATCTGCGGCTGTCGTTCTGGCTCTTTCGCTGATATTCAGTCGCAACCTTATTAAATTCACAACGGCTATGGATAAAGATATAGTCGCCGTGAGCAGGGAGACGTTTTACGACTATCCAGAGCCGATAATTATTGCGGACGGCGACGAAAAGATTGTTTGGTATAACCGCTGCTTCGAGGATAGGCTTTTCGACGATGATGGGGCATACGGCATTAATCTTTCAGAGCTTGTGGGAAACAACACATCAAGGATATTTGCGCAGAGCGGGGCAACTGTAAAGATTCTTGGAAGATATTATAACGTCTGTGCAAGGCAGTCCGAAAGCTTTAATATGTCTGTTATCAGATTTTCCGATGTTACGGATAACGTAATGCTTGAAAATGAATACAAAGCAAGCCGCAAGTCGGTGATGATACTAACTATAGATAATTATGACGATGTGCTTGCCAACGCCAAGGAAAGCGACAAGGCAAATGTTCAGGTTCAGCTTGAGCAGATATTCGAACGCTTTATAGAAAACACTAACGGCATAATCCATAAGGTTTCGTCCGACAGGTTCTTTGCCGTTATCGAGGAAAGGCATCTTACAAAGATAATAGAGCGCAAATTTGATATTCTTGATGAGGTCCGCGCCATTCAGGTGTCAGACCGTTCGAGCATTACCCTCTCAATAGGAGTTGGAAGGGGAGCTAAAACCTTGGCGGAAAGCGAAATATATGCGCGTCAGGCACTTGACATGTGCTTGGGACGTGGCGGAGATCAGGTTGCCGTTAAAACCGATAACGGCTTTGAATTCTTCGGTGGAATATCCAAGGCCGTCGAGAAATCCACCAAGGTTCGCTCCAGAATCATCGCCACCGCTCTCAAAGAGCTGGCCCAGAGCTGTGAGTCGATTTATATTATGGGTCATCGCTTCGCCGATTTTGACGCTGTAGGTTCGTCTATAGGCCTTTGCGGAGCTTTTCGCAGTATGGGCAGGAGGGCATGGTGCGTTGTCGATCCCGAAAAGAACCTTTCCAAGCCGCTTATCGAATACATAAAGGATAATGGCGGCGCAGACTATTTCAAGTCTTGTACCGAAGCCATTGCCGAGCTTAACGAACGTTCGCTCCTTATCATCTGCGATACCCATAGCCCTGATTTCATTGACTCTAAGGAGCTTTATGAAAAGGCTAAGACTGTTGTTATTATCGACCATCACAGAAAGATGGTAAACTTTATTGACAATGCAGTTGTATTCTTCCATGAGCCTTTTGCTTCCTCTGCCTGCGAGATGGCTACTGAGCTCATTCAGTATTTCGGTGTTGACTGCAAGATATCTGTCGCCGATTCTGAGGCACTTTTGGCAGGAATCATGCTCGACACCAAAAACTTTGTAATGCGCTCCGGAGCTAGAACGTTCGAGGCCGCGGCATATCTTAAGAAGCTCGGGGCGGATACAGTTGCGGTCAAGAATCTGTTTTCGGATACTCTTAATACCTACCGCGAAAAGAGCAAGCTGATACAGTCTGCGGCGCTGTTCCACGGCTGCGCAATAGCTACGACCGATTCCGATGCGCCAGAGCTAAGGCTTGCCGCTCCGCAGGCGGCGGACGAGCTTTTGGGCATATCAGGCGTTAAGGCATCGTTTGTTCTTTACCGGATGGATGGCGTTTGCTATATATCCGCGCGTTCGCTTGGCGGCTTCAATGTTCAACTTATAATGGAAGCCATTGGCGGAGGAGGACATCAGACAATGGCCGGAGCACAGCTTGATACGACGGTTGAAGAGGCTGTAGAAAAGGTTAAAAATGCTATTGACGAGTTTATTATAAAGCTATAAAGGAGAAAAAGCTATGAAGGTTATTCTTATAAAAGATGTTAAAGGCTCTGGCAAGGCAGGTACAGTTTTGAACGTTGCCGATGGTTACGCCCGCAATTTCCTTCTTGCCAAGGGCTATGCTATTGAGGCTACTGCCAAGAACATCAATGACTTAGAGGGCAAGAGGGCTGCCCAGCAGCATAGATTAGATACAGCCAAGGCGGATGCTCAGGCGCTTGCAGCTAAGCTGAACGGCAAGACGCTTACATTTAGGGCAAAGGCTGGCCAGGGCGGAAAGCTTTTCGGCGCGATAACAAGCGCTAATGTAAGCGAGCTTATAAAGAAAGAGTTCGGCGAGGATGTTGATAGGAAAAAGATTGCTCTTGCCGATATAAAATCTTATGGCGATTACTCTGCCGAAGTTAAAATGACGCAGGGAGTATGCGCAAAACTTACGGTTAAGGTTGAGCCGATGGAGTAAAATAAGGTAATCATATCATGAAAGCTTGCAAAAAGTCTTATGGGAAAAAGTCAACCGTCAAAAGCGCCGAGAAATGAAGAGAAACTTAGTCAAAACAGTCAAATAGCGCAAAAAGACAACCCCATAATAGAGCTCTGACCATCAAAATTTTTTTATAAGGACAAAAGTTACCGGGAATTGTTCCTCCGGCGGGATATATAGACAGTCGGCTTTGAGCAGAGCATAAACCGGCCTGACCAATTTGCGGGCAGTAAGAGCGAGTGCGCGTCTGTGCTTGTGATTGTGAACCTCACGGTATTTTGGTTGCAGTAACGCCTGTACTCCGGGTCGCATGTTCTCAGAGAATCGGCTGCTTCACAAAGGTAATAACGCAGATGGTGATTGCCGAACTTTATGAGTCGAGTGTCTTCCGCTTCAAATTTGTTGACTGATGCTGTGTCCAGGCAAGACCGGCATATTTGACTAAAGAAGCCTGTGAGGGAAAACGGTTGATGTCTCCAATCTCGGCGATGATTTCGGCAGTGTAAACAAGTCCTATCCCTTTTACGGATCACGGGGCGTTCGGGATAGTTGAGAGCTGTTTTTCTACTATTCGATTTGTCTCTGCCGTTCTTAACAGCATAATATCATGGATATTTGATTGCCTGCAGTCCTTGCAGAAAAAAATCTGCTGCGTCAAGGGTTCGGAGTAGCATTTTGCTCCGCAAAATCTCCACTCCAGGCTTCGCCGCCCTTGACTCATCGGCCTTTCTGCTCATGGGCAATCATCCGATTAAGCTAAAGTATTGACTTAACCGCCAATATTCAACTCAAAGCTTTGTGAGAGCTTTTTGTTGGTTGAAATATGACTCACGATTACTATTTTATACGAGGAGGTAGGGGCAAATGCCGGTAAATAGCTTGTCGGTTGAGGATTTAACCGGGAAAGAGCTTCCATACAGTCTTGAAGCCGAGCAGACGGTTCTGGGCGTCCTTCTTCTAAACCCCGACTCTTTACCAACGGTTATATCAAGGCTTAAGCCGGAATGTTTTTACCGCGAACAGCATAGGCAGATATATTCAATAATCCTGCGTATGTTCTCAAACGGTCAGAACGCCGATATAATCACTGTTATGAACGAGGTTGTTGCTTCGGGCGTTTTTGAAACGAGCGAGATGGCAAAGGCTTATCTGAAAGGGATAATGGAGGGCGTTCCATCCACTTCAAATGTAGCTTCGTATTGCAAGATTGTTGAGGATAAATATCTTCTTCGTTCACTTATAAGCGTGGCAAGGGATATTCTTGATTCTTGCACTGCCGGGGCCGACGATCCAAGGGTTTTGCTTGACCTTGCGGAGCAGAAGATATTCGAAATTCGCCAAGGCAGAGAGGTGGAAGGCCTTACCCGCTTGAGTGAGATAATTGTTACCGCATATGATAGGATTCAAAAGCTCTCCGGTGACGATAAGACTCAGTATCAGGGTCTTCGCACCGGCTACAGTCAGCTTGATTCTTTCATATCCGGCCTTAACAAATCCGACCTTATAGTTATTGCGGGTCGCCCGGGTATGGGTAAATCTACCCTTGCAATGAATATGGCTGCGAATGTTGCCAAAAAGAACCCCAATACTGATATATGCATGTTTTCGCTCGAAATGAGCAAGGAACAGATAGCAACAAGAATGCTAAGCTCCGAAGCACTTGTGCCAAACACCCAGCTTAACTCCGGCGAAATATCCACAGAGGAATGGGTAAAGCTTGCCGCAGCGGCAGATGTTCTTTCTCAGGTAAATATCTATATTGATGATACTGCGGGCATAACAGTTCCGCAGATGAAGGCAAAGCTTCGAAGAATGAAGAATCTTGGTATGGTGATTATCGACTATTTACAGTTGATGGAATCTCCGGAAAACCACACCAACCGAGTTGCCGAGGTTTCGGAAATCACCCGTCAGGTAAAGCTTATGGCAAAGGAAATGAACGTTCCTGTTCTGCTTTTGTCGCAGCTTAACCGTTCGGTTGAATCAAGGCAGGATCATAGACCTGTGCCGTCCGACCTTAGGGAATCTGGTTCCATTGAGCAGGATGCTGATATAATTCTGTTTGTATACCGTGATGGCGTTTACAATAAAGACGATCCAAATCAGTCGGCAGCGGAATGTATCATCGGCAAGAACCGCCACGGAAGCACTGGAACAGTTAACATGGCATATCTTGGCGAATACACTCTGTTCAGAAATATCGACAACAGGGCAGAGTAATATGCTTGAAAAAATTCAGAACACAATTCAAAAATACAATATGCTTTCGCCCGGCGAAAGAGTCTGCATAGGCCTTTCCGGTGGGGCGGACAGTGTTTCACTGCTTTTTTCCCTTAAGGAGCTGGGATACCGGGTGTTTGCAGTCCATGTGAACCATAATCTCAGGGGAGAGGAAAGCAAGCGGGATGAGGAATTCTGCCGGAATATCTGTTTCAAAGCGGGCATAGAGCTTTATGTAGAAAGCGTAAACGTCGGGGATTTCTGCCACGATAATAAGCTTTCGACGGAGGAGGGAGCAAGAAAGCTTAGATATCAGGCAATCGGCAAGCATCTGAACGGAGAGAAGCTTGCAACCGCCCACAATCTTAACGACTGCTTTGAAACCACCCTGTTCAACCTTGTGCGTGGTTGCGGCGTAAACGGCCTTAAAGGAATCCCTCCGGTGAGGGATAATGTAATCCGTCCGCTTATCGGCGTCACAAGGGCGGAAATAGAGGAATATTTGGTGCAGCATGGCTATGACTTTGTGAATGACAGTACAAACTCGCATGACGATTGCTCACGGAACATCATCCGCCTGAATGTCGTCCCGGAGCTTTTAAGAATAAACCCGTCTCTTTATAAAACCTATGCAAAAAGCCTGAATATCTTTGAGGCTGCCGGCGGATATATCAGTTTAAAGGCCGACGAGGCGCTGAAGCAGTCTCAAATCGGCGAAAGCTGGGACTTTTCGCTTATTTCTGACGTCGCAGTTAAAACCCAGGCAATCGAAAGGCTTCTTCGCATTAACGGAATAGAGCCTTCGTTTGATAGAATCGACCGCGTTAATCAGCTCTTAACTGTCGGCGGCAGAATTAATATTTCCAAGGGCGTTTATGTAAGAGCAGAATCGGGCAAAATAAGCTTTGAGAGCGGCTTTGAACCCGCCGAATGTGTCTATGCCACGTTTGACGAACCGGTTGATTATTTCGGTAAAAAAGTTGAATTCACTGAAATTTCACAATTTGATATATCATCTTATAACAAACCCGAATTAAAATGGATTATCGACTGCGACAGGCTGTGCGGAGATGCGTGCATAAGAGGATATATTGGCAACGAAAAAATTCGTCTTCCGGGAAGAGGGTTCACGTCCACTGTGAAAAAGCTTCTTGCTTGTCTCCCGCAGCGTGAGCGCAAAAGGGCAGTTGTCGTTGCAGACAGTGTCGGAGCTGTATGGGTGGAAGGCTTTGGAGCGGCTGAAAGAGTCGCCTGCGATAATGCTACTGTTCGTGCCGTAAAAGTAACGGTGCATAATAATATTTGATTTCATCTGGGGAAGGACGGAAAATTATGGAATGTAAATACAAAATCGAGGTTATGATTTCTAAGGAGGAGATAAACAAGGCAGTTAAGGCTCTGGGCAAAAGGCTTACGAGTGATTATCAGTCGGAGCCGGTTGTTATTGTCGGAGTTTTAAAAGGCTCGTTTATTTTCATGTCCGATCTGGTAAGGTCGATAGACCTGCCTATAACGCTTGATTTTATTCATGCAAAGAGCTATTGTGGAACGCAGTCTGTCGGTGCGGTGAATGTAAAAATGGATACCGAGCTTGATGTAGATGGCAAAAATGTCCTGCTGGTAGAGGATATTCTTGATACCGGAAGAACGCTGAGCGTTTTGAAGGAAACTATGCTCGCGCGCGGTGCAAAGGACGTTAAAATTGCCGCTTTTATGGATAAGCCCGCAAGAAGGGTTGTAGATATAAAAGCGGATTATTCTTGCTTCACTATTGAAGACAAGTTTGTAGTCGGCTATGGGCTCGATTATGACGAGCTTTACCGCAACCTCGATTACATCGGCGAGGTAATACTTTAAACGTATCTCCAAGGAAAACACTTCAAAAGAAATGAGGTAGTCCATTGAACTCCAGTAGAAACAAAGGCATTTTGGCGTATTTTGCCGTTGCCGTCGTAATATTATTGTTTTTGGTATTCGGCTTCAGAAGTCTGATGAGCAGCGCGGATACCACCACCTTCTCAGACGTTATAAGTTATTTCGACGAATACAGGGTAAGCGAATTTTCACTTAATCTTGGTTCAGGTCAGCTTAAATACAAGCTTGACGGCGGCGATGAGGAGAAAACTTATAAGGTTCCAAGCGTCTCAGCGTTCTATAACGAGCTGTTTAACGAAACCCACAATTACCGCGATGAATACAATGCCGAGCATGAAGATGCTCCGCTTAAGTATGACCTTGTAGCGGCTTCAAACAGCTCATTCTGGCTTAATCTTATACCAACGCTTCTTATGATAGGCGTTATGATATTCGTTGTAGTATCAATGTCGAAGAGCATAACATCGGCAGGAAAAATCAACACTGTTGGCAAGGCGAACGTCAAGGCTGATTTTGACGGCAAGAATAAAGTAACCTTTGCGGATGTTGCCGGCGCCGACGAGGAAAAAGCTGAGCTTCAGGAAATAGTAGATCTTTTGAAAAATCCAAAGAAGTATCAGGATATAGGCGCAAAGATTCCTAAGGGCGTTTTGCTTGTCGGCCCTCCGGGTAATGGTAAAACTCTTTTGGCCAAGGCTGTTGCAGGCGAAGCGGGCGTTCCGTTCTTCTCAATTTCAGGCTCTGATTTTCTGGAGCTTTATGTCGGCGTGGGTGCGGCACGTGTGCGTGATTTGTTCGACCAGGCAAAGAAGGCCGCGCCATCCATTATCTTTATAGACGAGATAGACGCTGTAGGACGACGAAGAGGAGCAGGCTTAGGCGGCGGACACGATGAGCGCGAGCAGACCCTGAACCAGCTCTTAGTCGAGATGGACGGCTTCGAGGTCAACAATAGCGTTATAGTAATGGCTGCAACCAACAGAAGGGACGTTTTGGACCCTGCTCTTTTAAGGCCGGGACGTTTCGACAGGCAGATTTATGTCAATTATCCCGACATAAAGGGAAGGGAAGAGATATTAAAAGTCCACTCAAAGAACAAGCCGCTTGCACCTGATGTTGACCTTAAACAGGTTGCTGCTGCGACGGCCGGGTTCACAGGTGCGGATCTTGCAAACCTTATAAACGAGGCTGCTCTTATGGCTGTTAAGGCAGACAGAAAGGCAATTACCGCCAAGGACTTAAGTGAGGCTTCGATAAAGGTAATAGCCGGCCCTGAAAAGAAATCAAGGGTGGTTTTAGAGCAAGAAAAGAGGCTCACCGCTTATCATGAGGCCGGCCACGCCATCTGCCACTACTACTGCCCCACACAGGACAAGGTCAGTGAGGTTTCGATTATACCACGCGGCCAAGCCGGCGGCTACACTATGGCCCTTCCCGATCATGATAAATCCTATGCTTCAAAGTCGGAGATGACCGAGGAGATAGTTACATTGCTCGGCGGACGCGCAGCCGAAAAGGTCGTGCTCGACGATATATCTACCGGCGCCTCCAACGACCTTGAGCGCGCCACAAAGATAGCAAGAAGCATGGTTACAAAATACGGCTTCAGTGATAAGCTCGGCCCTATAGTCTACGGCAGGGACGAGGATGAGGTCTTCTTGGGAAGGGATTATAATTCCGACCGCTCCTATTCAGAAGTTATAGCCGGCGAGATCGATTCGGAGCTACGCTCGCTCATTCATGGCGCATATGACAGGGCGATTGCCATACTTTCTGAGCATGTCGATCAGCTTCACACCGTTGCGAAATATCTTATCAGCCATGAGAAGATAAACGGCGACCAGTTTGAGCGCCTGATGAAGGGCGAGGATCTTGACGCTGCGGAAAGAGCTGCTAAGGAAGCCGAGGAAAGAACCGTCCGTCAGGCTGTGGAGGAGGCTCATGAAGAGTCCTCTGCAGATTCCGACAGCCATCAGGACGATGGCGGCGGCCTGTTCGACTACGACACGGATTCCGATGGCCGGCCGGATATTTCCAACGATAGTGAGCCTGGCGACAAATCCGAGTAAATCTGATAATTCATACAAGCTCTATGCTCAGCGGATTTCCGCCGTTTGGCATGGAGCTTGTTTTCTATTGACATCATGCGCAGCAGGGGATATAATCGTACTAACGACACCGAACGGAGGATGAATATGATATCGCAGAACCTGTTAAACGAAATAAACTCAGCATACAGCCAGCTTGAAGCAAGGATGATGGCGGCGTTGTCCGCCCTTAAGCTCAACAAGCTTGAAATCGAATACGGCTGGTATAATAATCATTATAACAAATCGCCGTCCGGCGAGTGGATTCGAGACGCCCACCCCATTCCGGTAATAAGCGTTAAGGGCTTGTGCGACGTTGAGATATCCTTTGTCAGCGTAACCGTATCTGCAAAGCTTAGCCGCACTCAGGCACTTGAATACACCTATGACAAGCTTACATGCTATGATTTTGAAGCCTACGGAGTCGAGGATTACCTCAGCGATTATTATACTAAGGGCCAGACATTTGAACAGCTGAAGGAAAACATCCGAAAAAGCAGCGAGCAGGAGATAGGCTTCAGCTTTACTTTCCCAGAGGATATTGACGTCGGGAAAATCTGCGAGTTTGTAAGTCTGCTTCAAAGTGAGGGCTTCTATTATTGATAATACCTTAAAGGAGGAATGAAAAATGACGATAAGAAGAGCAGCACAAGCAGATATAAAGCTTATTCATGAGCATGACGTTCACATATCCGAGCAGGAGCTTGCCACAAGCATAAGCCTTGGCAGGGTGTATGTCGCCGAAGAAAGCGGAAGCTTGGCGGGCTGGCTCAGATACAATCTTTTCTGGGACAACACTCCGTTTATGAATATGCTCTATGTAATGGAAAACTACCGCGGGCAGGGCTTTGGGAAAAGCCTTGTAGACCGGTGGGAGAAGGATATGTGCGCTGAGGGATATAAGGCCGTGCTGACTTCTACTCAGTCGGACGAATTTGCTCAGCACTTTTATGTAAAACTCGGATACAAAGCAATCGGCGGGTTCAGCATCGGCATTGATCCCTATGAGCTTATCTTTGCAAAAGAGCTTTGAGCGCGAATATTGCAATAAATCAATCCTTTGATTATAAATGACGATTGACACGTTGGTTTTTCCGCGCTAAAATGGAGATATCACATAAATCACTGGGAGGATTAATATGAAACGTTTAATGAGGGCGCTTGCAATAGCTGTGGCCATAGCAGTTGTTATAAGTATAATGAGCGTATCGGTTTTTGCAGAGGATGCCAACGTCAAAATTGATATGTCAAAGACCTATCAGACGATTGACGGCTTTGGAGCTTCTTATACATGGTATGGCGATTGGCTGACTACTAACGTCAACGCCGAGCAGGGTTACGACTGGATTTTTAATGACTGCGAATTCAACATTTTAAGATTCCGAGATCTTAACCGCGTTGGTAGTAGCGAGGACGACGGCGAATACCAGAACGCCCTGAACGGCTATAAGGCCTATAAGAGCTATTACGACGCAGCAGTTGCAAGGGGAATAGACCCTATAGTTCTGGTTACAAGCTGGGGTCAGTATAACAGAAACCTTGATTTTGTGGCATTCACAGAGCTTGATGATGAGGGACATACCTACTACACCCTTGCAAAGGATGAAAACGGCGAATATATGTATGATGAGCTGGCAGATTTCTGCGTTGAATCAATCAGGCTTTTCTTCGATGCCGGAATTCCGGTGGATTACTTCTCAATCTCCAACGAAACAGAACTTCAGGGCCTTGGAAAGGACGAAAACGGCAACGCCAGAAATGAAGCCGGCTTCTATTTTGGCGCGGAGGAGAACGAGTATCATTGTGCGTACTGGAAGGCTCATGTAGCTGTATATAATGCCTTTAAGGAGGCTTTCGGCGAATGGGCGCCCAACATAACCGGCGCTGAGGTCATGGCTGATACCGCCGACCTTATTCAGAAATATATCGAGCCGCTTGAGCAGAACGCTCCCGAAACCTTTGATACCATCGCCCACCATCTCTATGGCTCGGAAAACAGCCCCCGCAGCTTTAAGCAGGTTGGAGACATGTTTTACGGCAAATACACCCTCTGGCAGACTGAGTATTATCTTGACGATTATATCCGTCAGGCGGAAATGATGGCTAACGAGTTCACATACGAAAATGTCAATGCTTATCTTTATTGGAACGGCGTGTGGGTGGCTGATAAGGGCAACTGCTTAATAGAAATCGGCAACGACAGTAACGGCGATATACAAAGAATCGGCAACCACTATATAATGATGCACTTTTCAAAGTACATAAAGCGCGGATATCAGCGTGTTGATGTTGAAAATACCTCTAAGGCCACCGTTGTAGCCTTTAAGGCTCCGGATTCCCACAGACTTGTAATAGTTGCCGTCAACAATACTGACGATTATGAGGACCTGTATTGCGACCTTGGCGGGGTGATTCCAACAAGCTCCTCAGTTATTCAGACTGTAGGAAATGAAAATCGCTTTAAGTTTAAATACTGCCAGGATGCCGGGCAGTATGATCCCGACGGCAACGAGCTTCCTCCCAAGAGCGTTACCACTTTTGTTATAGATTTGTCGGCCGATCCAACCTATGTCCCTCCGATTGAAGAGGCGGCGGTAAATCCGTTCCTTAAGCAGTCCAAGTCTGCCACAGATATCAATGTCGGCTTGATAATAGGTATAATCGCAGCTGCTGTAGTTGTAATTGCAATTGCTGTAGTTATAGCAGCCCTCACCGGAAAGAAGAAAAAAGCTTCTTTACCCCGCACAGAATAAATAATGCTAAAAAGCCCGTGCCTTGAGTGGCAGCGGGCTTTTTAGCTAATACCGATCCTCGTCTGAAATGATTCCAAAAGGCAGGCACAAAACCGCTATATGATGGGATTTTGCACCTACCTTCATGGCCATTCGCGGTCTGTACATTTCCGGACGAATATAAGTATAATAATAAGCAAAGTTTCTGATTGACTTTTCTTTGTTTCATTGATATATTAGTAATTGGTGAACAACATAAATATAGTTTTAGGAGCTGTTAATATGAAGTTGAAAATAAAACAAACTATTCTTATTGGACTTTCGTTCGCCTCCATTCTTGCCTTCTGGCAGTTTTATGACCAGATTATCCCGGTAATATTAGAGGGGCATTACGGAGTTTCGACAATTGCCACAAACATAATTATGTCTCTTGACAATGTCCTTGCAATATTTATGCTGCCGCTCTTCGGCGTTCTTTCCGACAGGGTTAAAAGCCCCATGGGAAAAAGAACTCCGTTTATTCTTTTTGGGACGATAGCGGCGGTATCACTTATGGGAATCATAGCTTACGTAACCGAGGGCGGAAGCTTTGCAAAGTTTATTGTTCTGCTTGTTCTGCTCTTGGTGGTAATGAGCACCTACCGCTCGCCGGCAGTCGCATACATGCCGGATGTTACCCCTAAGCCTCTGCGCTCAAAGGGCAATGCAATTATAAATCTTGTCGGCTATATCGGCGGTATTTTTTCTACGGTTGCAATGATGTTCCTTGTTAAGAGCGAATCGCTGCCCAACGGCAGTATCGAATATGGCAGCTTTGTTCCGATTTTTCTGACCGTTGCCGGTTTCATGGCGCTGTGCGTGTTCATAATGGTGCTAACTGTAAAGGAAAACAAAGCGGTTGCACAATCAGGTGCAAATGACGACGGAAGCGACGGCGAAAAGCCCGCAGAAAACCCCGGCAAAAGGCTGCCGAAGGATGTTCTTACAAGCCTTGTTCTGCTGCTTGTGTCGGCGTTTTTGTGGTATTGCGCTTATAATGGCGTAACGACCTCTTTTTCAAGGTATTTCGAGAATAAGCTTGGCGTTGATGCTGGCAAAAGCTCACTGTATCTTACCGTTGCGACTGTTGCCGCAATCGCCTCGTTTGTACCGCTTGGGCTGATATCAGGCAAGCTTGGCAGAAAGAAAACGGTAATGGCTGGCATTGCCCTAATGACTGTGTGCTATCTTGGCATGACGGCAGTAACAAAGGTTACTCCGCTTATGTATGCAGTGTTTGCAGCAGTAGGAATAGGCTGGGCGGCAATAAACGTAAATTCCTTCCCGATGGTTGTTGAAATGTGCTCTTCTTCTGATATAGGGCGGTATACAGGGCTGTATTACGCTTTTACTATGGCAGCGCAGATAGTAACTCCGCTACTTTCAGGCGTGATCATCGATAAAAGCGGCATTGGGCTTGGCTACGGCGCGCTGTTCCCATATGCAGCGATATTCTCGGCTCTTTCTTTCGTAACAATGGTGTTTGTCCGCCACGGCGACTCTAAACCGCTTCCTCCCAAATCCGCTCTTGAAAGCTTTGACGTTGATACATAATCAGACATTGCTCGCCGCCGCAAAACTAATTCTGTGGCGGCTTTATACTTATTCTAGTTAAAAAGTGTCTTAAAATTGCTACATAACCCATCACCCAGCGGTTTTGTGGCGATTTTATAGCAACACTTTTACACAGGATTAGTAATATACGGGGCTGCCTGAGCAACCCATATACGCTTCTGCGTGGAATTAGTATTAAAAAATGTGAAAAAACATTGCTGTGCTGCAATATTTTGTGTATCTGAATTGTATTAATTTAAGTGAAGGGCATAGTTTAAGATTATTAAGGACTTTATTAAGATTTGGTTACATTTTTATAATGCTATTGAATACTGATTCTGAATGTATTATAATTAGTTGACAAAACTGATTATCGCAGTTTAAAGCAATTCCAAGGTATCTGGTGCAAAAATCCATACTTTTTCACCCGATGCTTGGGTACTCTTTATAGGCTGAAATAAGTAAAGAAAGGCAGGAATTCAACGATATGGACAACATGGCAGATGAAAAAACCGCTGCCGCTATGACCGCCGCAATGACAGCGCAAATGCCGCCACTGAAGCCCGCGCCGGGGAATGATGAAAAGTCATTGCAGAAGCCGGCTATTAGCATCAAGGATCTGACAAAGGTGTTTGTTATCGGCAAGGAAAAGGTCAGGGCACTTGCAGGTGTAAGCCTTGATATATATCCTAATGAAATCGTGTGTCTGCTGGGAACGTCAGGCTCCGGTAAGTCTACGCTTCTGAATATGATGGCGGGTCTTGAAAAGCCGACCAAGGGGACAATAACCATCTTCGGGGAGCGTATTGACAAGATGAGCGAGCGAAAGCTTGCAATCTTCCGCCAGAAGAATATGGGATTCGTATTTCAATCCTATAACCTCCTGCCCAATCTTACCGCAATAGACAATGTTGCAATGCCGATGATGTTCTCGGGAATAAAGCGCAGGGTAAGGAATAAGCAGGCCAAGCAGATGCTTAAAATGTGCGGACTTGGCAAGCGCATGCGCCATAAGCCGACGCAGATGTCCGGAGGCCAGCAGCAAAGAGTTGGCATAGCACGCGCGTTTGTTGCAAAGCCCAAAATAGTCTTTGCTGACGAGCCGACCGGCAACCTTGACTCCAGAACTACAATCGAAATTATGGAAATGATGGTTTCGATGGCGAGGGAGAATCATCAGACCCTAGTAATTGTCACCCACGACATCGAAATAGCTGCCTATGCCGATAAGATCTACCATATTATCGACGGCGTTATTTCCTCTTCCGAGGATAACACCCATAAGCAGATGAAAGTAGGCTCGCAGGAGGCTGCGGATATTATAGCCGCAGCGGAAGCTGTATAATATAAAAGTCCTTAATAATCTTACATATAGCAAGATAAGCTTGGAAAGGAAAATCACTATGAAAAAAATAATGTCAGTAATAATGTGCTCGCTTATGATGCTTGCGCTTGCGGCAAATGTCTTCGCTGATGAAAGCTCTCAGCTAATCCCGAAGACCTCATATGCAGTTGATATTTACGACCCCGCTGTAAGCACACAGCAGATAACTGCCGGAGATACTTTCAACGTGTCGTTCAGGCTGGATTCAAACGCATATGTAATCTTCACGGACAGTGAAACAGGCAATGAGATTGTTGGCAGCTCTTTCTGGGACAGTAATGCAAATGTGTCCGCAGAGGTAAGCGGAGCAGGGTTCACTCTTGCCGGTTCGCTTGCAGAGCAGCAGGTATCACGCGGCCTGAATACCATTATGGTTCTTGCCGACAAGAATATGGAAGAGGGAAGACATCAGCTTGTTCTTACTGTTACCTGCACCCCAAGAGATGGCAAAGCGGTTTTTGCCTCACAAACCTTTAATATAGATGTTGAAGCCTCAAGCGTCGAACTTGACGAAGAACCCGAAGTGCCATCGTTTACCATGACAGGCGCATCTATTCCAGAAGGCAAAGGAAAGTCGAATCTTTCAACAAAGCTTTCTGTAAGTTTTAAAAACAGCGGAATGTTTGACGTTACCGATGTTACGGCGACTATTTCCGGCCTTGGCGAGCTGGTTCTGAATACATATACCGATACTGTTCAGCTTGGCAATGTTGCGAGCGGCGACGTTGTTGAGGCAACATTCCCAATAAAGTTTCCCGAATATCCATCCGCTCAGACAACCGCTGTTGTAACTCTTAAATTTAAGGATGGCCTTGGCAAGGAATACAGCGTTAATTACAACGTTTACCTTCAGGCAACCGCAAAGGAAAAGCCGCAGACCACGGGCGACAAGTCGCTTGAGCCAAAGGTTATCGTTTCCAACTACACTGTAGATGTTGAAAAGATAGTCTCCGGAGAACAGTTTGTTCTTACCTTTGTTTTAAAGAATACAAGCCATGATAAAGACGTTATGAATATGACCGTTGATGTTAACACATCGTCATCCGGCACAACCGGTCAAACAGTAAGTGAAACCGTGTTCTCGCCAATCGACGGCACTACATCCTTCTACACTGAAAAGCTTGAAAAGGACGGAGAAATCGAATATACCATCACCCTTAAAACAAGCGCATCTGCCGGTGCAAAATCTTACCCGATTCAGATTGAATACGATTTCCAGTATGAATCTAATGAATCTTACGTCAGCAGCAACGGCAATTCCATGACTATCAATCTGCCGGTTACACAGCCGATCAAGTTCGAGCTTATGGAATGGTATCCTCCGACGGAATGTCCGCTTGACGGCACATCCATTTCATTCCAGTATTTCAATAAGTCAAAGAACCCTATGACTAACCTTGCAGTAAGCGTAGAGGGCGACTTTACCATGAGCACTCAGTATGTAGGAACCTTGAATGCCTCGAGCTATGATTTCTTCAATGGAACCATTGTTCCGGCAGATGGCAGTAACGTCGGCGATACCAAGCAGGCGATTCTGGTATTCACCTTTGAGGACGCTTCGTCTAACGAGCAGAGGGTTGAATATCCCTTTGAGGTCACTATCACAGAGTCTATGGGCGGTGCAGGCGACTCTGGTATGATGGGAGACGACATGATGTTCGACTCCGGCATGATGGGCGGGGATATGATAGATCCCGGCATGATGGGCGGCAATATGTCTGTTGATGGCGGCGGTGTTGAGCAGGCAGGAATGTCGCCCGCACTTAAATGGGGATTGATTATAGGTATTCCTGTAGTCGTGCTTGCTGTTATCATCATAGCCGTTGTTGCAGTTAAAAAGCGCAAGGACAAGCTCTTAGACGATGATGACGATGAATAATAAAAGCCCTCAGGCTTTTGAGCGCGACTTGAAAGGAAATGTTATTTAAATGAGAAAATCCGATATTATACGCTTTGCCGGGGGAAACTTCCTTCGTCGCAAAGCGCGGAGCGCACTGACGGTTCTTGGCGTTGTTATCGGCACGATGGCTGTTGTTATCATGCTTTCAATCGGTATCGGAATGAACAAGGGCTTCGAGGATCAGATAAGCTCCTATGGCGATCTTAGGCTGATTAACGTTTCAGAGCTGTGGGGAGCGGTTGACGAGGAAACCGGAGAATGGGTCGAGAATGAAAGCCGCGAACCGCTCGATGATATCGCTCTCAATGATATAAGGGCGATGGATCACGTTAAGGCTGCCACCCCTGAGTATAGTTACTGGGGCGTTCAGATGATCATGGACCATACCGAAAAGGCGCAGTATGTTTATGTCCGGGGAATAGACGCCGCTTCCATGGAGGATTTTGACTATGAAGTCCTTTATGGCAGACTTCTTAACGAGAGCGACATAGGAACAAACAACTTTGTTATGAACTATTGCGTTCCCTCAAACTTCTATACAATGCGCAAGGACGATCCTATCTGGTATTATTCCCCGTCAGAGGGAGAAGAACTTCCGTTCAACCCACTTGATAATCACATTTATCAAATGACATGGTACTACAACTATGGGACAGGCGCGGTAGATACTTCTAAGGCAAGAATACAGCTGATCGAAGGCAATTGCGTGGGAATCCTTGTTCAGAACGTAAACGAGGATTACGAGGCAACAATATATATGGACATAAATAGCGTTCAGGATATGGCAGAATCCTTTGATGAAAACCAGGCAAAGTATTATGGCTGGAGTGACAGCTATGTAGAAAGCGATGTAATAACATCGTCGGGTGGTATATCTATGGATACAAACTCTGAACGCACGAGCATATACAATAACTTTTCAGTAATGGTGGATAACCAGGACAATGTTCAGCAGGTTGAAAAGAAGATAGCTGAAATGGGATATCAGACGGACTCAAATATGCAGTGGCTGACAACCATGCAGGATCAGACCAAGTTCCTGCGATCTATTCTTGGCGCAATAGGCGTTGTTGCGTTCATTGTCGCCGCAATAAGTATTGCAAACACCATGGTTATGTCGATATACGAGCGCACGCGCGAAATAGGAATCATGAAGGTTCTGGGCTGCAAGCTTTCTGATATAAGGGGAATGTTCCTTATAGAGGCTGGAATTATTGGTATTATCGGCGGAATTCTTGGAGTTATTTTTAGCTATGTTGCGTCATACGCTGTAAACTCGCTTGCCAAAAACGGCGGAATGACTATGATGGGCATAGACGCTGCAACCTCCAACCTTTCTATTATACCGCCGTGGCTAGACTTGGCGGCACTGGTGTTGGCAACGGTAGTTGGCGTTGTTTCAGGCCTTTATCCCGCAATCAGGGCAACAAGGCTGTCGGCACTCGAAGCTATCAAGAACGAGTAATATACACATGGCTGCTTAGGCAACCCACGTAAAATTGCCGAAAAACCGCTATATGATGGACTTTGCAGCGATTTTATACTTATTTTCGTGTAAAAGTGTTCGACTACACTCGGTCGTGACAAAGCATGGTCATAAAAGCAGGTGCAAAATCCCGTTGTATAGCGGTTTTGTGCCTGCCTTTTGGTTTCATTTCAGACGAAGATTAGTATTAGAATATTTATCTTATAAATCTAACAGAGTGAGCTGTCGGCAGGCGGCTCGCTTTGCATTGATGTTATTCTGGAAGTCTTGAACAGCATGGATAGCTTCACATACTGCCTCCTGCTGCAAATTTGTATGCATATTCCGATGACTTTTAGCAGGAAATGAGTTCTTGCTATCTATAGTACTATTTTCTTGTAAAAGTGTATATGAGATGCATAAAATTGCTATACGATGGGACTTTGCAACGGCTTTATGACCATGCTTGCGGCCGAACATTTCTAGACGATAATAAGCATAGGATAACATTTTGTTTTTTCCGCACAAGTTTGAAATATTATAGCACTATGCTCTTTGCTTTTTGCACATTTGCGCGCAGAACTGTTAAACTATTTTATTAAAACCGCCATTTTAATTGTGTAAATATTGACATCTGCGACAAAACTATATATAATATTAAGGTTGCATATTGTAATTTTTTTGTTTATAATTCCGATTATTTTATGAGGTGATTATTATGGATAAGGCAGTTAAATCAAAGTATACAAAAGAAAGCTTGAAGGAAGAGCTTGTTAAGGTTCTGGATCTTAACTTTATGGTTTCCTATGAAAATGCCTCGGATAGGCAGTTTTATGAAGCTCTTTCCTCTATAATCGTAAATGAGCTTGTACGTAAGCGCCATAGCTATACAACTCGGGTTCACTCAGAGGGACGTAAGCAGGTTTATTATATATCTATGGAATTTCTCATGGGCCGCTCGCTTAAAACAAGCCTTTATAACCTTGGCATGGTTAAGGCGGCTGAGGGCGCGCTGAAGGACTTCGGCGTTAATATCAACGCTCTTTATGAGCAAGAACCTGACGCTGGTTTGGGCAACGGCGGCTTGGGAAGATTGGCTGCCTGCTACCTGGATGGTCTGGCGACCGACGGCTACCCTGCAACGGGCTACTCAATTCTTTACGAATACGGAATATTCTGCCAAAAGCTTGAGGGCGGATGGCAGGTAGAGCTTCCTGATAACTGGCTTCCCGGCGGCGGCTGCTGGCTGGTTGAGCACCCTGAATCACAGATAGAAATTCACTTCGATGGCAAGCTGAAGGAGTATTGGGATAGCCATTATCATCACGTCTCACTTGAAGATTACACCACTGTTATCGCCGTTCCTTATGATATGTTCGTTTCGGGCTATAACAGCAATGCGGTTTCTAAGCTTCGCCTGTGGAAGGCCATCAGTCCGGCATTTGATATGAATAAGTTTAACTCAGGCAACTATGAAAAGGCATTGAGCCAGAATATTGTGGCGCAGGCTATTTCTAAGGTACTTTATCCCAACGATAACCACTTAGAAGGCAAATCTCTCCGCCTCCGCCAGCAGTACTTTATGTGCGCGGCTTCGGTGGGAGATATCGTAAACCATCATATGGCCACATATGGCACTTTGGACAATTTTGCAGATAAGGTTGCTATCCAGATAAATGACACCCACCCAACCCTTGCCATCCCCGAGCTTATGAGAGTGCTGTTAGACGATTGCGGCTACCCGTGGGATAAGGCATGGGATATCGTTACAAGGACCTTTGCCTATACCAACCATACCGTAATGGCAGAGGCTTTGGAAAAGTGGAGCTGTGACTTGTTGAACACCGTTGTTCCCAGAATCTACTCCATCATTGTTGAAATTAATAACCGATACTGCGCTTCCTTGTGGGAGAAGTATCACGATCACCAAAAGGTTACCGGAATGTCCATCATCCGTGATAACGTCGTTCACATGGCTAAGCTATGCGTATGCGCGTCTCACCATGTAAACGGAGTTTCTGCCATCCACTCCGAAATCATCAAGAGGGATATCTTCCACGATGAGTATGAGCTTACCCCGGAAAAGTTTACTAACGTCACCAACGGTATAGCTTACCGCCGGTGGCTGTATCAGTCTAACCCCGAGCTGTGCAAGCTTTTAAATGACACTATCGGCAAGAGCTATTTAGATGATGCCAAGAATCTTAAAAAGCTCGAAAAATACGCTGATGATCAGGATGTGCTTTGCCGCCTCGGCGAGATTAAGCACGCCAACAAGCAAAGCTTAGCCAAGTATTTAAAGACAAATCGCGGCGTTATAGTAAATCCCGATACCCTGTTTGACGTTCAGGTTAAAAGGCTTCACGAATACAAGCGCCAGCATCTTAATCTGCTGAACATTGTCTCGGAATACGATAAGCTTCTTGCCAACCCCGATGCCGACGTTCAGCCTAAAACGTATATCTTCGCCGCAAAGGCTGCGCCCGGATATTACCTTGCAAAGCAGATAATCAAGCTTATCTGGTCGTTGGGCGAAGAGATAAAGAAGAACCCCAAGATAAAAGAAAAGCTCAACGTTGTATTTTTGGAGAACTATAATGTGTCCCTTTCCGAGCTTCTGATGCCTGCTTCTGAGATTTCGGAGCAGATTTCACTCGCCGGAACTGAGGCGAGCGGCACCGGCAACATGAAGTTCATGCTGAATGGTGCTGTAACGCTTGGAACCAAGGACGGTGCAAACGTTGAAATCGGCGAGGCAGTAGGGGCGGATAACATAATAAACTTCGGTATGACCGTTGAAGAGGTTGAGCACAAAAAGAAGGCCGGATATTCTCCCGTTTATATGTATAGCTCTGACCCGGTTATCAAGGCTGCTATCGACCGAATCAATGCCGGCATAAACGGCACCAAATTTGACGATGTTGTTTCCTCCCTGAAGTATTCCGATCCTTATATGGTTCTGGCCGACTTCCGCTCCTATCAAGATGCACAGGCGCGCGCTTCTGCAATATATGCCGACAATCTTAAGTGGCAGAGAATGTCGCTTATTAATATTGCAAACGCGGGTATTTTCTCTGCCGATAGGGCAGTGGAGGAATACGCAAAGAATATCTGGCATCTTTAATTCTGGTGCAATTTGACGCAAATTTTTAATATTTTTGCGGTTTAGCTATTGCAATTTCAAAAAAATTGTGCTATACTTGATAAGAATTATCAGTAATCTCTTTATGGAGGATTTATAAATGGAAGCAGTAAACTTAATCAGCGGCGGCATTTTGGTAGTTGCCAGCATATTGATTATCATAGCAGTGTTAACTACCAACACCGATAACACAGGCTTGAACTCTGCAATCGGCGGCGGCTCAAACTCATTCTATGGCAAGAACGGCGGTGACAGGGGCGAGGCCAAACGTGAGCTTGTAATCAAGATAATCGTTGCAGTGTTCTTTGTTGTGGCCATTGTTGCAACAATTCTTGCAAAGTTCTTCGGAAATGCTGCCTGATGGCTTTTTGTCGGGCGTGCTTATTGTCAAACACCTACCGCCTGAACCGGTATTTCCGATTCAGGCGGTTTTAATAATTTGAACGTTAACTTTTTTGGGACTGATTGATATGAAAAAATCACTTATAGCAAGAATACTTGTAATAATCATAGCTGTTATGATGGTTCTTGGCATAGTCTTTTATTCCTTTGCAGGGATGCTTTCATAAACGCCATGGTGCACATAGGAAACGATTGGGACGGGATTCTGAAAGATGAGTTTCAGAAGGAATATTATTTGAAGCTCCGCGCATTTCTGAAACAGGAATACAGCCATTATACTGTTTATCCCGAAATGCACAGCATTTTTGCCGCTCTCGAAATGACACCATATGAAAGCGTAAAGGCGGTCATCCTCGGGCAGGACCCTTATCATGAGCCTGGGCAGGCCAAAGGGCTTTGCTTTGCCGTTAAGGAAGACACCGTTTTGCCTCCGTCGCTTATAAATATATATAAAGAGCTGGAGTCGGATATGGGCATTCCACCGTCAAAGAACGGGGATTTAAGCTGCTGGGCAAGGCAGGGTGTACTTCTTTTAAACACAGTGCTGACAGTGAGGCGCGGAGCGGCAAATTCTCATAAAGGCAAGGGCTGGGAGCTTTTGACGGATGAGATTATCCGCAAGTTAAACGAAAAGCAGCAACCTATAGTTTTCATTCTGTGGGGAGCAAACGCCAGAAGCAAAAAGGCACTCATAACAAATCCGATTCATGGTATAGTTGAATCGGCACATCCAAGCCCATTATCAGCTTTTGGCGGCTTTTTCGGTTCACGCCCTTTTTCTAAGACAAATCAGTTTTTGATGAAAAACGGCATACCGCCGATAAATTGGCGTGTAGATGGCTCGTTTCCGGAATAAGTGTAAGCGGTTTTTGTCCGCATTTTGTCATAGTTTCAGACGTAAATCAATATTATTTTCAGCCGTCGGAGTGTCCGCTTAGTCAAAATCCTTCCAGAAGTTCTTAACAGCCGCTTCATATCCGGCTCTGTCTATAATGCAGCTCATACCATGGTCAGCTCCTGGAACTATAAGCAGCCTTTTGGGTGCGGCGCAGGCAAGATAGTTGCGATATGTCATTTCAACCGGAACAAAATGGTCGTCCGTTCCGTGGACAAACAGAACGGGTGTTTTGCATTTCCTCAAGGCTTCAACGGTGGAATAGCTCGATTCTGCATACTGGTTTTTGCGCTCATATATAGCAGATGCAAGCCCCTTGTGTATGCTGTAGTTGATGTGAAGATTGTTGTTGACAACGTGGTTCCATATTTCGTCTGGAGATGTGAAAGCGCAGTCGGCAATGATTCCGTGAACGTTTTCTGGAAGCTTAAACCCGCCGGTCATTAAAACGGTAGTTGCTCCCATGGAAACTCCGCACAGATAAACAGGGAGCGTTTTCGATTTGTTATCTATAACCCACTGTGCCCAGTCCAAACAGTCATATCTTTCGATAACGCCAAAGCCCATGTAATCGCCTCCGCTGTTGTTCTGACCGCGCTGCTCGGCAAACAGCACAGAACAGCCGTTTTCGTGCAGAAAATCAGCGACAAGTCCAAAATCGCTCGTCCACGAAGATCTCCAACCATGCATTGCCACAATTATTCTCTTAGGATTTTCTGCGGGATACCAGTGTCCAACAAGCGTGATATCGTCAAATCCCTGCATTTCGACCGGTTCAGTTGGCGCAGCCTCAAGCTTTTCTGCGGCTTCTGCCTGCATCTTAAAGACTTCTTCGTCAATCAGTGAGCCTGCAATTCGGTTGGTTGCATGCTCCATTATTTTCGGATTCTCGCGGTCAAGTGCTGTTTTCATAAGATATTTTGTCGTGAGATATGTGGCTGTTCCGAATACGGCGGTTGCACCGATAACAGCTCCGGAAGCGATTAATATCTTGTTTTTGTCAGGCTTCATTGTAATTTCAATCCTTTCGCAGGGTTTTGTTCTTTTTGGTTTTACTTTGGATGAATATTAGCATTATAGTTTTGGGGCAGTATCATACCAGGATATACTGCCCATTATATTTTACTACTTTAGTAGTACGACCTTATTGTGGAAAATAAAAGTTAAATTGCGGCAAATACAGTGAAATACTTGAGGCATTATTCCTTTGGCTTCAGCCACACGGCGTAATCTCCCCAGAAATAGTCGCTTAAATATTCATCGTAAAGCTGTACGTCCACATATATTGCAAGCTTTTGTTGCCCTCCGGCAACGAACAGCTCCTGCGATGTGTTGTTGGGAACGGAAATATCCTGTGCGCCTCTGCCATCTGGAATAATTACTTCGGTTATAGCAGAGCCACTGAGTGCCCCACCGTCAAGCCTTGAGATGCTTCTGCCTAAGGTAAGTCTTAAGCAGGAGGAACCGTCAAACGCGCCCTTTGCAACCGTGGAAACCTCCGCTCCTTCGGTGAAATCTGGGATGGCGAGCAACTCCTGGGCCTTGCCTTCATCGGTAAGCCCTGTTATCTTCCACGAACCGTCCTCAGCGGCTTCAAGCACGAAGTAAAGATTTTCCTGTTCGTCCAGGCTTTCGTTCTGCACACCCTTGGGCCGTCGGCCGGCCGGGGAAGGAAGCTCGCTGATTGCAAGGGTGATATCACTTCTTCCAAGCTCGCGCTTTATGTCGTCTATCAGCTTAACAGTGCGAACTGTAACGCCGGAGTTGTTCAGATGGTATTCCGAGTCGAAGAAATACCCGTCATCAATTATGTAATCGAATACATTGCTTATAACCTTGCAGTCAAGATTCAGGCAAAGGTTTTGATAGAATTCGCGTATGGATTCATCAGTGTTGTTTTCAAACACCGCTTTTTGATTCATCGGCGGGAAGCTGAAATAAACCTCGGCCCCGCGCGAACGTATAAAAGCTGTATATTCGTTGACGTATTCTATAAACTGCTCATATTCAGTGATGTTTCCATCACTGAAATCTGCTAAAAAATCAAGCTTTATGGGGTTTCCGATGCCCGAAAGCTCGTTGTATGGGCGGTCGAAAACATTGTCGCCGTATTCGTTGAAGTTTTCCTTTTTATATGCGCCCTGATTAGCAGGCCTATCGCCGCTCAAAAGATATTTGAGCTTGCTTGAGCCTACCTTCCACGCTGCTCCGACAAGCGAACCGTAATCATCCTTGTCTACATACGCAAGCATTGAAAACCTGCCGTCCATCGCTTCCAAAGCCGTTTCCGAGCCAAAGTATAATGAAAGGGTCTGTGCGCTCATTTCTGGCGCCAAGATAAATATGTCTCCCTCGTTCACCGAGGCTCGGCTCAGATCCATCATCAACTTTGTGCCTAGGTCGGCATATAGCCCGAAGTTGACCGCCTTGTAGTCAAGCTCGTTCTCAATCATACTGCTGTCCAGCCCAAATGCCGCAGAGCTTCCGCCGACTATGACTATTTTCTTGCTCTCTATACTGCAAAGCCTGTCATATTTCTCCGAAAGCTCGCCGACAAAGGTATCATTATAAACGGCCGGGAGTGCAAAAACCGCCGCAATCACCATCACAATAGGAATTGCGAACACAGAAAGCATAGCCGCAAAGGTCTTAATAAATTTCTTATTCATTTTAAAGACTCCCCTTAGAACTGGAAATAGATGAACGAGCTCGTTCCGCCCGAGCTCAAAAGCAAAAGCCAGGCGACGGCGACAGTCCAGCAAAGAATGATATATACAAATCCCGAAGCAAAAGTCCCTTTGTATTCGCCGCATGGTGTGTTTTTCAGAGTTATCTGCAAGTCAAGCTGTTTTACAATAAATACCATTAGGATTATGGAGATAATCCGAACCCAGTCCAAGCCGAGTGCACCAAGTGATGCGCCGATATCCAGCCCAGCCCACCCTAAAAATATTGTTTTGTACAGCGCCATCATGTCAGAAGTGGAATTTGCCCTGAAAGCTACCCATGCTATGAGTACAAGAAAAAACGTAATCACTTGCTTAAACAAAACAGCAGGGGCGCTTGTCTGGCTGATTCTAAGCTTATTCCACATCCTTGCTCGAAGTCCGGAGGTGATATGCCCGATTATTTGATATACTCCATGTATCACTCCCCAGATAACATATGTCCAAGCCGCACCGTGCCATATTCCAGAAAGCAGAAAAACTATAAAAATGTTGGCATAGTGCTTGGCCCGAGAGCATCTCGAACCGCCCAGCGGTATATAGACATAATCGGTGAACCATGATGTAAGCGAGATGTGCCATCTGCGCCAGAAGTCGCGGATGTTTACGGCACTGTAGGGGTCTTTAAAATTTTGCATAAGGTTTATGCCCATTATCTTTGCACAGCCTATGGCAATGTCAGTATATCCGGAAAAATCGCAGTATATCTGAACCGAAAACAGCGCAGTTGCAGCTAATACTGTAAAGCCGTTGAAGAGCGCGCCGTTGCCTTCCGAAACCGAGGAGTAAACAAGATCGACCACCCGCGATATCTGATCGGCGACTGCAATCTTTTTAAAGAAGCCCACCGCCATCATCTTAAGTCCCATGCTTGTCATGTAGGGTGATGGCGGATTGTCAGCTTTAAGCTGCGGCAGGAGGTTTTCCGGGCGCTCAATAGGCCCGGCAACGAGCTGAGGAAAGTAGGATACGTAAAGCGCATAGTATCCAAAGTGCCGCTCGGCCTTCATTTTCCCACGTAAGACGTCTATGACATATGAAAGAGTCTGAAAGGTGTAGAAGGATATTCCCACAGGAAGCATCAAATCAAGCGAGAACCGCAAATCAGCCCCGAAAAGGTTGATAAGTGAGCAGACGTTATCCGCAAGAAAATTGAAGTATTTAAAGAAGAAGAGCACCCCAAGGCTCGCGGTGGCCGCAGTAACAGCAAGAAGCTTTTTAACCCTCTGCTTTTTAGCTTTTTCGATTCCCAATGCGCAGAAATATGATATCACCGTAGTGAAAAGTATCAGGTAGATAAGATCCGCCTGCCAGCTCATATAGAAGAAATAGCTTGCGGCAAGGAGCATAACCCAGTGCGTCCGCTTGGGAAGCACCCTATACAATATCAGAACCAACGGAAAGAAGACAAGAAACGCAAACGAATTGAATACCATCGCCTATTCTCCCTCCTCTGAACCGTTTTTGCCGGAGTTTATTGCTTTATCATCTATGCACCGGCATAATAGCGCCGCGCAAAGGCTCATCAAAAGAGCTAAAAACAGTTCGCTCACATCCGCACCGCGCAAAAACATAAGAAAGAACAAAACAATGTGTACGCTTGTGTTAGCTGCAACAGAGAAAATTTCAGTTTTCCGCCCGCGAAATAGCCGTGTGCATACATGAAGCACGGCAATAAGCACCATAAGCGCCCAGAACCATATAGTTCCAACAACCGTATATTCGTTCATAACTTATTCACCGCGCTCCTTTTCCAACTGAGCCTTGATGTCTTCGGCAAGATTCTGGGTGCGTATCTGCGCGCCTTCGTCATTTAAATGCCACTCAGAATCGAAGAAATATTTGTGCTCCATAATGTATGTGCCAACGTTTGAGATTACCGGATAGTCAAGCTTATCAGCGCAGTCCTGCGTAAACTTGTCATATTCAGACTGAGCGGCGGCGCTTTTATGAAGCCTCGCCTTGTCGTATGTACCGAAGCTCATGTACAGCTTGGCTCCTTTTGTCTTGTAGACTTTGTATATTTCATTGAGGTTTTCATATTGAAGCTTTGTATAGTTAAAGCTCTGCGTTGGGTCACCAAAACTTCCGCGCACACTTTTGCGCACGGTTGAGCGGTCACCGTACTTGTTAAGTTCGGTTGGAAGCTGGTAGTCCTTTCCGCTCTGATGGATAGCAGGAACAAGCGAGCTGTCCTGCGGGTTACCAACCTGAAATTCGCGGAAGGATTCCCAAAAGCCTGTATATTTTGAGATGTCGACATCTCTGAAAATGTCATAGCACTGCTCGTTTCCGCGGAACATTTTGGCGTGGAATTTGTTAGCGCCCATCGCAGATGAGTCAAAGAACTCCGGTGCATGAACAACAATATCACCCTTAGAGACGTATTTTGATATAACGTCCAGGAAAAACAGCGAAGGGTTAGCAACATTTGTGCCGTAGTTAATAACACTGTAACCTGGCATGAGTTTCTCAAAAAGTGGAGAATTCATACCGTTCAGTGACGATGAGCCGGAGACCACGATGATCTTTTTGCCCTCGGTCTGGCGCAGACGTTCATATTTGATGCAGAACGAGCCTTCAATTGTCCCGGAATACACAGGCAGCCGCTGCGAATTCAGAACAACCGTCTTGACATTCGGGCTAAAGCTTTTATCCCAAACCGAAACAACCGAATCAAAGAAGACGACCTCGTGCAGGGCTTCGCATTCCGAAAAAGCACCTGCTTGTATGTTCTTAACTGTCTTCGGAATAACAACTCTTTCTATTTCGCCGGAAAATGCACCGCTTTCAATCTCCATCACCTTAAGCCCGTTTATTTGCTCTGGGATAACAACTATGCTGTCCGAGCCGGTGTAGCCGGTGATTTTTATACCATCCTCTGTTGCTGTCTTCTGGTCAAGCTTGCCCCAGCTGTAGCTTGAATCACTGATATAGCTTATGCTTTCAGCGGAGTATTCAAAGTCTGAGGCTGGTGTTTCCTTCGCCCAGACCGCGTATAAGTCCAAAGCGCCGTTATCAACTCTGCAAACTCCGCCCATATTTGAAAATCCCGGTATGTCGTTGCAGGTGCCATAATCTGAGTATTCTGCCGGCTCCGTGCTGTAGCCAACGCAGGAGTATCCATCGCGTGCGAAACTTCCGTCTGCATACATTGTCTGCTGCATGGCAAATGTATCGCTGTATTGCTTGGTTATGCTGAACTGCTCTGCACCGTCTGCGGTAATGCCGCCGTTTAGGTGATATGTGATGGTATATTCGGAAAAGCCGGAGAAGTTGGCATAAATCGAGCAGTTTTCACTTATTCTAAAGGTGTATTCGGCATCTTCGCTTAAAAGTACTCCACCGTCTGAAAGAAAACCGCCCTCCGACCATCCTTCAAAGCTAAGATTATCTGTTTCAATTGCGCAGACCTTTACATCGGTGGGATAGGCAAACAGCTCTGCGGATGCCGAGATCTCAGCTGATTCCACATTTTTTTTGACACTTAGCTTTATTACCTCTGATTCTTTTGCAACTATCATGTCAATGGTTGCCGGGGCTATAACGTCGCTAAGCCGCAGTCGCCCGCGCTCCTCATCAAATTCAGCGCCTGCGGTGTTACCTATGTAGACGTATCCGTCGTCCAAGCTGACCTTAAAGCTGACGTTTCTGCCTGCCGTAACGTCTGCAATATTGTCTCCGTTTATGGTTATGCCCTCACAGGGGCGGAGCATAACTCTTACAGTGTAGCTTTCGCGCTCTTCGGCCCTCTGGGAGCATCCGCATAGTATAAGTGCAGCCGCCGTAAGCATCGGCAGCAGCCGCATAAGTAAATGTCTCATATTGTATTCTCCAATCAGGAATCTTCTATATCAAATTTACCACCTAATCAAAGTCAGTGTCAACCGTTTTTGTGAATTGTGCTGATGTTGACCGACGGTTTTTAATTTTTGGCTATAATGTATGTCGCAATTGCAATTTTGAACAGAGTGTGGTAAAATACAAATATTATCATATTCAGAAAGGATGACTTAGTGTGTCAGATAAAGTGATTTCAGCCGGAACCGGTGGGGAAGTATATGTTCCCTTGAATCTGCGCAAAGCCGGAACAGATGAGGCTTCTGAGGTTTATTTTACAAGAGAGCTTTCAGCGCAGGGCCTTCAGAGTGTATATGCGGCTCTTGGCGCAAAGCTTTCAGGCAGGGTTGCAATAAAGCTCCACACCGGCGAGAAGGACGGTCCAAATATCATCCCGCGGGATTGGGTTAGAAAGCTTATAGAAAATGAGCTGCCTGGCGCTTACATTGTCGAAACCAACACCTATTATGAGGGCGACCGTTATACAACAGCTCTTCACCGCGAAACCATAGCCCACAACGGCTGGACATTCTGTCCGGTTGACATTATGGATGAGGACGGCACAGTTATACTTCCTGTCAAGGGAGGCAAGTGGTTCGGTGAAATGTCCATGGGTAAAAATATCTTGAATTACGACTCCATGCTTGTTCTTACTCATTTTAAGGGGCATACTCAGGGCGGCTTTGGCGGCTCAAATAAAAACATAGGAATAGGCTGCGCCGACGGTAGAATCGGTAAGGGCATGATTCATACAACTCCCGGCTCTTCCAACATGTGGGACATTCGCAAAGAAGAATTTATGGAACGGATGACCGAATCGGCAAAGGCGGTTGTAGACCACTTCGGAAGCAATATTCTGTTTATAAACGTCTTAAGAAATATGTCTGTCTCCTGCGACTGTGAGGGAGTTGCGGCTGAGCCGGTAGTAACACCGAATATAGGAATTCTCGCATCAAGAGATATTCTTGCTATTGATCAGGCCTCGGTTGACCTTGTTTACGCCCTTGAGGCAAACGATCGTCGTGCTCTCACCCAAAGGATGGAATCCCGCCACGGCCTCCGTCAGCTGACATATATGAAAGAGCTTAATATGGGTTCGGATATTCCGAAGATTTTAGATATAGATAACGACGGCAGGGAGATATCTCCTAAACAAGCCGTTGAAGGCGTTAGGCCGTTTGGAAGCGCCCAAAGCAGATGATAAACGATTTTTCAAAAGGCAGCGTCAGAAAAAGCATAATCTATCAGGCGTTGCCGCTTATTTGCGCGCAGCTTGTGCAGCTTGCATATAACATAGTTGACAGAATTTATATAGGTCACCTTTCAAACGGTGATAGCTTGGCACTCACTGGAATAGGGCTTGTTTTCCCAATAACCACGGTAATAGCGGCGTTCACAAACCTTTTCGGAATGGGCGGCGCTCCGCTGTTTGCCATAGCAAGGGGTGAGGGCGAAAATAAAAAGGCTGAAAAAATTCTAGGGAACACCTGTGCCATGCTCGCTCTGAGTTCGGTTGTCATAACTGCTCTGTGCTTTGTATTCTCAAAACCTGTGCTATACCTTTTCGGCGCTGACGATACGACATATTTCTATGCCGGAAGCTACTTAAAGATTTACCTTGTTGGAACGCCTGCGCTGATGCTTGCAACAGGTTTAAACGGCTTCATAAACGCCCAGGGCTTTCCAAGGGTGGGAATGTTCACGGTAGCTATAGGTGCTGTTATTAACCTTGTTTTAGACCCGGTTTTAATCTTCGGGCTGAATATGGGTGTTGAGGGTGCGGCACTTGCAACAGTTATAAGCCAGGTGATTTCCGCCGCATGGGTGATAAAATTTCTGACAGGCCGGAGCGCACTTCTGCACATCCGTTTCGATTGCATGAGGATTGACCGTCGGCTTACTTTAAAGATAATGAGTCTCGGCTTCGCAGGATTCATGATGCAGGCGACAAACAGCCTTGTTCAGGCGGTGTGCAACATCATGCTTAAAGGCTTCGGCGGGGATATCTATATAAGTGTTATGACAATTGTAAACTCGGCAAGGGATATCCTTTCACTGCCTATTCAAGGGCTTACAAACGGTTCTCAGCCGGTGCTCAGTTACAATTACGGTGAAAGGGAATATAACCGTGTCAAGCAGGGAATACGCTTCACTGCCATTGTCGGCGCGATATATACAGTCGCCGCATGGCTGCTTATAATCAGCTTTCCAAAGCTTTTAATAACCCTTTTTTCCGACGATGCCGCAATGATAAAGCCGGGAATAAGATCGCTTAAAATTTACTTTTTCGGCTTTGTCTTCATGGCGTTTCAGTTTTCGGGGCAGTCGGTCTTCACTGCGCTTGGCAAAGCAAAGCAAGCGGTGTTTTTCTCACTTCTGCGCAAAGCTGTTATCGTTGTGCCGCTGACGGTTCTGCTCCCGAATATTGGCTTAGGAGTGGATGGCGTTTTCTGGGCTGAGCCGATATCAAACGTTCTGGGTGGGCTTGCATGCTTTATCACGATGTGGTTAACGGTTTATCGAAAGCTTGGCGATATCAAGACGGAGACATCCGAAATAGAAGTATAACAGTTTTGTCCACAAAATCAAGTAGACATTATAAATGCTGATCATCTGCTGCATTGCCGACACGATATTTTGGGCGTTTATCATTCATGCAAACATAAAGCGATTAGAAAGATCTTTTAAACAGTTTTATCTTCCCTTAAAAGACGGGCATTCTAAATAATACTTTAAGCAGAATAAGGTTATTAAATTTATCCGTTCTCATACTGGATTAGGCGATGACAACAGCATTCATTGAGTATACATAGTGCTTCATTATTTGCGGATAATTTTGGTATCGGGAACTCCGATTGACTTGCTTTTGGGTTTTTCACATCGGTGGAGGAGCTTTTAAGATATACGTCGTATTCTGGGTAATTGTAATTATGTTTTTAACTTATTTGTATATAGCTTTGGTTTTGTCCTGACATTTCGGAGCAACAGGATTAAGAAAGAAAATCCAAAGTATGCCAACTGTGAGATCTTTAGTCGGATTAATAATAGTCGTTGGTAATTGTGGCTTACGGTTTTGGTGATAACTCGGCAAACAGCTCACAGAGCCATCAGAAATAGGATGATACATATGGAAATACTAAATATTTGTGATAAAAACTTTTTCGATAAGAGCATCTGGAAAAAGCTGAAAAAGCTTTACATAGGCGCTTTCCCCACAAACGAGCGCGCACCATTTTATATGCTTAAGAAAAGAGCAAAGCTTGGCAGGGGAGAAATGCTCGCGGCATATGACAATAACGAACTTATAGGAATGGCGTACATTATAGGCGGCACCGATTTGGGGTATCTATTCTACTTCGCTATCCTGCCCGAGCTTCGCGGAAAGGGCTACGGAAGCAAAATATTATCCCTCCTTCGCAAAAGATACAGCGGCGGCAGGCTTTTCCTTGCTCGTGAACAGCTTGATAGGTCCGCCAACAACTATTCTCAGAGGGTAAAACGTCATGAATTCTACCTTAAAAACGGCTTTACCGACATAAACGCAACCATAAGGGAAGCAAACGTTGTTTATGACGTCATGATAACAAACGGCAAGGTCACCCCACAGGAATATGCAGACCTAATGCTGAGCTGGGCAGGTAGGCTGATATGTAAAATAGTCGGCTTCCAACTGAAAATTACCGAATAAAAAATTATCTCAGTCCAAAGCAAAACTAAGAGCAGGCGCAAAACCCATATAAGGTGGGATTTTGCGCCATCCTTTCTGGCCATATATGGTCTAAACGCTTTTTAGAATGAAAAAGTATAAAATCCCCCGACAGAGTGAACTGATCCGAGCCAGTAAACGAACAGTTACAAAAAGACCTCCTATGGTACAATAGAAACCATAGGAGGTTTTGTTATGGCAAGAAGTTGCAGACACATACAGCAAGATGAGAAAGAAACACTAGAACTACTATAACCAACGTATCAGCTGAAAACAAAACTGGCTCCGCTTGAATTGTGAAGTCAGTTCAGCGCTTGAATTTTCCCCGTAGGGGCTTTTGTGCTGTATGTACAAAAAGATTCGGCTCAGAAATGCCGGATAATATTCTTTATTGAACGGTAAACTCCGTCCATTCGATGTGATTATACTTCATAACCTCGTCAGCTCTCTTCATTCCCAGCTTTTCGTAAAAAGGAACTGCATTATCATTTGCTATGAGGTATACGCGATATCCTTTTCACCGCCTGCGACTTCAAGAGCGGCTTTCATCAGCCTTCTGCCGATGCCCTGCCTTTCATAGTTTCTGTCCACTCCCAAATCAGTGATGTAAAGCCAATAGGCGAAGTCGGTTAAGGCAAACAGCACGCCCACAATAAGATCATCCTTATTTCTTGCGACGATGCTGATTGAAACGTTAGCCACGAGCTTTCCTATTCTTTTTATAAACCGCTCTTTAGGATATTGCGAACCTAAATCGGTTCTCTTAAGAAAATCTATGTAGTCGTCCGTCGAAATGCGTTCGCTTGCAATTTTTATTTCAGATTTCACAATGTAACCTCCATGCTGAATTATTATTACCAGAATCGATTAATCAACCCCAACCTTTATAACTACCGGCAAATCGCTCTTAACACCGGGCGCACATACCTTAAGTGCTTCTCCGTCACGCTCATAGCTCACATCGCCGTTATAGCCTAAAATGCTTACGCTCTTTATGATTCCGTGGAACAAAGGCAGGCTCGAAGCATCCCTGTCAGCAAGCTCGGTTATATTAACCCTGCCATTCTCCGGCCATTTCATGATAGTTGCGTAAATGCTACTCCCGCCGGATGTAAAGCGGATATCACTGCTGGTAAACTCTGAAGCGTTTCCGTCCGAGAACTGACCCTCCTTGACCACTGTAGGACCCTCGCCTGATTTTCTCCATGGCTTGGTGTTGTAAATAGCCTCGCCGTTGACGCTGAGCCATCTGCCAATGGTTTTTAAGACTTTTGTGTCTTCCTCGGTAAAGCTGCCGTCCGCTTTGGGACCGACGTTGAGAAGAAGTGTGCCGTTTTTGCTCACTATATCAACAAGCGAGCAAATGATATCGCGCGGATTCTTGTAAAAATTGTTTTCGGTGTGACACCACGAATTGTAGGCGATGGCAGTGTCTGTCTGCCAATAATATGGCTTGGCGTCTGCAAACTGTCCGCGCTCAACATCTGGAACTGCACATCCGAACTGGAAAGCGTCATGCTTGTAGTTAATAACTACTCCTTCGGGGCTCCATTCCAAACTGCTGTTGTAGAAGTATGCCGCAAATTTCTTAAGATACGGCTTTAAAGCCGAGTGCTGAATCCACCAGTCGAAATAGATTATTCTGGGGTGATAGCTGTCCACGATCTCGCAGCAGCGGCAAAGCCAGTCCTCCATAAATTCTTGAGTTGGTGCCGAGCTGAACAGATCCTGATGGTTCGGCTCAGGCATTGCAGGCCAATAGAAGTCGCCACGCTTGAGCGGTTCTTTGATATCACTGTCAAACTCCTTGCCGTGTCCCATAAAGAACCAGTGCTCTATTCTATGAGATGATGCACCAATAACCATCCCCTTGGCTTCACATGCAGCTTTTAGCTCTCCTAAAACGTCCCGCTTGGGGCCCATCTCATATGCATTCCAATGCGAAAGCTCGCTTTTGTACATCTGAAAGCCGTCGTGATGTTCCGCCACCGGGATGACATACTTTGCTCCTGCCTCGGAAAACAGCTCTGCCCATTTCTGCGCATCAAACTTCTCCGCCTTGAACATGGGAATAAAGTTCTTATATCCGAAATCCTTCTGAGGCCCGTATGTCTCGATGTGATGTCTGAATTCATCAGAGCCTTGTATGTACATATTCCGCGAATACCATTCGTTCGCATAGGCGGGAACTGAATAAACTCCCCAGTGGATGAAAATGCCGAACTTAATTTTTTTGTACCACTTCGGTACCGTGTAATTATTAAGGCTGTCCCAATTGTCCTTGTAGGGACCGTATTTAATTGCCGTATCTATTTTTTCTAAATATTCTTTCATGTCTTTCATGGATATTGCCTCCGTTTCATGATTGATAGACATTGCAAAATGATTATAACAGAACAGGATAAAACATGTCAATAGCTTTTTCCATGATTCATTTATCATATTTTAAACCCTTTAACGATACCCTGAAGCTTTTAATTTTTTCTTTAACAATTTAACGATTCCGTGGGGGTGCGGGTTTTAAGAGTAGGGGATGTGGGTTTTGAAAGCAGGGGGGTGCGGGTGATGCTTGCTGATGTTGGTTATCATGCTGAAGTCGCCCGCACTGGGAATGCCGGTCTTGTAAATCTCGCCGGCGGCTTTTACCTTGAAGGAGAAAAGCCCCGCCTAACTGCTGCGGTCACCGTAAGGGATAAGATGCTTAATCGGATAATTTTTGGCGCGAACCGTATTTTGGCGCTTTTGTTCTGATTTTTCGTACTATTGAAATATTATATCATTTGTGTTTCGACAATTATCTTATATCGATGGGAATACAATTATATTCGGTGATGCTAATGACAATCTACCTGGACACTCTTGTAATTGTTAATACATATATGAGCTGGCTAATGCTGATGATAACCGCAAGGCTTTCGCACACATGTGCGTCTTCCGTGCGCCTTGCTATAGGCGCCGCAATCGGCGGGCTTGCGTCGCTGCTGATTCTTGCAAATCCATCCGGAGCTGTAAAGTCTGTTGCGGTTGTGTTTGCAAAAATAACTGCAATTGCGCTGGCGGCAGGTGTGACGTTTTTCAGAAAGCATATGTCAAAAGAAAAAGCTGCGGCAGTGCTGACGATATTCTCTGCTGTAAATATTATTTTTGGTGGCGCGGTGTATCTTATGCAGTCGCTTTTAAAAACAAGAGTAATATATTTCAACAAGGGAAGCTTCTATTTTGATATTCCGCTTGCTGAGCTTATAGTTTTAACAGCTGTTATTTATCTGATAATAGTTGTAGCTTCACATTTAACTTCAAAAGCCTGTGATATAAACCATTCCTACAAAGTGAATATAACCATAGAAGGAAAAAGCTTTTCGCTGGACGGCGTTGCTGATACCGGAAACACTGTTACCGAGCTTATCAGCGGCAAGCCGGTGGTAATATGTACAGGAATCGAGTATTCACCTCCGGATGGGAAAGGCATATATGCTATTCCATATTCAACCGTTGATTCAGAGGGCCTTTTGTATGCCTTCATGCCGGACAGCATAAGTATAGAAAGCGAAGCAGGAAATATCAAAAACACATCCGCGCTGGTTGCATTCATGAAAAAAGGCACTAAGCGCGCTGTTTTCAATCCGAAAATACTTTGTTGATAGGAGAATAAAGCAATGCTCATTAAAATTATATTAGAAAAACTAAAGCTTCTTATCGGGCACGATCCGCTTGATTATGTAAACGGCTCAGAATCGCTTCCGCCGCCGCTTAAAGCAAGTGAGGAACAGGAAGTATTCAGGCTTTTAGATAAGAACCCGAAGGCTGCCCGCGAAAAGCTTATAACCCACAACCTTCGTTTGGTAGTATACATATCCAAAAAATTTGAGTCCACCGGAATAGGAATAGAGGACCTTGTGTCAATCGGAACTATAGGGCTTATAAAGGCCGTTAATACCTTTAATCCTGAGAAAAATATAAAGCTTGCAACCTATGCTTCGCGTTGTATTGAAAACGAGATACTGATGTATTTACGCAAAACGACGCAGCAGCGAAGCGAGATATCCATCGATGAACCTCTTAACATTGATTGGGACGGCAACGAGCTGCTTTTATCCGATGTTATAGGCACCGACAATGATGAGGCAAGTCAGCGAATAGAGAGCGAAGCCGAAAGGGAAGTGCTGATTCAGGCTGTAAATGCCCTTAAAGGCCGTGAAAAGCTGATAATGCAGATGCGCTTTGGTCTGAACGGCAGCAGGGAAATGACTCAGAAGGAGGTTGCGGACGTCGTAGGAATATCGCAGTCGTATATATCAAGGCTAGAAAAGCGTATATTAAAAGATTTGAAAAAGGAGCTAGAAGCGATTTGCTAACACTTATATTTGTTATGCGCCAAAAATTGTATTTGAAATCGCTTTAAAAACCCATTTTACAGCGGCTCTGTGGCAATTTTATGCGGTTGCACATCAACCCATATACACTTTTACACAGAATTAGTACTAAACACTCGATTTTATCCTCAAAAGCGCGTTCTTTTCCAATCGTGATACCTGTGCCTGAGATATTCCTACCTCATTAGCAACCTCGACTTGAGTTTTGCCCTGATAGAACCGAAGATAAAGGATGTTCTTTTCGCGGTCAGAAAGGGTTTTAATAGCCTCGCGGAGCAAAAGTTCATCTATCCAGCCTTCATCGCTGGATGAATCGCCAAGCTGGTCAAGCATGTAAACGGCGTCCCCGGAGCTTGAAAAAACAGGCTCATATATAGAAACAGGCTCACTAATTGATTCCAGGGCAAGAACGACATCAGATTTACTTACGCCTATCTCTTTAGAAATCTCAGCTGGAGTTGGCTCGTTGTTGTTTTTGTTCATAAGCCTTTCGCGCGCCTGCATCGCCTTATATGCTAAATCCCTTGTAGAACGAGAGACGCGTATGGCGTTGTTGTCTCTTAAATATCGTCTCAGCTCGCCTGATATCATAGGAACTGCATAGGTAGAAAATTTAACCTCAAGATTAATGTCAAAGTTATCTATTGCCTTTATAAGTCCGACGACTCCTACCTGAAACAAATCGTCAGCAGGTGCTCCTCGTGACATAAACTTTTGAATAACGCTAAGAACAAGCCTTAAATTGCCTTGTATCAGCTCTTCGCGGGCGGTTTTGTCGCCGCTGTGGGCCTTTTTGAGCAGCTCGGTTTTCTTTTCTTCAGAAAGAACCTTTAATTTTGATGTGTTTACACCGCTTATTTCAACTTTATTGTACTGCATGGCTATCTCCGTAAATTGAATTTAATCAAATTATTGCCGAAGAATAATCCATGTATTCACAATATGGTTATGTACATTTTGGCAAAATAAAAATTTGGGAAAATGCTTGACAAAAACAATTTAAAATGCTAATATATGATATCGACTGTGATGAGAACAAGTAGCGTGCCCTATGGCCTCAAGAGAGCTTTTGGTCGGTGTGAAAAAGCGGCTTAATGCACTGTGAATACATCTCGGAGTTCATTTTCTGAACCATGTGAGTAGGAGAATGCGGAGCTGCGCTCGTTATATGCGCTACGAGGCCGTATGCAAGGCGGCAAATTGAGGTGGTACCACGTTTAAATCGTCCTCTGACAATTGCTGTGTCAGAGGATTTTTATTTTGAAAGGAAGATCAATATGGGAATTTATGAAGAATTGAAAGAGCGCGGTCTTATCGCGCAGGTGACTGACGAGCCGCTTATCAGAGAGCTGATAAATAACGGAAAGGCAACATTCTATATCGGATTCGACTGTACAGCAGACAGCCTTACAGCCGGGCACTTCATGGCGCTTACGTTGATGAAGCGCCTTCAAATGGCTGGCAACCGCCCTATAGCTCTTATCGGCGGCGGAACTACTATGATAGGAGATCCTTCTGGCAGAAGCGATATGAGAAAGATGCTTACCCGTGAGGATATCAACCATAACGCTGAATGCTTTAAGCAGCAGATGTCAAGGTTCATCGAGTTTGGCGAAGGCAAGGCTTTGATGGTTAACAATGCCGACTGGCTATTGAATCTTAACTATGTGGATCTTCTGCGTGAGGTTGGAGCATGCTTTTCTGTAAACAATATGCTTCGTGCCGAGTGCTACAAGCAGAGGATGGAGAAGGGGCTTTCCTTCCTCGAATTCAACTACATGATAATGCAGTCATACGACTTCTACTATTTGTTTAAAAACTACAACTGCAATCTTCAGTTCGGCGGCGACGATCAATGGTCAAATATGCTTGGCGGTACAGAGCTTATAAGAAGAAAGCTCGGAAAGGACGCCAGCGCAATGACGATCACCCTTCTCACCGACTCCAACGGTATGAAGATGGGCAAAACCGCAGGAAACGCCGTATGGCTCGATCCAAACAAGACTCCACCGTATGATTTCTTCCAGTATTGGCGCAACGTCGGAGACGCTGATGTTATCAAGTGTATAAAGATGCTGACATTCATGCCGCTGGACGAAATCCGCGAGATGGAAAGCTGGGAAGGCTCGCAGCTTAACAAGGCTAAGGAAATTTTAGCGTATGAGCTTACAAAGCTTGTTCACGGCAAAGATGAGGCAAACAAGGCGCTTTCAGCTGCAAGGGCAGTTTTTGCAGGCTCCGGCACAAGCGAGAATATGCCTACGGTAGAATTTTCGCAGGATTCACTTGGAATCCTTGATGTTATGGTGACGGCAAAGCTCGCTCCTTCAAAGGGGGAGGCAAGAAGGCTTATTCAGCAGGGCGGAGTAACCCTCAATGATGAAAAAGTGACCGACACCAATACTTTAGTTGATTTGGCAGCAGGTGCAATTATTAAGAAAGGCAAAAAGATAATAGTTAAGCTAATCAAATAATAATTGTTTTTCAGTGATAGGAGGACGTTGATATGAAGCTGAAAAGGGTGATTGTTTGCCTTGCAGCTGCAATCAGCGTCATTCTTTTTCCGGTTCGACTGTTTTGTTTGCTCCCGAGGAGCTTATGTTTACTGCTGGGAGGTCAAACGCGAGAGCCGGAAAGGGGACAGATTGCAAAATTCTCGTCACCATTAATAAAGGTTAAATTGTATCGGTGATTGAAGAGGCGACAATGATGACTGGCTTCTTGTTGATTACGGGGGTAAGCGCGGATATATTTCATCAAGTATTCTTTCCGAGGACGGTAGAAACCTGCGCAAAGTCAAGTGAAAAATCAAAATATGACAAAAGGAAAGCTTCTAATCAAAAAGGTTGTAATACTAATCTTCGTCTGAAATGATAGCAAAAAAACGTGTAAAATACTAATTTATCATAAAAGTGTAAATAAACTGCCTTGGGCAGCTACACATAAAATTGCCGCAAAACCACTATATGATGGGCTTTGCGGCAATTCTATAAATTCCATTTATCTAGAATTAGTATAATATCTAAATTATGCTGCGCCTTTTATTTTAAACATATAAACATGCTCTTTTATTATCTCTGAATTGTTTTCTGCTAAGCCTATTTGAACATAGGCCCATTGGTTTTGCATCTTCTAAAAAATTCGGATTTGCAGATATTTCGGGGAATAGCCATCTGTCGCATTACAATTAAATACGTAAATAATTAAAGCACTCTTCATGAGTAATCTTCATTCCTGCGCTTAATTTGCCGTATATCCTCTCCTAAAAAGCGTAGGGGCTTAAGGTTTCCTGTCAGCCGCGATACGATTCTGTCGTCATATCTTTCGCTCAGCCGCTGAGGGGGAATGTTGGTTGAAATAATCATCGGCTTGCCCTCGTTGCAGCGGGTGTTAATAATGTTGTACACAACAGATGTATTAAACGCCGATTCAAATTCACTTCCCAAGTCGTCTAAAATCAAAAGGTCGGCTTTCAGGATTGCTTCAAGCGTATCTCCATCGGCTTTGCCAAAATGCTCCTTTTCTATTGCTCTTAAGTAGTTCTGAACCGAATCAAAAGCAACGCTGCAGCCCTTATTGATGAGCTCTCTGGCTATACAGCAGGAAATAAACGTCTTGCCAAGGCCGGTAGCACCTATCAGAAACAGCCCTGTGGAATCCTGTGAAAACCCTTTTGCATATTCAATGCAGAATTTTACAACGTCCGCCATCATGTCGCGGCAGCCAACAGTTTTGCCCTTAATCTGAACGGTTTCGGGATAGTAATCAAGCCGGAACTCGGCAAAGCTGTGAAGCTTTATTGCACACTGCTCGTTCAGCTTTTCAATTGTGTATTTCGTCATAAGCTCATCCATGCATTTGCACCTGTTGCCCATGCATATGCCGGTATCAAAGCATTCCTTGCAGTGATAGTCAACCGAAAGGTAATTCTCCGGATAACCCACCCGAGCAAGCATGCGCTTAAGCTTTGCCTGATTTGATATGTTATCATCCCTTATTTTTTCTATAAGCTCGTGTACATTCGCCGCTTTAGAGAATACTGCCTCAGAAAGCCTTGAGGCAGTTCCTTTTATTTCACAATGTACAGCATATATTTCCGGATACTTAGCTGAAATCTCGCTAACATGGGCTTCATGAACAGCAATAGCAGTAAGCCTGCGCCTGTCTACTTCCAGCTGCGCCTTTTGAACAACGTCCGTTCCGTATTTCACAATAATGTTCAAATCCTTTCGTTATAGAATTTATTGGCCGTTCTTTATTCCAAGCGTAAAATCATCAAACTCTTCAAGGTCAAACGAACGGTTTTGTGAATCGCCGTTTGAACCGTGGCTTTGCGGCTTAATGTCAGCCTCTGCAGCCTCCGGTGTGAATATCTTTTTGTCCGACCAGGACTTAAGAATTGAGTTTATGTATGGGAATGATAGCTTGTTGGTTGAGTCAACGCATCTTTCTCTTGCCAAAGATATCATGTTTAAATCAAATCCCATATCCTGCCAAGATAATATAAACTGCGACTGCTTTTTTGTAAGCCTGGTATCAAGCCCGAAATCTGCGGCAACTTTCAGTTCAAAGCTCTGTATCTCTGATCGGCGCTTTATTTCAGCGTCGATATCCAAAAAGTCCGTCATCCCCCTGTCGGCAAAATCCCGTGCTACGGTTTCTATGTATCTTGCAGACGTCTTGTCGTTGTCGCGGCAATATTCAAGTATAAGAATAATAGCAGGAGGCATAAAACCGCAGTAGTCTTTCAGGCTTATCAGCATTTCATGATCGGCATGCTTAAGGGTCCTGCCCAAGGTGCGTTCGGCCTCATGAAAAAGCTCTTTTGTTGCAGCGTCATTGTCTAGAATTTCGGCTATCTCCTTGGCAGAATACCCTCTGTGCCATACCCTCACAGCCTGCTTACCGTAATCAGGCAGGGGAGCTTTAATATCCGCGTTTTGCTGCGGCTCGGCCGAGCTTTCACTGATAACTCCGCGTTCCTTCCAAAACAGCAAAGCGTCAGAAAGGCCATCGTTTGTGATGCCGAGCTTTTTGCACACAACTTCACTATCAAAGCATTCCGACTCGTCACTCAAAAGGTAAATTATCAGCTTAAGCGCAGCGGCGTCTGCAAGCTTGATATGTTCGTCTGCTATATAGCAAGGAAAGCAGAAAAATCTCTTTTTATTGTCAATATTAACCTTATACTTCACGTAAAAACCATCCCTAAATCATTGTCATTACAAACATTATAGCATATGAATATGCGGTTTTCAACTTTATTGCAGAAAAAATTTGCCCCGGCTTTTAATTAGCCGAGGCAATAAAAGGAATAGCACAAAATCAGTAGTTTTCTTTTCTTACTTCAAAGTAGCTTCCGGAATGGGCGCAAACGGGGCAAACGCCCGGCGCCTTTTTGCCGATAACAAGGTGTCCGCAGTTACGGCATTCCCAAATTGTTTCCTCACTCTTTTCAAATACCTTCTGCATTTCAACGTTTGAAAGAAGTGCGCGGTATCTCTCCTCGTGAGCCTTTTCGATAGCTGCAACAGCTCTGAACTGATAAGCTATCTGAGCAAAGCCCTCTTCCTCCGCGACCTTTGCAAAACCATCGTACATGTCTGTCCACTCATAGTTTTCGCCTGCAGCGGCTGCCGCAAGGTTTTCAGCAGTGGTCCCGATTCCGTCAAGATGTTTAAGCCACATCTTGGCATGTTCCTTTTCGTTGTCAGCGGTCTTCAAAAAGATTTCCGCTATCTGCTCATAGCCTTCTTTCTTTGCAACTGACGCAAAGTATGTGTATTTGTTTCTGGCCTGAGACTCGCCTGCGAAGGCGGTAGCAAGATTTTGTTCGGTTCTGCTGCCCTTAAGTTCCATAATTATTATCTCCTTTTTATTTAATTATATTATGACACGACGCATTTCTGCACCGACAATCACCGCTATTATCAATCTGCTTTTTTCTGCACTCACTGCATACATAATGCGCGTTCACGTCATAGCCCGTAAGCTTCTCGCCAAGCTTATCTTCAAGCTCACCGCCGATATCAGTTATAGGAAAGTCGCTTACTCGTCCGCAGCAGTCACATATCAAATGGCCATGGGGATAAACCGACCTGTCATAGCAGTCTGGAAAGCCCTTTTTTGTTATTAGTTTAATTTCATTATCCTCGCGCAGTTTGCCAAGATTTCTGTAAACGGTTCCAAGAGCAATATTAGGCATCTGTTGCTTTGCTATATTATAAATTTCCTCTGCGGTAAGATGGCTGTTAGAGGATTTGATGATACTTAGTATCAGAACTCTCTGCTTAGTCATATAATTAGCGTTCCTTTGTTAAAACTCGGATCTGCGCTGTGATTCTTAAAATAGAAAATCATTAAGAATAATTCTTAAAATATAATAACAAAATTTTTTCATTTTGTCAATACAGATTTATTATATCTTTAATACTATCTCCGTCTAAAATGATACCGAAAAGTGGGTGAAAAACACTGGACGATGGATTTTGCACCGCTTTTTGAGTGCTCTTCAGTCGCATATTAGTATAAAATATTTATAATTTTCGTTAAGTCTCCGCTTTTGTACATTAAAACGTAGAAAATATTTCTCCTGCCTTGACACATTCCATGCAAAAGTAATATAATAAATAAAACTTGAACTTGGGGCTGGAAATATGAAAAAAATAACATCAATACTGAATCATATATTTATTGACGGCTTGTCCGGAATGGCGCAGGGTCTTTTTGCAACGCTCATAATTGGAACGATAATCGAACAGATAGGTGGTCTTATTGGCTCAGCTGTTGGCTCTTATCTTGTCTTTATCGCCGGCTTTTGCAAGGCTCTTACCGGTGCTGGAATAGGCGTTGGCGTAGCTGCTAAGTTTAAAAGTCCGCACTTGGTAACTGTATCGGCAGCAGTCTGCGGAATGGTAGGGGCTTATGCCGGAAAAATCACAATAGAAAGCTTTACGCAGGGTTCGATTCTTTTTGTCGACCCCGGCGAGCCGCTTGGCGCTTTCGTTGCTGCATTCGTCGGTATTGAGCTGGGCAGGCTTGTTTCCGGAAAGACCAAGGTTGAAATTATAGTGACTCCGATAGTAACGATAATCTGTGGATCTGCTGCTGGAATACTGCTCAGTCCGCCTATTTCGCAGTTTATGAAGTGGATAGGAAGCTTGATTAATTACGGCGTAGAAGCGCAGCCTTTCCTTATGGGAATAATAGTATCTGTTCTTATGGGCATGGCACTGACGCTACCGATAAGCTCGGCTGCAATAGGAATCTCTCTCGGCCTAAGCGGTATAGCTGCAGGAGCCGCTGCCATAGGTTGCTGTGCACAGATGGTTGGCTTTGCCGTCATGAGCTTCAGAGAGAACCGATGGGGAGGGCTTGTTTCCCAAGGAATAGGAACCTCTATGCTTCAGATATCCAATATAATAAGAAATCCACTTATATGGCTTCCGCCGATATTTACGAGCGCGGTTTTAGGCCCGGTTTCTACCTGCATTTTAAAGATGGTCAACAACGCAACAGGTTCAGGAATGGGAACATCAGGGCTTGTAGGTCAGTTTATGGGGTATCAGGCAATGACAGAGGCTGGAGTTTCTCCGGCAGCGGCACTGATAGAGCTTGCTGTAATGCACTTTGTGGCCCCTGCTCTTGTCTGCTTCGTGATATGCGAGGGTATGCGTAAACTCAATCTCATCAAGCCCGGTGATCTTAAGCTTGAAATCTGACAATATTTTAATAAAAAGCAGGCCGGCACAACCTTTTTTGGGCTTTGCCGGTTTTTTAGTTTAAAAAAATTAATTTTTTAGTGCAATAACTCCTGAATTTGCTATTGTAATACTTCATAAAAAATGCTATAATAGCTTTAAGTAGCCGTACGCTTATTATTTTATTTTGCAGAACTATGCAATATTTTTTATCCGGCATTGTTTTATAATCAGGAGGTGTTTCACATGAAAAAATTATTTGCTTCACTCGCCGTTTTGCTTGTATTTTTTGCTATGACTGGCTGTGAAAATAAGAATACTGAAGAAAACACTCCTCCGTCGGAAATAACTATAAATACCTTTGGCGCTGCCGAAACAGGATTTGTGACCGATTCTGCGGACACAGAGGTTACTTTTCCATCTTATCAGACGGTCAGTGAGGACACATATTTGTCGTCGGTAGCAAGTACTCCGGCTGAGGATTATAGCCTTGAGTCCTCTTCATCTGCCGACAAGGACGACGAACCGTATCGAATCACTGATTATGAGGCCACAATGTATGCGAACTCTGCCGTTAATATCCGTGAAAAGCCTGATGCAGACAGTAAAAGGATAAGTCACCTTAACAAAGGTGACGAGGCACATATAACGGGTATAGTATCTAACGGATGGTACCGCATCAAAATAAAGGGTGAGGAATACTTCGTAAACGGTAGGTATCTTTCCGATTACATAGACCCTGACTATATAGAGACAACAACAGAGCCTGCTGATAGCAAAAGCGAAGTCTCATCAACAGATATACCTGATGATGACATTTCCATCGACGAGCCTGAAACAACAGAAGAACCGGATGTACAGCTTGACGAACCGGAGCTTACTGACAACCCAACTGAAGAGGAAAATACTAACGCTCCTATGACCGAGCAGTTTTCTATTCCTCAGGGTCATTCAAGCTACAGGGCCGTGAATTATGACACTCAAAAAGCAGTATGGTTCGCTTATCTTGACTTGGATACCATGATTGCGAACGCCTCGGAAAGCGATTTCAGAGGGAAAATATCAAACGCATTCTTAAACGTCAAACTTATGGGATGCAATACTGTTTATGTGCATGTGCGCGCATTTGCAGATTCTTATTATAACTCCGCGCTTTATCCATTTGCAGCTTCGTATTCCGGGACTGCAGGCGTATCGCCGGATTATGACCCGCTTGAGATAATGATTGATGAGGCGCACAATCTTGGCTTGTCTTTCCATGCGTGGATTAATCCGATGAGAACAACTACAAAAAAACGCTATGCCGAAATAAGTGACAGCTACATTATTAAGCAATGGTATAATTCGGATTCTACCAACGGAACATATCTTGTTTACGATTCCGACACCGGTTATTACTGGCTCAGCCCGGCTTATTCCGCAGTAAGAGAGCTTATATGCAACGGTGTTGCAGAAATAGTCACAAATTATGATGTTGATGGCATACATATTGATGACTATTTCTATCCAACCACAGATAAATCCTTCGATAAGCTCGCGTTCCAGCTTTCAGGAAGAGATGATTTGGATCAGTGGCGCAGGGATACTGTAAGCCTGCTTGTCAGCGACATTTATTCCACGGTTAAAGCCTGCAATCCAAGCGTAGAATTCGGTGTTTCACCACAGGGTAATCTTGATAATAATATTAACAAGCTTTACGCGGATATTGAAAAATGGTGCTCTGAGCCTGGATATCTTGATTATATAGTCCCTCAGATATATTACGGCTACAAGGATAAGCTGCCGTTTGATTCAACAGCTGAGACATGGCAGTCTATAGTTACTAATCCAAGCATCAAGCTTGTATGTGGAATAGCTGCTTATAAGATTGGCACTAATACTGAATGGAGCACCGGCGATATGCTGGCGCGGCAGACGAATTATATATGTAGTCTTCCAGGATATTCAGGATGCGCATATTACCGCTATGGCTCTTTATTCGCTGTGGGTACAGATGATTCTTCGCTTCTCTACAGTGAAAAGACAAGGCTCATGGAAACAACGCTGTTTCTTGAATAAATAGCAGTGGAAAGGACCTTTTGGAAACTTTAAGATGACGAAGAAATTTCTATGTTTTATTCTTTCAATGATTATAATGCTTATGGCTTTTTTGCAAAGCGGTTCTTTAATGATACCTGTATTTGCCGAAGAGCTTGACGAAAGTGAAGATAACCCCGAGAGCGACGTTCAGGGAATCCCGGCAGGAAGCTATGATTATGCCTATCCGGATTTAATGAAGGCTACCAATATCACGATTGGATTCGATTTTTTTAAGGACCTGAATCAGCCGGCTGAAACCACGCAGAAGGAGATATCCGAAATAATAGAAGATATCGAAAGCTACGGTCTGAACACCATAATTATCAACACAAGCTATAATGGCGTGGTGTATTATGAAGTTGATTCAAAGATATATAAAAGCGGCTCGCCGTTGGACATGCTTATAGACGCCGCTCGCCAGCACAATCTGTTTGTGTATATTTCCTACGATCTATCAGACGCCGTAAATTCAAAGAGCATAGATGAACTTCGCGACAAAATTGACTATCTTTCGCAGTGCGCTCACAAGCTTACTAATAAGTACCGTATCGATGGCATTCTGCTTCAGGGGTATTATGCCGAAAAGAATCCGGAGAGCTACATAGAGTATCTTTCTGCCGGCTCAGGAATCGGCTTTGAAAACTGGCTCAGAGATAATAGCGAATACGTTTTCAAGCTTGTCAGCAGCGCTATCCGTTCCACAAGTAACACTGTAGCTGTCGGAATAGCTATAGAAAACGCATGGATGAATAAAAGAAATAATGAGCTCGGTTCAGACACAAAGGACGATTTTGAGGCGCTGGCCGACGGATATTCCGATACAAAGTCGTACATAGAAAACGGTTATGCTGATTTTATGGTTGTAACCTGCTATGGCGGTCTGAAATCAGTTGAGCTGAATTTTATCAGCATAGTCTCGTGGTGGGACAAGCTTGCTTCCGCCGCGGGCATTCCCATGTTTATAAGCCATGCCAATGAGAGAATAAGCAATTCTGATTCGACATGGGCAGCGGATCAGATACTTAAGCAGCTCGAAGAGTGCAAAAATTATTCATCATATAAGGGAAGTGTTTTCCGCTCATACGAATCGCTTAAAAAGGACACCGGAACAAGCACAGAGGCTCTGAAAAAGTATTTTGACGGACAGATAAACACTGATTCCTTGTATACCGAGCTTTCAATGGTTCTGCCTACAAAGCAGACTTATATAACCTACGAACCGACGGTTAAGTTCCAAGGCTCGTTCGATGAAAACTTTGATATATATTTCAACGGCGAAAAGATAAAGCTGAACGAGGCTGGAAACTTTTACTTTGAAGAAGATCTGGACATAGGTCTTAATACCTTCATATTCAAAAACAAGGCAAAGACGGTCACATACAAAATTACAAGGCGCGTAAAGGTTTTGCAGTCTGCTGAACCGGAAGAAGGCACAGAGCTGAGAGTTGAGGGCACAACAAAAATATCCGTAAATGTTATAGCTTATTCCGGCTCTAAAGTTACGGCAACCCTGAACGGTGATAAAATTACGCTCACAGAAGAGGAAATAGGATCGGACGAGCTTGACTCTAACACTAACTATGCGCGCTTTACGGGTCATTTCACTGCCCCTGAGGGTATTGTAAACGAGGAACAGGATCTTGGAAATATCGAAATAAACGGAAATTATATGGATTTCTGCTACGAAACTATGCAGGGAGCACATGTAATTGTAAACGCTGTTTCTCCTGCTCAGGAGCGCGCTGAACTGCTTACTATCAAGAATGACAATACCATAACCTATGATTACTATACCACGGATAATATAGCAACCCCCGATATGCCGCGTCTTCCTGCCGGAACGATAGATGTAATTGTCAACGAAGCGACTTACAGTGTAACGTCGGATGGTGTAAGCCAGACGGTTAAGTACTACCTGACGGCATCGGGAAAACGCGTAAAAGCGTCTGATTGCAGCACATCAAGTGGCTACACGATATTCAATAACAACTGTACGGTAACGAATGCATATGTGGATTCAACCGATACAGTGTTGAACTTTAACCTTACTTATCAAACGCCGTTCAGCATTTCGTTCTCGCCGTTGAATTACAGTTCAAACAGCGGGTTAAGCTATTATCTCAGCAGCTTTGAGCCGGAATATGTTCTAATAACCTTTGATTATGTAAGCTCAGGAGCTGGCTATCCGCAGTTCTCATCAGATTCTTTATTCAGCAGCGCAGAGTGGACAACGGTAAGCGTTAACGGTGAAAGCAAGGCGCAGCTTAAGCTTAAACTGCGGAAGAAGGGCGTATTTGCCGGTTACAGTTCTAGCTATGACGGTGCGGGAAATTTAACTATTCGTTTCAACGGCTATCGATCAAGCATATACGGAGCCTCGATAGTTATTGATCCGGGACACGGCTATAATAAGAGCTCATCTGTTTTTGATCCAGGCGCTGTAGGCCACGTTTTAGAGCAGGAAATAAACATAGCAATAGCCAAAGAGCTGACTCAAAAACTTCAGGAAGCCGGAGCAGATGTCCATATGCTTCCGACTGATACAACCTATATAAACCTTTATGAACGTTCAACCTACGCCCGCAGATATAACCCGGATATGTATATATCAATCCACTGCAACAGCGTTACCAAAGGCGAGGGCGTAAGAGGTGTTGAGGCTTATTACTTTACGCCATATTCACAGCCGCTCGCGGCACTGGTTACAAAGCGGATGGCGAGCTACTATGAAAACTATGTTTACGACGATGGAAAAAGCCGTGACAGGGGAGCAAAATACAATTACTTTGCCGTCACACTGGAACAGGAATTCCCATCGATACTGGTTGAGTGTGGTTTTGTGACCGACTATCAGGAGGCTATGGCGTTGAATTCGTCGAGCGTTCAAAGCGGCTTGGCGGATGCCATTGTTCAGGCCATTAAAGATTATTTTGCAAGAAATTGAGCAGTTTAAATCATAACTCGATAAAAATGATTTTCTTCGAAAAAGTTGCGTTTTACTACTTGAAATTGTTAAATCAGAGGTATATAATATATTGAATAACAATTTATCGGGAGGAATACTGTGTATAAAATTCTTGAAAAGCGCGAGCTAAACGAGCAGGTCACGCTTATGGTGATAGACGCTCCGCTTATAGCAAAAAAAGCAAAAGCGGGTCAGTTTATTATTTTCAGAACAGATGAGCTTGGAGAAAGGGTGCCGCTCACTATAGCCGATTATGACGGAAAAAAGGGCACAATAACTATCATATTCCAGAAAGTTGGCAAGTCTACAATGCAGCTGGGTCTTATGGAGGAGGGAGACTTCATACTTGATGTTGTTGGCCCATTGGGGACGCCCACTAATTTTGGCGATGGATTAAAGCGAGCTTGCGTTATCGGCGGCGGAGTTGGATGCGCCATAGCCTACCCGCAAGCAAAAGCTCTGCATAAAATGGGCGTCGAGGTAGACACTATTGCAGGATTCAGAAGCAAAGATATAGTTATTCTTGAGGATGAAATGAAAGCCGTTTCCGATAATCTTTATATAACCACCGATGACGGTACATACGGCACAAAAGGGTTTGTTACAACAAAGCTTGCCGAACTTATAGATAGTGGCAGGAATTACGACGTTGTTATAGCAATAGGTCCCGTTCCTATGATGAAGTTTGTGTGTGGAGTTACCCGTCCATATAACATCAAAACCATAGTTTCACTTAATCCTATCATGATAGACGGCACTGGAATGTGCGGCGGATGCAGAGTAACGGTCGGCTGTAAAACCAAGTATGCCTGCGTTGACGGTCCTGATTTTGACGGCTTTGAGGTCGATTTTGATGAGCTGATAAGAAGAAATTCCGCATACCGTGCTCAAGAATCAGAGGCAAAGTCTCATATATGCAGACTGACAGGAGGTGTTCGTCATGGCTAGTATGCAGCAAACTAAAACTCCGATATCGGAGCAGGACCCTAAGGTGAGAGCGAGAAACTTCAAGGAGGTCTGTGAAGGTTATACGCCCGATGAGGCTATGAACGAAGCTTCAAGGTGCCTTAACTGCAAAAATAAGCCCTGCGTCAGCGGCTGCCCTGTTGGGGTAAGAATCCCGGACTTTATTGCTTGCGTTAAGGACGGAAAGTTCGAAGAGGCTTACAAAATAATAACTGCAACCAATGGTCTTTCGGCTGTATGCGGAAGAGTTTGCCCGCAGGAAAATCAGTGTGAGGGCAAGTGCGTGAGGGGAATAAAGGGTGAGCCGGTTGGAATAGGCAGACTTGAGCGCTTTTGTGCCGATTATATGTCAAACAAGGAAATAGAGCTTGCAAAGGCGAAGCCTAACGGCACAAAGGTAGCGGTGATCGGTTCTGGCCCTTCCGGGCTTACATGCGCGGCTGACTTGGCAAAGCTGGGCTACAGCGTTACAATATTTGAAGCCTTCCATACCGCCGGTGGCGTTTTGATGTACGGTATACCGGAGTTCAGGCTTCCAAAAGCAACTGTTCAGCACGAAATTACCAATCTTAAAAAGCTCGGCGTTGAGATAAAGACCGATATGGTAATCGGTAAAATCCTTTCTATTGACGAGATAATGGATATGGGATATAAAGCCGTATTCGTCGGCACAGGTGCAGGACTTCCAAACTTCATGGGAATTCCCGGCGAAGGTCTAGTAGGCGTATTTTCGGCGAACGAGTATCTTACAAGAATTAATCTGATGAAGGCTTATCTTGATGAATATGATACCCCTGTAAAGCACTATAACTCGGTCGCTGTAGTCGGCGGAGGAAACGTGGCCATGGACGCTGCAAGGTGCGCTATGAGGCTCGGTGCAGGGCATGTTTACATCATCTATCGCCGCTCTGAGGCAGAAATGCCCGCTCGGCGTGAGGAAGTTCATCATGCCAAAGAAGAGGGAATTGAGTTTGTTTACCTAACCAATCCCGTTGAAATCACAGGCGATGAAAATGGTTGCGTAAGCGGAGTAAAGTGCCAAAAGATGGAGCTTGGCGAACCAGGTGCAGATGGCAGACGTTCGGTTAAGGCAATTCCGGATTCTGAGTATGTTATCCCGATAGATGCCTGCATTATGTCTATAGGAACGTCTCCCAACCCGCTTATTAGAACAACCACACCAGGTCTTGAAACAAACCGCCACGGATGCTTTGTTGTTGACGAAGCTATGCTTACCACCAAGGAAGGCGTTTACGCCGGAGGCGACGCCGTTACAGGCGCTGCAACTGTAATTTTGGCAATGGGCGCGGGTAAAACCGCGGCAAAATCAATAGACGAATATTTAAAAACGAAAGGAAAGGAATAATAAATGAATTTATCAGTTTTAGCTCAGACGGAAACCACTCAGACTACCGGTGCATATGGATGGTCTACCATAATTATGATGGTGGTTCTACTTTTGGCATTTTACTTTATTCTTATAAGACCTCAGCGAAAAAAGGAAAAGAAAGACGCTGAAATGAGGAAAAATATCCAGATAGGCGACGAGATAGTAACGGTTGGCGGAATAGTCGGAATAGTATGCAAGCTTGAAGAAGAAACGCTTGTTATTGAGACTGGCGGAGACAGATCAAGGCTCAGAATAAAGAAATGGGCCGTATCTCAGAATCTTGATGCCGAAAAGGAAGCCGCAGCGGCAACTGCCGCCGCAAAGGCTGAAAAGATGGGTAAGAAGGCTTCTGAAGAAAAGGGAATTGAAAAGAAGGATTAACAGCCTGATCGCCTAATAGTATACATGTTCTAAATGATTATCCCCTTGAATATTGTTTATTAAAACAGTATTCAAGGGGATTTTTTATGCACAAGCACGAAAACAGGCAGCTATACAACGCATTAATGCAAGGTACGGCGTTCGGTCTGCTTGCTGCGTCGGTAACCTGCATTTGTTTATCGGTGATTATGACATTCATCGATATGCCCAAAACTGCTTTGTGCGTTGCGTGCGCAGCAGAGCTTTCAGCAGCGAGCTATATATGTGCATATTGCTCAACTCAGATATACCGACACCGCGGCCTGATTCAAGGCCTTATCTCAGGAGCGGCCTTTGCTGCACCAATATTTCTTATCAGCACAATATCATGCGGGTATGTTTCGGATTATTGCCTGGTAAAGATTTGTTTTTGCATGGCGTTTGGAATTATCGGCGGCATTAAAGGAATAAATACAAAACAAACCAAGGCAAAATAAGAATATGTCTTACAGCAAAAGCATAGTATAGTTCAGGACAATCTATAAAAGAAGGGACGAAAAATGACTATAGGAATCATCAACGCACTTGATTTGTTGCGTGGCAGCATAAAAGAAGCATTCTTAAAGACCGACGCTAAGTCGTTGGATTCGGTAAATGAAATAAGGCTTAGAAACGGAAAAAAAGTCAGCATAACATCAGGCTCAACCGATATGCTATTATCTTTGGATGGGGGATTTGCTAAGAATCCGATGAGAGCGGCGGTTTCAGGGCCGGAGGATATAGAATTTGCATTTAAAACAGCGTTTTCGTACTCGCTGCATAGCTATTCTAAGGAGCTTTCCCAGGGTTATATAACCACGAAAGGCGGCAACAGAGTTGGGATATGCGGAACAGCAGTAACAGCAGGAATCTCCGCCTATGAAATAGATACTGTTAAATATGTATCGTCAATAAATATAAGAATAGCGAGGGAAAAGCGCGGCTGTGCAAAAAACCTTTTCGACTCATGTCTGGGACAAGGTACAAGCAGTATACTTATCGTCGGGCCGCCGTCCTCCGGAAAAACAACCCTTCTGCGCGATACTGCCAGGATGTTGGGAGATGTTATGAAAATATCGCTCATAGACGAGCAAAACGAGATATCATTTACATACCGTGACAAAGCTCAGAACGACGTTGGCGAGCTCACTGACGTTTTTGTAGGCTATCCAAAGCATATCGGAATTTCAACGGCTGTAAGGGTAATGTCTCCAAGAGTAATAATAGCCGACGAAATAGGCACACGGGAAGATCTTGAAGCTTTGAAATACGCAGCGTATTCCGGCGTGAAACTTATAACCGCAGTTCATGGAACAAGCTATAATGACGCCATAAAGAAGAATATAGTTAAAGAATTGGCATCAGAACGAATATTTGACTATGTTGTTGAGCTTACGTCGAATTATAGATATAACATAATAAAAATTGATTAAGTTGTTTCTTTGTATAATAATAATAACCTGCTCATTTCTTCTTTCGTCTGAGAAGGTGAGGAAAGAAAACATGCGGATAAAGATATATGGCGAGCTGATAGAGTCACTTGAAAGAATGTCTGCCGGCATGAGATTTAGAAGCTACGATGTTTATCAGTTATGTGAAGCATCCTTTGAGGGCTGCGAAGAGCTATCTGCATTCAAAAATATTACAGGGTGTTTTAAAACGAGCTGGGAAGAAGCTTGCAGCTTTGCAATTAAGGGAATTGACCAAAATACATATAGTCAATTGCTCAGCATCGGCGACTTTCTGGGCGAGTATGACCTTGAATCCCAGCTTCAAAAGCTCGATTATATAGCGTCGGATATTCGCAAACGCCTTGATAAAGCCGAGGCAGAACAGACTCATAAGAAAAAGCTTTATTATTCAGTCGGCTTGTTTATAGGAATGATGATTTGTTTGATATTGATTTAGCATATGGTGATACTTATATTCGTATAAAGCGAAACCAAAAACAGGCAAAACCGCTATACGATTGAATTTTGTACCTGCATTTATGACCATTCACGGTCTGTACATTTCTAGACGAATATAAGTACAAGTTATTCTTAAAGGAATTGATGAATTTATGGATGTGGATTTGATTTTCAAAATAGCCGGTATTGGAATAATTGTAGCTGTTTTGGCTCAGCTTCTTAAGCGCTCCGAGCGAGATGAGCAAGCGCTCATGATAACAATTGCCGGACTTGTAATCGTCATGCTGATGCTTGTTAATGAAATATCCAAACTTTTTGAAACGGTTAAAAGCACCTTTGGATTCTGAATAATATGGATATTATTCTCATATCTGCAATGTGCGTAGCAACAGCAATAATAGCGAAGGTAATACAGCCCACAAACCGGGATCTTGCCGCAGCGTTGTCAATAACAGCAGTTGCTGTTGCGGCGCTTTCTGCCATAGTTTCTCTTAGCGGCGTGTTTTCCGGGCTAATGAACGCTGTTGATCAGACCGGCATAAGCTCTGTCTATATACAGACAGCTCTTAAGGTCCTAGGCATATGCTATATATGTGAGTTGTCGTCATCCTGCTGCCGCGACTGCGGTGAAACTGCTCTCGGAGGAATAATAGATATATCCGGGCGCATAGCTATAGCAGTAATATGTCTGCCTCTTGCCGAACATTTTATCGGAATAGTTAAAAGTATACTGGAGCTTTAAATGAAAAGGATAATAAGCATTCTTGCAGCTGTTTTTATGTTCTGCTTTTTTGCCGTCAATGCTCACTGCGCCTCTGCGGAGCCTGATATTTCAGACATGGACATCGGCGAGGCCTCGGAATTTCTTGAAGAAAACGGAGTGGATTTGTCCGAACCAGAAACTATAAAAAACATCGGAGCCGAATCTTTGCTCAGATATTTTTATAGTCTGTTTAAATCAGCTTTGTCCCGGCCAGCTATGATACTTGTTATAACAATGGCTCTCGCTCTAATCTGCGAAGTGTCGATGAGCCTATCCTCAAGATGCGGAATTAACGGTGAGGTGTTTGTAATCATCTGCTTTTTGAGCATTTCACCCTATATACTTACTTCAATTGCGGACACGTTCTCGGCCATAAAATCCCAGCAGGCATTTATTGCCTCCTATATTCCTGCATTTGCCACTGTCATTGCCGCATCGGGAAATATTAGCGGCGCCGTGTCCTACAATGCTCTTGTTCTATACGCAGCGGAGGGAATAACTCTTACGGCCTCTGTTGTGCTTAAACCTATACTAATGTGTATGCTTGTAATCTGCTGTACCCAGGCCATCAACCCTGATCTTCCGGATATAATCGGCAGCCTGAGGCGTCTTTTCACCGGCATTATCGGAGTGGTTATGACCGTTTTCGTTGGAGTTATAGGCCTTCAAACAGTCGTCGGGCGGAGCGGAAACGAGATTATGCTTAAAGCTGGCAAATACCTTGTTTCAAGCTTTGTTCCTATTATAGGAATGTCGTTGTCCGAATCCTATAATGCGGTTAAGGTAAGCATGAGCGCTATAAGAACTTCTGTCGGAGCGGTAGGAATAGTGGTTATGGTTGTTATACTTGCTGCGCCGATTATAAACATGTTTGTACACAAGCTTATAATTCAGCTATCTGAGTGGATATGCCGGCTCTGCGGTTCTAATATGCTTGCTTCCTTAATGCAAGGCCTTGCAGACGTTTATTCTCTTTGCATAACTATCCTTGTGATATTTGCAACTATGTTCATACTTTCTACCGGAATAATGATTATGATGGGAAGTGAAATATAGCAATGGCGTTGCTAAAGAATATAACAATATCGATATGTTCTCTTTCCCTAGTGTACTCAATAATGATGCTGCTTACACCTGATAGGTTCAAAAGGCAGGTTAAATCGGTTTTATCGATTGTTACCGCTGTTACAATTGGCGGAGTTATACTTCGAGGAGGCTTTGATGATGGCTTTCTTTCTTCTTTGCAGATACCTTCGGTTGGCGGCGGAGAGACTGTCAGCGAGCAAACTATAGCAGAGCTTGAAATGAGACTTAATGAACAAATTAAAAAGTTGATTGAAGAAAAGGGCGTACCGACTGAAAAAGTTGAAGTCAATATTGATATTGACAAAGACAACTGCATATTTATTAGTAGGCTCTTTGTTGAGGTTGGCGGAACTCGGAGCGAATACGAAGAAAGAGTAAGAAACATTGTAAATACCCAAATCGGGGACGTAAGATTAGAAGCAGCGTTTACGGAGGTAAGTGATGGACCTTAAGTCGCTGAAACAAAAAATATCGGACAAAACAGGATTATCCGCCAGAATGCTTACATATATAATAATAGTTATCTGCGCAATAGTGCTGCTGGCAGCACTTAATCTGACCGAATCAAAAAGCGAACAATCAAAAGAAATCGCCGAATCTGGCAAGGAGGCAATATTTGCAGAAGATGACGATGAATATGAAAATAAGATTCGTGTTGAACTTGAAAACGTAATATCACAGATAGAGGGGGTCGGCAAGGTCAGTATAATGATAACCTTTGAAGGATCATCAACGAATGAATATCAGACCGACATGGATATATCGGAAACAGATGAAACCTCCAAAACGGTAATAATAGGCAACAAGGAGGCATTGATAAAGAGCGTTAAGAAACCGGCGGCTGTCGGGGTGTTGGTAGTCTGTGAGGGAGGTGATAGCCTTAAGGTCAAAGAAAAGGTTATAAATGCGGTATCTACCGTTTTAAATATATCATCCAACAGGGTATACGTTACAAACAGAATTAAGGAGAGGTAACCATGACAAAAACAAAAAGAAAATTAAATCTTAACTTCAGAATCGGCAAAAAGCATATTATTCTTGCCTGCTTAACGCTTCTTTTGGGAATAGCGGTTTACGCCAACTATGAGCTTTCAAAATCAGAGCTTAAATCGACGGATGTTGTTGACGGCATAGATATGAGCAATGCATATGGCGAGCTACAGTATGTCAACGGAACGAGTTTAACCAGCCTTACATCTGATGACTACTTTGTACAGGCAAGGCTGAACAAGCTTACTTCAAGGGACGAGGCTGTTGAAACCCTGAAAATGGTTCTGGGCGGCGGGGATATAACTGATGAGGAGCTTGCGGCATATACCGAGGATGCGGTTCAGCTTTCAACCTACTATGAAAGCGAAGCTGTTGTTGAGGACCTGATAAAAGCATCCGGATTTGAAGACTGCGTTGTTTATCTTGACGGCGATAATGCGAGTATTGTTGTAAAGTCAGACGGCTTAACACCGTCTCAAGCCGCCCAAATTAAGGAAATATTGTTATCAGAGGTCGATATTCTTAACGAAAATATAAGAATTTTTGAAGTAAAGTAGTTGTCTATCGGAAAGATTTGTGCTATACTGTATATATGAATAATAATACAATTGATTTGGCAGGCATATGCAATACAAACCTTTCCGTTTGCCGATGGCTTGCTATAAAAGATGTATAAAAGGAGGATACAGCCTTATGGAAGTTTCGGAGAAGGCGAAAAAAGGAACGCTTAAGGTTTCTGAGAACGTTATTATTTCCATTACAAAAAATGCTGCAATGGAGGTAAGCGGCGTTTCCGGAATTGCCGTTAAGCATTTCGACATTCTGAAAATGTTTTCAAGCAGGATAGACAATAGCGAAATCAGCGTTACCATGCTTGACGGCGTTGCAAAAATTGCAATGTCGATAGTGGTCAAGAGCGGATATAATATCGTTTCTGTCTGTGAACAGATTCAGGAGCGGGTTAAAGCGGCCGTCCAATCGATGACTGGGGTTACGGTTTCAAAGGTAGATGTTTCGGTTGCCGATGTTGATTTTGGCGACGGTAAGGGCGAATAAAATCTATGCCGAGTTCGCAAGCTTTTGCGGGCTTGGCATAATGCGCTTTTTAGTCAGTTCAGTAAGGAGCAATAAACATGGCAATTACAAGACATGATATCAGAGAATCCGAATTTATTTTTATTTTTGAAAAGACCTTCAGAGAAGAACCTGTTTCTGAGCTTATAGACCTATCGTGGGATAACGAAGCTATAACCGTTAACGATGAGGTAAGGGTAACCGTTGAAGGAGTATACAGCCATCTTGATGAAATTGATGCTGTCATATCTAAATACAGTGTTAAGAGAAGCATTCAAAGAATTCCAAAGATAAATCTTTCTGCATTAAGGCTTGCGGTTTATGAGATAAACTACAAATCGGACAAGGCTCCGATAAGGGTTGTGATCAATGAAGCCGTAGGACTGGTAAAAAAATACGCTCAGGATCAGGACGTTTCCTTTGTAAATGGTGTTCTCGGAGCGTATTCACGGGAGCTTGAGGCTCAGACCAAAAGCGAAGGCTGAAGATGTCTGTTTATTTAGGACTTGACACAAGCAATTATACAACGTCAGCTGCGCTGTTTGATACTCAAAGCATGGCTGTCACTCAGTCAAAGCGCCTTCTTCCGGTAAAGGAAGGAGAGCTTGGACTAAGGCAATCTGATGCTGTTTTTCATCATGTCAGGCAGCTTCCCGAAGTAGTATCAGAGCTAAAGATGTTGCCATCTGGCGGTTTGCTTTCTGGCGTTGGCGTTTCATATCGCCCGCGCAATATTGAAGGCTCATATATGCCATGCTTTTTAGTGGGGGAGAATGTAGGGCAGACGGTTTCTTTGCTAAACGGCGTACCACTCTATAAAACCTCACATCAGGTTGGTCATATTCTTGCCGCACTTTATTCCTGCAATCGGCTTGATTTAGTCTATGGCAGCGAGCCTTTTTTGGCTTTTCACGTAAGCGGTGGTACAACCGATTGTCTTTTGGCCGTGCCTGACAGCGATGAAGTTATAAAGGTAACCGAGATTTCGACTTCGCTCGACATAAAAGCAGGTCAGCTTATTGACAGAGTAGGTCTAATGCTTGGGCTTCGCTTTCCGTGCGGGGCCGAGCTCGAAAAGCTTGCATGCACATCTGGTAAAAAGTATAAGTTCAGTATAAAGCTTAAGAATGGCAGCTGCTGTCTTTCGGGAATCGAAAACAGGTGCCATGATATGCTCGCCGGCAGTGAAAATCCTTGCGACATTGCGCTATATGTTCTCAGATATATAGAAGCGGTTATACATAATATGACTGCATACGCACTTGATAAATATGGCGATATGCCCGTTATTTATGTCGGCGGCGTTATGTCGGACAGGCTTATAAGAGAGTCACTTGAAAGCGATTTTGACGCTTACTTTGCCGAACCTGCCTTTTCCTGCGATAATGCCTCAGGAGCGGCAATATATGCAGCTGTAAAGGATGGTATGGAGCTGTGAGTACGATTTTGACCGTTTCTTCGATAAACACATATATTGCGTTTAAGCTTAAAAACGACCCCAAGCTGAAGGGGATAGCCGTAAAAGGCGAGATTTCCGATATATCGGTGAATTACGGCTCGGGTCACATTTATTTCACACTTACAGACGGGAAAAGCTCGCTTAAGGCTGTGATGTTTGCTCAGAACGCTTCAAGGCTGAAATTCTATCCGGAATCCGGCATGAGTGTTGTGGCGTTCGGAGGAATTGACGTTTACGAGCGCGGAGGAGTATGTCAATTAAACTGCACTCAGCTTATACCCGAGGGTGTAGGTGCCGATTCGATGAGGCTGAACCGTTTGAAAGAGGAGCTTGAAAATCTTGGTGTTTTCTCAAAGCCCAAAAAGTCGATTCCAAAATATCCCAAGCTTATTGCTGTTGTGACCTCGCCGACCGGAGCCGCTATAGAAGACATTAAAAGCGTTGTGGGAAGGCGATACCCGATAGTGAAAATATTGCTTTTTTCTGCTACAGTTCAGGGTCTTTCCGCTCCAAAGAGCATAGCACAAGCTTTGACAAAGGCAGATGAGTGCGGAGCTGACATAATCATTCTTACACGCGGCGGAGGCTCGGGGGAAGATTTGTCCTGCTTCAACACGAAGGAAACGGTTATGGCGGTATATAACTGCAAAACTCCGATAATATCTGCCGTCGGACACGAGATAGATACCACCCTTTGTGACCTTGCTGCAGATTTAAGAGCGCCAACTCCTTCCGGCGCAGCTGAGCTTTCAACTCCCGATATGGCTGGAATTGCCGACGAAGTCAGATATCTTCGCTTTGCGATAGCAAACAGTGTTATAAGCAGGCTTAGCGACTACGAAAATAATGTAATCGGATTAACTCGTCTTCTGGCAGCATATTCACCGCAAAGCAGGCTTAAAAGCCTTGAAGCTGAGATTGCATCCCGACGTGAATTGCTGTGTGAGCTTGTCAACACCAAACTATTGCAGAGCGTCAAAGATATTGAAGGCTGCAAGCGCGTTCTTGAAGGACTTGATCCAATGAAGGTAATATCAAGAGGATATGCTTTGATATATAAAAACGGTAATTTGATAACCAGTGTCAAAGAGCTTTCTTTCGGCGACACAGTAAATATTGTTCTAAAGGATGGCAAAGTCGGCGGCATTATCAATAACGTTGAAAAGGATAATTAAAATGAATTTTGATGAGAAAATTACGCGGCTTAAGGAAATATGCAGAATTCTATCAGGAAGCGGAGTTTCGTTAGAGGATACAGCAAAACTCTATAAAGAGGGCATGGAGCTTTCTGATGAGTGCCTTAATGCAATCAGTGAAATAAGAGAAGAGCTTTTAAAGGACGGTGATGGCCGGAATGAACATGACGTTTAAAGAGCGCATGGACTCTGATGTTGCTGCTGTAAACTTTGCACTTAAGAGGTGTAGCTGCCTTGATTGCAGCGGTGAAGAAGCAAAGAGAGTTATTAGTGCTGAAGCATATGCCCTTTCGGCAGGCGGAAAAAGAATAAGACCAGTTTTATGTATGGAGTTTTATCGCCTTTTTGGCGGAAAACAAGATATCACAGATATAGCTGCTTGTCTTGAAATGATACATACCTTCTCGCTTATTCATGACGATATGCCTGAGATGGACAACGATGCTCTGCGTCGTGGCAAGCCATCATGCCATGTTGCGTACGGTACGGATATTGCTCTTTTGGCGGGGGACGGCCTAAGCCTTCTTCCGTTTGAGATAATTAGCGATAAGGCTAGGTCAGGAGAAATAGGTCTTGAAACTTCCGTAAATCTTATATATGAGCTTTCCAGAGCTGCCGGAAGTTATGGAATGATAATGGGACAGGAGCTTGATCTCGACTCTGAAGGAATAAACGTAGACGCCGAGTTTCTTACAAAAATGTCTGAACTTAAAACCGGGTGTCTGCTAAAAGCTGCCTGTAGGTTTGGCGTTATTCTTGCCGGAGGAAATGATGAACAGCTTTCTTCGGCAGAAGCTTATGCGAAGAATCTTGGACTTGCTTTTCAGATTGTTGACGATATTTTGGATGTTATTGGCGATGAAAAGCTTTTAGGCAAGCCTATCGGAAGCGATAAGCAGAGGAGTAAAAACACATTTGCAGATATTTTAGGAATAGAAAACGCAGAAAAGCTCGCAGCCGAATATACGAACTCAGCTGCTCAGGCTATAAGTAAATATGAAGGCTCGCAGTTTCTGCGCGAGCTTGCGGCAAGACTGCTGACAAGAAAAAAATAGCGGTTAAAGGACGTAGTTATTTTGAAAAAAGACCTTTTAAATACTCTTTCCCTTCCGGATGATATTAAAAAGCTTAATATAGACGAAGAAACCGAATTGTGTGCGGAGATCAGAAGAAAAATAATATCAACAGTTTCAAAAAACGGAGGGCACCTTTCGTCAAACCTTGGCGTCGTGGAACTGACAGTAGCTCTGCATAAGGTTTTTGATTCTCCGAACGATAAGATAATTTTTGACGTGGGGCATCAGAGCTATGCTCACAAGCTTTTGACGGGCAGGCTTTCTTCATTTGATACACTTCGCCGAAAGGGCGGCATAAGCGGCTTTTCAAAGCCTAAGGAGTCCGTACATGACCCCATTGTGAGCGGGCATAGTTCAACTTCCATTTCGGCCGCTCTTGGCATGGCTCAGGCAATGAAGCTCAGTGGAGACAGACACAAGGCTATCGCAGTAATAGGTGATGGAGCTCTTACTGGCGGTCTTGCATATGAAGGCCTTAATAACGCAGGAAAAAGCGGAACCAATATTGTTGTTATCGTCAATTACAACGAAATGTCCATATCCAAGAACATAGGAGGAATAGCCGAATATCTTGCAAAGCTCCGCACAACAAAGTCTTACAAATGGGTTAAGAGCAGAACAAAAAGCTTTCTCGAGGCTGTTCCTTTTATCGGAAAGCCTATAAAAAAATCAATAAGCCTTACTATGGATATAGTAAAGGGACATATGTTCCACAGCACGCTTTTCGAGGATCTCGGTTTTGAATTTATCGGCCCTGTTGACGGCCATGATTTAAAGGCGCTTGAAGAAGCACTTGAGTCTGCAAAATCGATAGACGGCCCAGTGCTGGTTCAAATAAATACAATCAAGGGTAAGGGATATATGCCGGCAGAATTGAATCCCGGCGAATATCACAGCGTTTCAGGATTTGATATAGAAACCGGGATAAAGCCGTCTTGCACGGAATCATATTCGGATGTATTTGGAAAAGCGCTTGCTGAAATATCTCAAAGTGATAGAAGAATATGTGCCATAACAGCCGCCATGAAATACGGAACAGGGCTTAATTATTTCAGCAAAGCATTTCCCGAAAGGTTTTTTGATGTAGGAATAGCAGAAGAGCATGCGGTTACCTTTGCCTCCGGCCTTGAAGCCATGGGCATGTTGCCTGTTTTCGCCGTATACTCATCTTTCCTTCAGCGCTGCTACGACCAGCTCGTTCATGATATTTCTATTCCTAATGTCCACATAGTGCTTGCAATATGCAATTGCGGAATAGTGGGGGAGGACGGAGAAACTCATCAGGGTTTGCTTGATGTGCCGTTTTTAACTACCATTCCGAATACAACTATATATTCCCCTGCCAGTAAAGATGAGATAAAACATTGCCTGATCAGAGCACTGTTTGAGGATGGCGGTATTGCCTGCGTCAGGCTTCCGAAGGGCACAGGTTCTGATATACCGGCTTTGAGCAGCGATTACTCGCTCACAAGGCATCAGTCAGATAAGCTTGTGATTTCCTATGGCAGAATAACGGCAAACGCGCAGGCTGCGGCAGAAAAGGCCGGAACTGACTTTTTAAGACTGCTGAAAATATGGCCGGTTTCCGATGAAATCATCTCGCTGATAAACAGCTATAAAACTTCTTATATATTTGAGGAAGCCAGCTATTCCGGCTCACTCGGTGAGAAACTTTCGGCGCGCTGCAGGCGGCTTAACGCTTTTGGGATAAACGGCTATGTTCAGCATATGACAATATGTGAAGCCACTGACCTTTACGGCCTTTCGGAAGAGGAGATATACAACGTCATAGGTGATGATGGCTATGCAAAGACTTGACATCGTTCTTGTAAACAAAGGAATAGCTCAAAGCCGCGAAAAAGCAAAGGAATACATCAAATCAGGAAAGATATTGCTGAACGGTAAGCCGAATACAAAGCCTTCAACCGAAGTAAGCGATACCGATGTTATTCAATATTTTGGAGAAGGCGAAAAGTATGTTGGACGTGGTGGTTTAAAGCTTGAAAAGGCACTATGCTTCTTCGATATAGACATTTCGGGCTGTATATGCGTTGATATAGGGGCTTCAACGGGAGGGTTTACCGATTGTATGCTTCAGAACGGCGCTGAAAAGGTATATGCCGTTGACGTTGGGCACGGTCAACTCGCAGGTAAGCTTTTAGAAGATGTTCGAGTTGTCAATATAGAAGGTGTAAATGTAAAGGCCTTAACAGATAAAATCATAGATAAATCTCCCGATTTCATCTGTGCTGATATCTCTTTTATATCTTGCAGATACGCCGCTGAAGCAGCTTACAGGCTTCTTAAAGCCGGTGGAAGGGCGGTAATACTAATAAAACCGCAGTTTGAAGCCGGAAGAGCTGCCATAGCAAAGGGCGGCATCGTCAGGGACATCAAGGCACATATAAGCGTTCTTTCGACTGTCGCAGATGAGATGACTCGACTTGGCTTTTCGGTTCTGGGACTTACTGATTCTCCAATACGTGGAGGAGACGGCAACGTTGAGTATCTTATATATCTTGAAAAGGCGGAAGTGCCGGTTAAGAAATCATTCGATTATGCAGCTATAGCCGCGCAAGGATTTAATAAATAAGCGGTATATTTTGAGAAAAATTTATATGAAAAGAATTGTGCTATTTTTATTTGTTGCCTGAGTACTGCTCTGTCCCTGCGGTGAAAATCAGGTGTTAATCGACATGAATACCATCGAAAGTGGTGACTACGCACAACCATTGTATGAAATGACAGAACATATGTGTTTTCGCGTGATTTCCAAAAGTGATTGCTGAACACAAATTGGTTATGTTAATGGGAATACAGATAAACGGATATTCCCGATTGTTTGCAATCAGAGTATAATTCTGGCGGGAGTATCACCTATAGTATCTCTCAGTCATTTTATGATACTTATTTAATAAGCCTAACTGTTCCGTATTGTCGGAACTACCTTATAATTTCCGGGTCTGACATGATTGAGCTTCAGCACTATGGCATTTGGCTTTTTGACGGTGAATTTCCTGAGCAGCCCAAAATGTATGACGTTAAGCTTTACGCTACCATAACTGCAAGCGGCTTTGCAAAAGCATATATCGACTCCTGGCCTGGGATGGAAAAGGAGTTTGCCTAAGAAGCATGCAACACTAAATCCGGCTTGCAATCAAGCTGTATACGTTGACGGACTACCGGAGTATGCAACTTTTGATGATTATTCTGAGATGTGCGTGTTCTTTGACTTGAACAAGGATGACGATTTAGATAAGATTTTCGGAATTATAGATAGCATTAAGCTTGAAAAATCAGAATAATGTATTTTAATTCTTAACCACATAATTTCACATGAAAGGCATGGTCGCAAAGGTGAAGGTTTTTATATATCCCAATTTGCAAAAAACTCATTCCTATAGCTGTACAAAGGATGTATCAAACATTCTTTCCTCTTTGGGATGCAAAATAATCATGACCGACAGCATAAGCCCGGAGCTTTCACAGGGCTGTATGATTGCCGATTCAATAGAACATGCAGTGAAAAGCTGTGACATTATAATAACTATCGGAGGGGACGGCACTATACTGAAAATAGCCTCCATAGCCGCCGAAAGCGAGAAGAGGCTGCTTGGTATAAACTGCGGCAGGCTTGGATTTATGGCTTCTTTGGAAAGAGATAACCTTGATAAGCTTGATAAACTCGTCAGCGGAGAATACAGAATCGAAAGCAGAATGATGCTTGAAGCAGTTATAGAAAGAAATAACGGTTTAAACGAGTGCGTAACTGCGCTCAACGATATCGTTATAACACATGGATTCAACTACAATATAAATGATTTCACGGTCCTTGCAGACGGCATTTTAGTTTCTTCACTGCGGGCGGATGGGCTTATTTTTTCGACTCCAACCGGCGCATCAGCATATTCGCTTTCGGCTGGCGGACCTCTTATCGAGCCTTCGCTCGACTGCATAGAGTTTACGCAGATCTGCCCGCACTCACTTTTTGCACGAACCATGCTGTTCTTATCTGACAAACTTATTGAGGTGAAATACAAGGCGGAAGGAACCGTAGGCATAAGTGCAGATGGTGCGGATCCGGTGCCGATAACCGAAAAAGACAGGCTTTATATAAAAAAATCGGCGCTTCGTCTTGATCTTATAGATATCAGCGGAAATAACTATTTTAAATCAATTGGCTCAAAGCTTATGCAGCCCGCCAAAGTCAACTGAAAGGAATGTATTTATGAAGAACGACAGAAAAAAAGCAATACTTGATATAGTTTCCAAATATGAGGTAGACACTCAGGAAACCTTGCAGGCTTTGCTTATGGAAAGAGGGTTCACCGTCACTCAAGCAACTGTATCGCGCGATATTAAGGAGCTTTCGCTTCTTAAAACTATGGGAGTAAACGGAAATTACAAATATTCGCTGCCCCAAAGGGCAGTTGAAAGCAACGCGCGTTCATCATTCTCGACTATATTTTCAGATGCTGTTCTTTCTGTTGACAGAGCTATGAATACTGTTGTTATAAAGTGCAGCACCGGAATGGCCAACGCCGTATGCTCAAAGCTTGATTCAATAGGCTATTCCGGCGTTGTCGGAACTCTTGCAGGAGACGATACGATTTTTGTTCTTATGCGAACCGAAGGCGACGCAGAAGTTCTTCTTGACGAACTTAACGATATGATTTAAATGATTTCCTTATAGAGAGGAAGTGTGCGCATTGCTCAGTGAGCTTTATATTGAAAATTTTGCCGTTATAGAAAAGGCAGAGGTGAAGCTTGGAAAGGGCTTTAACGTTTTTACGGGAGAGACAGGCGCAGGAAAATCTATACTCATTGGTGGAATAAACGCTGTTTTAGGTCAGAGAGTTTTTAGGGACATAATAAGAACCGGCAAGGATAAAGCCTTTGTAAGCGCTGTTTTTACAGAGATACCCGAAGGTATTAAACGAAGGATATCAGAGATGGGATTTCCATGCGAAGATGAGCTTATAATTTCCAGGGAAATATGTGTGGACGGCAAAAACTCCGCAAAAATAAACTCACGCCCCGCAAACGTTTCGACAATCCGAGAAATCGGAAACATGCTTGTTAATATCCACGGGCAGCACGACAGCCAGATTCTTCTGGATCCGGAGAAGCACCTTGAGGTGTTGGACAGCTTTGCACAGTCAGAGGAGCTTTTGAACGACTATCGCGCCGCATTTAAAGAGCTTCAGTCAATCGCACGCCAGATAAATAAAATCAGGCAGGAGGCTGTCAAAGCCTCTGAACGCGAGGATTATCTTAAACAGGTTATAGACGATATCGGAAGCTTGAAAATTGCAGATGGAGAGGATGAAGCGGTCGAGGCAAGATTTAAATTTATTGACAATGCGGTTTCTCTTTCCGAGGCAGTCAACACTGCAATAGTCTGTCTTTCAGGTGATGAAGCCACTGTTGGTGCTGGCGAGCTTATAGGAAAAGCATGCTCTGAAATAGAGTTCAACGATGATATAATGAAGGAGCTTCACCCGCTTTCCGAACGGCTTTCCCAGGCGGAAATAGAGATTACTGACATATCTTCGGAGCTTTCAAGTCTGCTTTCAAGCCTTGATATAGATGAAAATGAGTATGCCGAGCTTACTAACCGCCGCAATGAACTAAACAGAATAAAGCGCCGCTATGGTCCAACTCTTGATGATGTTATATCTTCATATGAAAAAGCGGTGGAAGAGCTTAACGGAATTTCATCATATTCCGAAGAAGTAGAGAGGCTTGAAAACAGAAAAGCAGATCTTTTACTTGCAGTAACTAAAAAAGCCTCAATACTTTCTGATTTCAGAGAAAAAGCGGCAAAGAGATTTGTAGATGAGGTTACACAGGAACTAACGTTCTTAAATATGCCGGATGTTAAGATATCCGTCAATCAGAAAAAAGGGAAACTTACGCTTAATGGAATGGACTCGGTGGAATTTTTGATATCGGCTAATAGAGGCGAGGGACCTAAGCCACTTGCAAGGATAGCGTCCGGCGGAGAGCTTTCAAGGATTATGCTCGCACTGAAATCTGTCCTTGCCGACCGCGACTCTGTTCCCACTCTTATTTTCGATGAAATAGATACCGGAGTCAGCGGCAGAGCGGCTCAGAAAATCGGGAACAAGCTTGACAAACTTTCCCTGAAGCATCAGGTGATATGCGTAACGCATCTTGCACAGATAGCTATTATGGCTCAGGACCATATGCTTATAGAAAAATCCAGTGAGGGTTCAAGAACAGTAACAAGAATCAAAGCGCTGAATTTTGAAGAGAGAAAATACGAAATTGCGAGAATACTCGGCGGCGAGAACATAACCGATATCGTTCTTTCAGACGCTGAGGAGCAGCTTAACAGTGTGAAGAAAGGAAGATAAAAATGGTTATATGTTTTTTGGCAAATGGATTTGAGGAAATTGAGGGCCTGACGCCGGTTGACTGCCTTCGCAGATGTGAAAAAGAGGTAGTAACTGTTGGAATAGGCGACGTAATAATCAAGGGTTCACATGGAATTCCAGTAATTACCGACATGGAGGACAATGAGCTTAAGCTCACCCGGGCAATAGAAATGATTATCCTTCCGGGAGGTATGCCGGGGACATTGAATCTGGAAAAGAACGACGCCGTTCAAAACGCTATAGATTACTGCGCTGAAAACAACATCCCGATAGCGGCTATATGCGCGGCGCCGTCTATACTCGGACATAAAGGGCTGCTTAAGGGCAGGAAGGCGGTATGCTATCCTGGCTTTGAACAGGAACTCGAGGGTGCGGAGGTCCTTGACTGCGCAGTAGCAATCGACGGTAGCATTATAACCGCATGCGGAATGGGCGCGGCTATCGAATTTTCACACGCCATAATAGAGAAGCTTTTTGACAAGCAGCGAGCTGACAAGCTTATAAAGACGCTGAACGTAAAATAAGTTTGAGGGACATATTTATGAGCAACAATTCTGAAAATTTTGACGAGCTATTAAAAAATTCCATCGGCTCTGACGCCAGCTCGGATAATGCCGCCGATATGGACAAAGCCATAGAGGATGATACGATTTATTTCAAAGATGACGGCGCTACTAGCATTTTTAAATTTGATCAGCCGTTCCAGGTTAGTAAGTATGATCCGCAAAAGCACTCTTCTGGGGGGAATGAAGCAAAGCCATCCAGAAAGAAGCGCAGAAAGCGCAATTATACCGCATACGGTGGAATAGTTGTGGCAACGCTTGTTATTTGCGTTTCTATTCTTCTTTCTCTGTTTATTATAGTTGTTGGCAGAGACGTTTTGGGCATAGAAAGCAGCGGAGCTGATTTTACAATTTACATTCCCAGCGGTTCAACAACTGAGGATATAGCCGAGCAGCTGTATAATGAGGGGATTATTCAGTACAAGAGCGTTTTTAAGCTGTTTGCAAAGCTAAAAAAGGCTGACGGAGGCATGTACCCCGGTGATTTGGATGTAGCTTATAATATGAGTTATTCCGACATTATTGATGACCTCATGGTTAGCCGTGAGGCTAAGCAGACAGCAACCGTAACTTTCCCTGAAGGCATAACCCTATTAAGTGCAGGTGAACTGCTCGAACAGAATGGCATTTGCTCTGCTGATGAATTTATTTACACCTTTAATTCTTCAGCTTTCGGATTTGAATTTGAGAAGTATGTGTCATCTTCAAGCCTTAAACTTTATAAATATGAGGGTTACCTTTTCCCCGATACTTATGAGTTTTATGTAGGAGATTCGGCGTACAACGTTGTAAAGAAAATAAAAACGAGAACTAATGAGATTCTCAACGACGATACTATAAAGCTCGCGGCGGAGCGTGGATATACTATTGACCAGGTTGTTACGCTCGCTTCTATAGTTCAAAAGGAAGCTGGAAGCACTGAACAGATGAGCATTATTGCCTCGGTTTTTGAAAACAGACTTGCAAAGCCTGATGAATTTCCGCGTCTTCAGTCTGACACAACATATTCATATATTGATGATGTAATAAAGAATGTTTTAACGGTTGAATATCAGGACATGTATGACGCTTATGACACCTACACATGTATAGGCTTGCCTGTAGGACCTATATGCAACCCAGGCAAGGAGGCAATAGATGCCGTTCTTAATCCAGCAGAAACAGATTACTATTACTTCTGCTCTAATCTTGAAACCAAGGAGACCTTCTTTGCTTCTACAAATGATGAACACAATGAAAACAAGAAGAAAGCGGGACTTGCCTGATGAATATGGATTATTCAAGACTTGAGGTTTTAGCTCCAGCAGGTGATATGGAGAGACTTAAAGCCGCAATTATGTTTGGGGCGGACGCTGTGTATCTAGGCGGCAAAAGCTACGGAATGAGATCTTCTCCGGCAAATTTCTCAATGGATGAGCTGAGCAAAGCTTGCAGTATTGCCCATGAAAAGGGCAGAAAGATTTATTTAACCTGCAACACGCTCCTCAAGAACAGCGAAATAGACGGCTTTGAAGGCTTTATTAAGGAAGCATATGCCAGCGGAATAGACGCTGCAATCGTAAACGACATAGGCGTATTTTCAATGATAAAGAAATATACCCCTGATTTAGAGATTCACATTTCCACTCAGGCGGGAATAGTTAACTACGCAACTGCAAGGGCATTCTATAATATGGGTGCCAAAAGAGTGGTTTTGGCCCGAGAGCTTAGTATTGACGATGTAGCAGAGATAAGGGCACAAACCCCGACAGATATGGATATAGAATGCTTTGTCCACGGAGCTATGTGCGTTTCATTTTCGGGCAGATGCCTTTTATCGCAGTATCTTGTAAACAGGGATGCTAACTGCGGCGAGTGTGCTCAGCCATGCAGATGGAAATATGCGCTGATGGAAGAAAAGCGTCCGGGCGAGTATTATCCAATTGCTGAGGATGAAACCGGTTCGTATATATTAAACGCCAAAGATATGTGCATGATAGAGCATTTAGACAAGCTTGCAAAGGCCGGCGTTACAAGCTTTAAAATAGAGGGCAGGGCCAAGTCCGCTTACTATGTTTCGGTTGTTACAAACGCTTATAGGCATGCTGTGGACATTCTCAGAAGCGATCCCGAAAGCTATACTTTGCCTGATTGGATAGTCGGCGAGGTTTATAAGGTGTCTCACAGAATGTATTCAAACGGCTTCTACTTTGGCAGACCTGAGCAGTCGCAGTATTACGAAACAAGCGGATATGTAAGAAACTACGACGTTGTTGCAGTAGTAGACCGGTGCGATGATGGATACATATACTGTACCCAGCGCAACCGTTTTTTCAAAGGTGACAAGCTTGAAATACTATCGCCTGACAAGGAACCTATAGAATACATCGCAAGTGAAATACTTAACGAGGCAGGGGAGAGTGTGGATGTTGCAAACATCGCAACAATGAAGCTTTCGATGCCGTTGAACGTTGAACTTCCTGCGGGAACAATAATAAGAAAGGAATTGTGAACATAATGAATACTATGTACCCGTTGATATTAAAGGCACCACTGAAAGATTATATCTGGGGTGGAACTAAGCTTAAAGATGAATTTGGCTTTGAGAGCGAGCTTGAGCGCGTCGCCGAGGCTTGGGTGATATCTTGCCATGAGGACGGCAAGTGTATGGTTATTAACGGCGAAATGGCAGGGAAGACCTTAAAGGAAGTCCTTGATATATGGGGGAAAGTTGCTTTGGGTGAAATCTGCGAGGGATTTGACAGCTTTCCAATTCTCGTAAAGCTCATTGACGCCAAGGATCGCCTTTCGGTTCAGGTTCACCCGAGCGATGAATACGCTAGAAAGAATGAGGGCGACAACGGCAAGACCGAGATGTGGTATGTTGTTGAATGCGACGAGGGTGCAAAGCTTGTCTATGGCTTTAAACGCAGCATCACCAAGGACGAATTCAGCCGCAGAATTAAAGACAATACCCTTGATGAAGTACTGAACTATGTAAACGTCCACAAGGGTAATATATTCTTCATAAAGTCTGGAACCGTTCATGCAATCGGTAAAGGCATACTTATTGCCGAGATTCAGGAGAATTCAAATATAACCTATCGCGTTTCAGATTACGGAAGGCTGGGAGCTGACGGTAAGCCAAGAGCGCTTCATATCGATAAGGCGGTCGAGGTCGCAAGCCTTGAACCTTCAAGTGTTCCTTACGGAAATGTGGGAAGCATTAAGGCTCTTGAAAACGGTAAGGCATCTATCAGAGAATTAGCCAACTGCGAGTACTTTACTGCAAGAGCAATCAAGCTTGACGGCGCTGAAATTACTATACCAGCGGGCAAGGGCTTTGCTTCACTCGTGGTTTTGAACGGTGAAGTTAATCTTGAATCCTGTGGTGAAAGCTATAGTCTTGCAAAGGGCGGAAGCGTGTTTATTCCTGCCGGCGCTGATTTCAAAGTCAGCGGAAGCTGTGAGCTTTTATATGCAGGGGCGTGAAAACGAAAAATGATAAATGTAAAATGGATTTTCTTCGACATTGGCTCAACGCTTATTGATGAAAGTGAATGCTATAAACTAAGATACCGTGAAGCTGTTGCGGGTACAACAATCAGTCCCGATGATTTTGAGAAAAAGGTCATCGAATTTTCTAAGCAAAATCTGAAAGGCGATCACGAAGCTGTCAAATACTACGGTATAGAATTACCGCCCTGGCATAAAGATGCGGAAAAGCCATATGCCGATACGGAATCTGTTTTGAAGCAATTGTCCGTCAAAGGATACTGTCTCGGTGTTATCGCAAATCAAAGTCCGGGAACAAGGAATCGTCTTTTAAATTGGGGACTTTTAAAATATTTTGACATTGTTTTAGCCTCTGCGGAAGAGGGTATTTCAAAACCGGGCACCCGTTAAAAAAGTCGGCATGAAAACGTTCGGATTAAACAAGGTCTTGGAGGCTTGGCGAGTGCTGTTCATAAAAACAAGCAGGCAGATTATGAAATAGAGAATCTGTCAGGATTGTTGGATTTGTTTTAACTTACTTGAACTGAAAGCTTTTAAGCCGAAATCAGTATTATCACCAAATGAGTTTTGCACCATATTATATTAAGGTAAAACGATTTTGGAGGTAAACTTATGGATAAGATATGCGCCTATTTTTTAGGATGTCCAACTCCTGAGGGATTTTCAACCCATATCAGAGAACTTATCAACTCGCCTGAATACACTACTTATATTATCAAAGGCGGACCGGGAACCGGAAAATCATCACTGATGAAAAAAATCGCAAATGAGCTTTGTGATATCGATATTCCCGACCTTTACTATTGCTCCTCCGATCCATCCTCACTGGATGCTGTTGTCTTTAATAAGCTTGGGGTTATCGTTATTGACGGCACTGCCCCGCACGTCGTAGAGCCGGTATATCCGGGAGTCAGCCAGATACTTGTTGACATAGGTGCATGCTGGAACAGCTCGGAGCTTATGAAAAACAAAGATAAGATAATTGATGCTACAGTGCGGAACAAAAAGTATCACGACCTTGTTAAAAGGTATCTTAAGGCTATAACATCCCTTAACGACGATGTTTATGCCCTTGCAGACGGATGCGTCAACCATGCTAAGCTTGGAGCTTACTGTGACAGGTTTGCAGCAAGGCTGTTTTCGAGAAAAAAGCAAGGTTCAGGAAAGCTTTCATACCGGCAGATAACCTCGATAACTCCCAACGGCGTTCTAACCCATGAAAACATTTTTGAGGGCATGAACGTTTTCAAAATTGACGATGATTTTAGTGCGGTATCAGATAGAATTTTGAAATTCCTTGCCGATTATGCCGCAGACGTGGGATATGACGTTATAGTTAGCACAAGCGTTTTCCACGCCTGTGATACCTATGAGCATATTCTCATTCCTGAGCTGAACACAGCATTTGCAACAGGGGAGGTTGAAGCATCAGCAAGAATAAATGCCCTTAGATTCTATGACCGCATGGCGCTTCGTGAAAAGCGAAAACGCATGGCATTCGACAGTGGAATAGCTTCAGAACTTATTGAAGCTTCTGTAGCGGCCCTGAAAAAGGCCAAGGAAATTCACGATGAGCTTGAAAGCTACTATATCAATGCCATGGATTTCAGCAAGGTAAACACTGTTGCCAACAGTCTGCTGGCGCAGATAAAGGCTTCAAAATAATGATTGTATAAAATAATCACGGCTTCTATGTGAACAAACGTTCAGCAGGGGAGCCGTGTTTTTCTATTTACTTATTTATTATAGATACCTTCTTCGTCTTACTTCTTCAAGGAGCTTGGGCTGGCCGTCAATGTCAATTTCATAAAATCGCATAGGAGATAGCTGTTCGCTCAAACTGCGCCTGCTTAAGAAAGCACAGTTCCTGAAGGGCCAACTCATCATTTTTTAAGCCATATATGAATCTTTAGCCTTTCTTTTTGCCGGATTCGGAATCCCCGGATTTCTTATTAGTCTGACGCATGTTTGCAAGGGGAGAGCCTTCAGCTGCCTTTCTGCGGTCTTTATCGGATAAATGAGTATAGATTTCCGTCGTCGCAAGATTGACATGCCCCAAAATATCTTTTAAAACCATAATATCGACATTGCCATATTCATACATCAATGTTGCACAAGTATGGCGAAGCTTATGCACAGATATACCCAGATTTCCAAGCCCGGCACGTTTCAGCTGATCCTCGATAATGCGTTGAATTCTCCTTGTAGTAAGTCTTGTAAGGTGGTTTGCATGGGATGAAAGAAAAATCGCATTAGGCTCCACCAAAGATTTCGGTCTAACCTTTATGTAAGCGTCAAGAGCCTCTATACAGGCCTGATTCAGATAAACAATGCGTTCCTTTTGCCCTTTTCCAAAAAGTCGAAGTGTTGCGCCGGATTTTGACCTTGCATAGTCATTCAAATTTAGTCCCGCAAGTTCACTTAAGCGCATGCCGCAGTTCAGAAAAAGAGTTATAATACAGTAATCGCGTTCCTGATTTTTGCTATCAATATTTTCCAAAAGTTCCTTAGACTGTTCAAGCTCAAGAAACTTAGGAAGTCTTTTAGCGGGCTTTGGATGCTCGAGATGCTCCAAAGGATTATCATCAAGAAGCATCGATTTATTGTGAAGATAGTCGAAAAAACGCCGAAGCGACGAGGTTTTTCTTGAACGTGCGGCGTTTGAATTGCTTCGCACATCGTTAAGATAGCTCATATATTCATAAGCGTTATTAAGCGTGAATTGCTTAATATAGTCCAAAGGGACATCTGAAATAGTGATCTTATTGAATTCAGCACCTTCGGGAACATCATTATGTATAATTTTAAGATAACGCAAAAAAACACGCAAATCGGTATAATAAGCTTCTTCAGTGCGCTCTGTATGATTTCGCACAACTCGCACATATCGAAGAAAATCCTTTAGATATTCCGGGCAATCATTAATATATTCCTGTCGCATAAATAAAACACCTTTAACAAAAAGATTAATGCCGAAAATGGCTTTTTTAAAATTAGGCTTCTCTCGGCTAAAAGCTGCTCTAAACCGCTTCCCTAATGTTCGCTAAATTTTTATTTAGCGAACATTAATGTATGCATTTTTCGCTTCCCTGCGGGACCAATTATTTCAATTCTATGATTGTAACGCCGTCTTCGCCTTCGCCATATAAGCCCTTACGCATTGATTCGACCGACGGATGCTTTCTTAAATAATTTCTTACAGCAGTCTTTAAAGCTCCGGTACCTTTTCCATGAATTATCGTGCAGGATTTATTGCCACTCATAATTGCCCTGTCAATAAAAGAATCAAGCTCATAGATTCCTTCGTCAACTGTGTATCCTCTGATATCCAGCTCAAGCTCGGCGCGCCTTGTTGCACGGCTTTCTACGCCCCTAGTGCTTACGTTTCCTTTGGCTTGATTTTTCTTGATTTTTACATTATTAAATGTCACGTTCTTTTCAACAAGCCTTAGCTTAGAAACATGAACCTTGGTCTTCATTATTCCAACCTGAACCATGCAGTTGCCCTGGACATCCGGCGGTGATATCAAGATTCCAGTCTTGTTGCCGTCTTTGATTATAACATCGTCGCCCTTTTTCAGCGGTCTTGGCAAAACATATGTTTGTTCTTCATATTCGCCAAGCTTGGCCGCTTCATCATATAATCCGTTGATGTCTGATTTAAACCTTTGCTTTTGCTCTGATACAAGTTTAGAAAAGTCTTCCTTGTCTTTCGACTTTTTCAGTTCCTCAAGCTCATCCATCAGCCTAGCGGAGCGCATATTGACGCGCTCTATAATTTCGCGCGCTTCCCTTTTTGCTTTGTCAAGCTCCTTATTCTTTTCGTTTATCAGACTGTCTTTTTTCTCTTGAAGCTCATTCTTAATGGATTCTGCTTTGCGCTTATATTCATCATAAAGCCTCGAATTGTCCTCAAGCTCGCGGCGCGCCGTTTCAAGCTTTTGAATAACGTCCTCAAACCGCTGAGATTCTGAGCTGAGCATGCCTTGTGCACGCTCTATTATCTTATCTGATATGCCCAAACGTTTGGATATTGCAAAGGCGTTGGATTTACCCGGTGAACCTATAATAAGCCTGTATGTAGGCTGCAGGGTTTTAATGTCGAACTCACAGGAGGCATTTTCAACGCCATCAGTTTCCAAAGCAAAAATCTTTAGTTCCTGATAGTGTGTTGTGGTTACAAGCTTTGCTCCGGTCTTCTGTATATACTCAATTATCGAGACAGCCAAAGCCGCACCTTCCACAGGGTCTGTTCCAGAGCCAAGCTCGTCTATAAGAACAAGCGATTTATAGTTAACCGTATTAAGGATATCTACAATATTGGTCATATGTGAAGAGAACGTTGAAAGGCTTTCCTCAATCGACTGTTTGTCTCCGATATCAACTAATATATCCTCAAAAACCGTTATTTTGCTACCGTCCGACACAGGTATCAAAAGTCCGCACATCGTCATAAGGGTGAGCAATCCCACCGTTTTAAGGATGACTGTTTTACCGCCGGTGTTTGGACCTGTTATAATAAGTGCATCATAGGTTGAGCCTATAGAAAAATCAATTGGGACAACAGTATTCTTATCTATAAGAGGATGTCTGGCCTTTTTCAGAATGATTTCACCGTCATCGGATATTTCGGGCTTGGAAGCCGTCATTTTCGCTCCAAGGTTGGCTTTTGCAAAGTAGAGATTAAGCTCAACGGCCGCATCATAATCCGAGGCTAGCTTATCTCCGAACTCGGCGCAGTCCGCCGAAAGCTCGCGGATAATCCGCTGAATCTCTTCCTGTTCCCTACCCTTTAATATTCGTATTTCATTATTAGCTTCAACTACAGCCATAGGTTCGATAAAATATGTCTGACCACTTGCAGAGGTATCATGTACAAGGCCCGGAACGCTGTTTTTATGCTCGGATTTTACCGGAAGAACATATCTGCCGTCGCGCATGGTGACTAGTGCATCCTGCAAATACGTCTGCGTGTCAGATGACTTTATCATTTTGTCAAGAGTATCCCTTATTTTCGAACCCGCCTGAACAAGCTTTCTGCGGATAGAAGCAAGCTCAGGGCTTGCATTGTCCGAAAGCTCGTCCTCACTTACAACGGCATTTAGAATTTTATTTGAAAGCCATTTATTATCAAACAGGCATTCAAACAGGTAGTCAAGCTTAAACTCTTCATTTTGGAACTGCTTTCTCCACGAAATCAGAGCTTCTGTTTGAGAAAGCATCCTTGCTACGTCCAGCAAATCCTTAAGGCTAAGCTCTGAGCCACTTTGCGCGCGATGGGATATTGTTTTAGCGTCGGGAAAATTAAAAAAGCTCGGCGTGCCGAATCTTACGCACGCATTAAAAGCATCAAAGGTTTTGTCAACCTCAGCTATGACATTTGATATATCATTATCTGGCTCTATTGAAAGAGCCGCTTTTTTTGATGCTTTGCTTGAGCATTGCTCTGCCAAAAGCTCCAATATCTTATGTAATTCAAGTGTATAATATTGTTCTTTCATATTTGTTTACCATCATTCGTTATGGATTTATAAAAATCCAAGGTTGAAAACTTTTTGCCGAGTTGAATTCTTGCGTAACTCTCTGTAAGGTTGGATAGATATGGAATATATTCATCGGATATTTTAAAGCTAAATATCTTTGACATGTCTGAAAGTACTATATATCTTATTGCATGCAAAAGAGTCATATCGACAATCTCGCAGACCGATAAATCGCGTACGCCGCAGCAACTTTCGCAGTATAGTCTTCCCTCAGAAAGGTCAAATTGCATCTGCTTTGCCTCGTATTTATAGCACTTACAGCAGCCAATAAGGTTTGGTACAAGGCCTATTTCGCTGAGCAGCCGAAGTTCGAATATGCATTTTAGCATAGCTTCGCTCTTTTTTCCCTCATCAAGGAAATGAAGCGTATTTAGCAGCAATCGCAGCACCTCATAGTTTGGCTGATTGTTAACACAGGTATATAAAACCATTTCGCAAAAATAGCTTGCTAGCGCAAGCCTGCCCATATCAAGCCTTACATCATAAAACAGCCTTATCGGTTCGCCGCTGTTTAAAATGTAATAATTTCTTCCTTCTGTCAGGCTAAGAGTGCTGTATGCAAAGGTTTGAGAAATGGCTGCGTTTTTGGCGTTTGCCTTTTTTACTCCCTTCGCACACACCTCAATAAGACCGTTTGTATCAGTTAATACAGACAGTATTTTATCATTATCCCCTGACTGCCGTTCTCTTATCACTAGGCCTTTTACTGTCAACATAGTTTTGACCACCTTGTTTCCGCTTATATTCAAGATAATCTATGATTTTTCCGGATAAATAAAACTTTGACCACAATTCGTCCATAAACATTTTACCGAGCCTTTCTTTACACAATGTTCTGAAAGCGTTGTAGATTTCTCTTGACATTATGTTCTGCCGTCGGCAAAAAAATATGAGTGGAAAAATCAGTCGTTAGCCAATCCGAAATTCTTAATAAGACCTTCCCTGTTTCGCCAGCCCTCTTTAACCTTTACCCACAGCTGCAGATTGGCTTTAATCATAAAGAAGCTTTCAAGATCCGCCCTTGCTAGTTGACCAACTTTTTTAAGCATATCTCCGCCCTTCCCTATAACTATGCCCTTATGGGACTCCTTTTCGCAATAGATTACAGCCCCGATATCCATAATTCCTTCACCGAATTTATTGTCGTGCTCGCTTACAGTTTCAACGTCTACCGCTATTCCATGAGGAACCTCTGCTGACAATAGCTCTAAGAGTTTTTCGCGGATGATTTCGGATATTATAACCCTTTCCGGCTGATCGGTAAATTTATCATCCGGAAAATAATGCGGACCTTCATTTGCATATTCTTTAACGGTTTCCAAAACAATATCCAAGCCATCATGATTTGCAGCGCTTATTGGTATTACTGAATGAAAATCGTAAATCGAGGAATATTCAGCTATGACGGGCATAAGCTTTTTCTTGTCCTCAAACAAATCAATCTTATTTATTATTAACACAACAGGGACCTTTGACGCTTTCAGCGGTACCAAAAGGGCTTTTTCAGGTTCGCCGGGTCTTTTTTCGGCATCAACCACCAACAAAGCGCAGTCCACCGAGCTTACTGATTTATTAATTGCATTTATCATATGCTCAGAGAGCTTGTCCCTTGAGCGGTGCATACCTGGTGTATCAATAAAAACATACTGGGTTTCGCCCCGAGTAAGCACTCCTGTTATCTTCGTCCTTGTAGTCTGAGGTTTAGAGCTTACTGCGGCGATTTTTTCTCCTACAAGGGCGTTCAGCAATGAGGATTTTCCTGCATTAGGTCTTCCGACAATGGTTATAAAAGCATTTTTAGTCATTATCTTTCTCCACCCTTATATCAAACCAAGCTCAGACTGAATCATTTTTTCCATTTTTCTCATTTCCTTTGTTTGAGAGCTGTCTTCGTCTGGATGGTCATATCCAAGAAGATGAAGCATTGAGTGTATAACCAAAAAGGCAATTTCGTGCTCAGCGGAATGGCCTATTTCCTCAGCCTGATTTGATGCGCGCTCTGTCGAAATAATGATATCGCCAAGCATGTAGCACTCTGAATCGGGGTTGAGATCGAATTCCCTGTTGTCTGCAAGAGGAAATGACAAAACATCCGTAGGAGAATCTATATTGCGAAACTCCCTATTGATTTCCCTAATACTTGAATTATCTACAAAAGATATGCTAATTTCACTGTTATTGTTAAAGCCTGCGTCTAAAAGCGCGCGTTTGCAACAGGAACGCATAAGCTTTTTGAATTCAGTTGTAATCTCAATCAGATTCTGTTCATTGTTAAATGCGACTCTAAGCCTTTTCATGATGTCTTCTTGTCCTTTCGTTGTTGTAAACTTCATAAGCCTTAACGATGTCCTGAACAAGCTTATGCCTTACAACGTCCTTTTCGGTAAAGTAATTTATGCCTATATCCTTGACATTCTTAAGCACCTTTACAGCCTCAATAAGCCCCGACTTCCTGGGATCGGGCAAATCAATCTGTGTAATATCACCAGTGATAACCATTTTAGAGTTGAAACCAAGACGGGTTAAAAACATCTTCATCTGTTCCGGAGAGGTGTTCTGCGCCTCGTCAAGAATAACAAAAGCCTCGTCCAATGTTCGCCCTCTCATATAGGCAAGTGGCGCAACTTCAATGCTGCCTCTTTCCTGATACTTTGCAAAGGATTCAGCGCCCAGCATCTCAAACAGCGCATCATATAGCGGCCTTAAATAAGGGTCAACCTTTGTCTGCAAATCGCCCGGAAGGAAGCCAAGCTTTTCACCTGCTTCAACTGCTGGACGTGTAAGAATGATTTTATTGATTTCATGTGATCTGAATGCCCTGACAGCCATTGAAACCGCCAGAAAGGTTTTTCCTGTTCCGGCAGGTCCCACGCCAAAGGTAATTGTATTAGAGCTAATCATGTCAATATACTTTTTCTGGCCCAGAGTTTTAGGTTTTATAATTTTCCCGGCGGAGGTTACGCATATTCCCCCATCCGAAAGATTGGCAATTTCTTCAGGGTCGGTTTCCCCTGCCATAGAAAGAACATATCTTACCTGCTGAGGGGTAATATCATCACCGTTCTCCGATATTTTCAGCAGAGAGGTAAGGCAGTCGTAAGCCTTGTCTACATCCGGCTGACTTCCGGTTATTTTAATATCAGACCCTCTTGTTATGACGGCAACATTAAGCTCATCCTGAATAAGCTTGATATTTTCATCGTAGCTTCCGAAGAGGTTTAGTATATGATTCATGTTTGTTACAACCAATGATTTTTCAGACATATATTTTAAGTGTTCCTTTCTGAAATAATATTATGATCCACATAAATTATATCAGATATTTATAAGAAATTCAATAGTTTTGCTGATGATAATAGCTTTTTGCAGGTAAAATTGACAATCCATTTATCAATTTATTTCTTTGTCATCTACAAAAATCGGGCTTTCCCTAGCTATATTTCCTTTTAAAACATAATTCGCCGTCAATCTTACTGTATCGTCATTTACTTCGAAACTGATATTCCTCTGTACTATTTCTAAATCTCCTATAAGATTTTTCTCATATGTATCAAGCCGTTTTTGAAGGATCTCTTCTGCGCTTTCCACAGTGAATATTTTGTTTTTAGTTATCAGCTCTGTATAAGCGGTAGTTTTAACTCCAACCGGAAGCTTAAGTCCGAACAGCATTATCGGCGTATAATCCTCTGAAATCCTTGCGTTCTGGCTTGGGACCTTAAAGCCTGGAATTGGAATTTCATATTCAAAAAAGCACAGGCTTTTTCTATATACAGTGTTGCCATCAGCCTCTGTTTTGTCAAAAAGCTGCTGCTCAAATATCACCTTTTCTTCATACTGTGCTATTATCTTTGCTATAGAATGCCGGTAATATGCAGTTCCGTTATTGTTATCTACTATTCCGCTTACAAGTATATCGCCTTTTTTTACGCCGTCGCCGATCAAAACAGTTAATTCTCCAACCAAAACGTTTGCACTGACTATCATGCCATCATGAGAAGCAACAATATTGCATGGAATCCTGCCCTCATCAGTCTGCACTCTGCTTGTCGGTGTACTTATGTTAACCGTGACCACAGATCCACTATGACCTATCGAAACCCATGATATGTTCGGTGAAATATTAAAAAGCTTTGCCTGAACTGAAAGAAAATTAACTGATGGAATATAGCAGCCTGCTTTTATTCCCTCTTGCGCAAGTATTTCCTTAACAGTTTCTTCAATCTCTTCACTTCCCGCGCCTACTACTCGTATATCAAAAACGATATTGGAAAGCAGAATACAGGTGGCAATGCAAAATACCGCGCCTGCTATTATTCCGAAACGACGGATATAACCTGAGAGAAGGTAAACAATGCCTTTTTTCCGTTCTATTGTTACAATGCTCTGGCATGATAGAGCAATATCCTCCAACCTTTTTCTGTACCAAAAAGGAAGCGTGACGCAAACAGCATCGCCGTCTGTGTTGAGTGATATTATATTTGGCAGCTTTGATACACATGATACCACTTTCGATGAATCAAAGCCTTCGATTCGCGCATCGAATCTGCCCAAGCCACCGATAAAGCTCATTACTCAACAGCTCCTCCCGATATTATTTCAATAGAAGTTATCTTTCCTCTAATTATACAGGTATTGTTCACATAGTTGTTTATTTTTAATCCCGTCCCCCACACAACTATATCCTTTCCACCGGATTTCACTCGCGCCATCATTTCGTTACAATCGTAAACATTGGATATATTCTCAATAAGCACCTCACTGTTTCCGCATACAGTAACATAGGAATCGTAATATGTTAATTGCTTTAATTTGTCAAAAAACTGGCCTTTAATGTTCATTTCAGCGCGTCCTTTCAATAAAGTCTTCAGTTTAATTATACTGTGGCATTTTTCTGCATAGAATTATTTAAGAAAAAATAAAGGACGGGACGCCGTTTATATGAAAAATCTATCAAAATACAGCGAGGCTCTTTCAGAAGCGCTCGAAGGAATCGTTATCTGCACTTTTATGGCTCTTTCGGTCATATACATAGATGATGTTAAAGCATCTGTTATAAATGCCGTAAGATCATGCGCTTTTACAATAGTTCCTTCACTTTTTGTTATGTGTGTGCTTTCATCGACAGCCGTTAACAATATTGGAGTTAAAAAGGCATTGTCTGTTTTTAGAATAAATCCCTCCATTCTAGTGGCTTTTATTCTCGGAAATATCGGCGGATATCCAATAGGTGCCAAGATTTTAAAGGAAATGGCGGATAAAAAGCAGTTAACCAAATCCAAGGCCGAAAACGCTATGTGCTGTTGTTTTGCTTCGGGACCGGCTTTCTGCCTTGGAATTATAAGCACATCGGTTTTTAAAAGCAGTCTCTTAGGTTATGCATCCGTCGGGGCGGTTTTTGCCGCGAATTTTTTATTGTTAATATTCTTTTCTAAAAGCTTTATGGGGAAATGTCCTCAAGATGAAGATGAATATAGACGTTCCTTTACCGACTGCGTAACATCATCTGTAGTATCTGCATCGCATGCTATGCTGACAGTTTGTTCGTCAATAATATTCTTCTCAGCAATAATTGCAATACTCAACGCCGCAATTCCGACAACTGCCGATATACCAATACTCAATTCCGCTCTCGAAATATCAAGCGTTGCAAAGCTGAAATGCGCAGGGTTTTTAGACTTTGTTATTATTACAGTTCTGCTTGCCTTTGGCGGAATATGTGTTCATATTCAGATAAAAAGCCTTGTAGGCTCCACGCTAAGCCTAAAAAAGTTTTATCTTGCAATGCCGGCAAGGCTTGCGCTCACAGCTTTGTTCTCTGGGGCATTTTATATGCTCGTTCAAAGATATTTGCCGGCATCCTCTGATAAAACAAACATAATTATTTCTCAGTCCGGCAGCATTGTTCCACTGCTCTGCGTTGCAGGGATGAGCGTGATATCTTTTACATACCAATTTCAGAAAAACAAGCGTGCAGCTCGCTGAGACTGCACGCTTGTTTATTTATTCAAGATATTTAAGTATTATTTCCTTAATAGCTCCGGGATTGGCTTTGCCCTTTGAAGCCTTCATGCACTGCCCTACAAGATAGCCAAGAGCATTAGTCTTGCCATTTTTATAATCATTGACAGACTTTTCATTTTCGGCGAGAACCTTCTTTGCGAGTTCCTCTAAAGCGGAAGTATCGGATACCTGAGCAAGAGATTTTTCCTCAATAACCTTATCGACGTCCGCACCGCTTTCAACAATAGCGTCAAAAATCACCTTGCCTGAAGCATTTGAAATCTTTCCGTCAAAAATATAGTTGATTATATCAACTAATTTTTCGGGAGTAACCTTGATTTCCTCTATTGTTCTTCCCATATTCATAAGCTTGGATATCTCGCCAAGGATCCAGTTAGCAGCCATCTTGGGAGATTTGCAGCCGAGCCTTAAGCATTCATCAAAGAACTTTGCCTTTTCAACAACGTCAACTATCATAGAAGCGTCAGCATGGGAAAGGCCGTAATCACTAATATATCTCATGATTCGTGCATTTGGAAGCTCAGGCAGGGTTTCCTTAAGATATTGTACCTTTTCTTCCGGGACAACAATTGTAAGCAGGTCAGGCTCTGGGAAGTATCTGTAATCCTGAGTGTCTTCCTTAGAGCGCATCGGAATGCTTTCGCCCTTGGCATCGTCCCATCTGAGGGTTTCCTGGGTTATCTTTCCGCCGGACTCAAGCACCTCTATCTGGCGGTTGGCTTCATAATCGATTCCTCTTACTACTGCGGAGAAGCTGTTTACGTTCTTCATCTCACTGCGAGTGCCAAACGGCTCTCCCGGCTTATGAACCGAAACATTTACATCACACCTGATAGAGCCTTCCTGCATTTTGCAGTCGGAAATATCAATGTATTTAAGTATAGACTTAATTGTTTCAAGATAGGCTTTTGCTTCCTCAGAGCCGCGCATATCCGGCCTCGAAACAATCTCTATCAACGGAACGCCGCATCGGTTGAAGTCTACCAAAGAGCCGTCAAATTTATCTGAATGAAGAAGCTTTCCGGCGTCCTCTTCAATATGAATTCTTTCAACGCCTATCCTTTTAACCTCGCCATTAATAATAATATCCAGATAACCATCGTGGCAGAGCGGAATATCAGCCTGAGATATCTGATAGGATTTAGGAAGGTCAGGGTAGAAATAATTTTTTCTGTCCTGCTTGCAGATTCTGTTTATTCCGCAGTTGAGCGCATGACCCATCTTTATTGCATACTCAACTACCTTTTCATTCAGAGTCGGCAAGGTTCCCGGCATACCCATACATATTGGGCAGACTTGAGTGTTTACCTCCAAGCCGAAGGAGTTCTTGCAGCTGCAATATATTTTAGTCGCGGTGTTAAGCTCGGCGTGAACCTCCAAGCCTACAACAACCTCATATCCTTTTATCATAGCTATCCCCTCCCGAATTAAAGCTTAGGTGATCTGAATCCGCCGAAGCAAATCTCATGCGCGTAAGCGGCGTTGAGAAGTGTTGGCTCATCGAATCTTCTGCCTATTATCTGCATGCCGTATGGAAGTCCTGACTTTGAGTATCCGCAGGGAACGCTGACAGCAGGAAGCCCCGCAATATTTACGGTTATGGTGCAGATATCCGCTGAATACATAGCAAGCGGATCGTTAATTTTGTCGCCGAATTTGAAAGCTTCATAGGGCGAAGTCGGTGTTATGATAACATCGACATCTCCGAATGCAGAATCAAATTCAGCCTTGATTCTGTTTTGCATAAGCTTTGCTTTCTTATAATAAGCGTCGAAATATCCCGAGCTAAGAACGAAGGTTCCTAAAATAATTCTTCTCTTAACTTCACGTCCAAAACCTTCACTTCTGGTTCTTTCATACATATCAAGAAGGTTTTCTGGATTTGCACATCTATAGCCATACTTAACGCCGTCAAATCTGGCTAGGTTCGATGAAGCTTCTGCACATGCGATAATATAATATGCTGAAAGCGCATAGTCGGTTGACGAGAGAGATATCTCCTTAGCAGTTGCTCCGCACTTTACAAGGTCGTTAACGGCGCTCATGACCGAATTCTTGACTTCAGAAGCTATGCCGTTTCCGAAATACTCCTTGGGAATTCCGATTCTCAGGCCGCTGATATCGCCTGTAAGTGCTTTATACGAAGAAGCATGGCTGCGGTTGACGCTTGTCGCGTCCATCCTATCGTGACCACAAATGACGTCGTTCAGCATGGCAACATCCTTGACGCATCTCCCCAAAGGACCTATCTGATCTAAGGACGAAGCAAATGCAACAAGACCGTATCTTGAAACACTGCCGTATGTAGGCTTAAGGCCCACAACGCCGCAGAGTGAAGCAGGCTGCCTTATAGAGCCGCCTGTATCCGAGCCAAGCGCTAAAACAGCCTCGCCTGAAGCAACCGCTGCAGCAGAACCGCCTGATGAACCGCCTGGAACACAGCTTGTATCAAATGGATTGCAGGTTTTTTTAAAATATGAATTCTCGGTTGACGAACCCATAGCAAATTCGTCCATATTCAGTTTGCCGGTGATGACCGAACCGCCAGACAAAAGCTTGTCCACAACGGTTGCATTAAACACAGGAACATAGTTTTCGAGCATTTTTGAAGCGCAGGTTGTGCGCAATCCGGCTGTTGAAATATTATCCTTAACACCTATCGGGATTCCTGCTAGGCTTGAAAGTTCCTCACCGTCAGCTATTTTTTTATCAACATCGGCGGCGGATTCTAATGCAGCTTCCTTATTCAGTGTCAGGTATGCCTCAACCTTTGGCTCAACGCTTTCTATCCTGTCAAAAACCGAGTTCGTAAGCTCGACTGAGGATATTTCCTTTTTTCTGAGCATATCGCTAAGTTCATATGCTTTATATTCGTAAATATTCAAAATCCGTCACCTCTTTATTCAACTATTTTGGGAACCACTACGCATCCAGCAACCACCTTTGGTGCGTTCTTCAGCATAACATCCCTTGAAAGCCTGTCCTCCGAAAGTTTATCCTCTCGCAGAGCCATAGCATTGTTGGGGTCTACAATAAGCTCTTCGTTGATTTCAGGCATTGCTTCAACCATCTTGATTATGTCGGTCATTTCTCTTTCATAGCGTTCAAGCTCGCTGTCTTCAATGCGGAGTCGTGCAAGCTTTGCTATGTGCTTGATATCAATATTTGCTTTTTTCATGCTGTCAGTCTACCTTTCTTTATTGAATCATTTGTAACAATTCGGTTTCATCAACTATTTTTATTCCCAATTCCTGTGCCTTTGTAAGCTTGGAACCGGCATCAACACCGGCAATAAGGTAACTTGTCTTTTTGGAAACTGATGATTTTACAACGCCTCCATGAGCCTCAATCAATGCCTTCATATCATCCCGTGAGTAATTGGTCAGAGTACCGGTAATAACAAAGCTCAAGCCCGAGAGCTTGTCAGATTTTCTTGAAGTCTCGTATTCAGTGTTTACTCCTAGCTCCTTAAGTTCGTTTATAGTTTTTACCATATGCGGTTCGGAAAGGGTTTTATACACTGTTTCGGCTGTAAGCTCACCAAAGCCATCTATAGTTACTATTTCTTCAATATTTGCAGAAATGATATTATCAATGTTTCCGAATCGTTCACACAGTAGCTTGCAGGAAGCTGAACCGACGTTCCTTATTCCTAAGCCGCAAATAAGCCTGTCAAGCGTATTTGATTTCGACTTAATTATTGAATTGATCAGCTTTGCGGCCGATTTTTCCTTAAAGCCTTCAAGCGTCATAATGTCCTCAACCGTAAGCCTGTATATATCAGGCACAGTTTTAACAAGGCCTTTTTCATACAAAGCTTGAGCGACTGCCGGACCAAAACCGTCAATATTCATAGCAGGCTTTGAGACAAAGTAAATAATCGAACGCAGAACCTGTGCGGGGCATTCAATATTTGGGCATCTTAATGCGCTTTCCCCTTCTTCTCTGACAGCCTCTGCTCCGCATACAGGACATTTTGATGGAAGCTTAAAGCCTGCCTCATCCCCGCACTTCCGGGCAACCCCTAAAACCTCGGGAATAATATCCCCAGCTTTGCGCACAGTTATAATATCGCCGATTGAAATACTGCGCTCATCGATAAAATCCTGATTGTGCAAAGTTGCCCTTGAAACGCTTGTACCGGCAAGCAGAATCGGTTCGAAGACCGCCACCGGAGTGATTGCACCGGTTCTTCCGACGCTTACTTCAATGTTTGTAAGCTTAGTTTGCTTTTCTTCCGGCGGAAACTTATACGCTACCGCCCACTTCGGCACCTTAGAAGTATATCCAATCTGCTCTCTTAAAGCAAGGCTGTCCAGCTTTATTACAACGCCGTCGATGTCGTACGGCAGGCTGTATCTCCGCTCGCCTATGTCATCAATTATCGCCTTGATTTCTTCACAGCGCTTAACAAGCTTGTATTCTGGAATCACCTTAAAGCCATGAGCCTTAAGGTAATCCAGCGACTGTTTATGTGAATCAAACTTAATGCCTTCAGCCTGTTGAACATTAAATACAAATATATCCAGCTTTCGTTTAGCAGCTATCTTTGAATCCTTCTGGCGCAAAGACCCGGCAGCCGCATTTCGCGGGTTCTTAAAAGGTTGTTCGGAGTTTAGTTCCATCTCTTGCGATAGCTTATAGAACACCGATCGAGGCATATAAACCTCTCCGCGGACTTCTAAAAAGTTAGGAGCATCAGAAAATTTCAATGGAATAGAGTTTATTGTTTTAATATTAGCGCTGACGTCTTCGCCGACAAAGCCGTCTCCCCTTGTCGAACCCCTTGTCAGCTCACCGTTCCGGTATTCCAAGGACACTGACAAGCCGTCTATTTTAGGCTCAACGGTAAAGAAAGGCTCCGGAATTTCTTCCTTAATGCGTTTCACAAACTCTTCTACCTGCGCAAACGAAAAAACATCTTGCAAACTGCCCATCTGAACCTTATGAGTAACCTTAGCAAATCCAGAAACGGGTGTTCCTCCAACCCTTTGCGTTGGAGAGTAAGGTGTTACGAGTTCAGGAAAATCAGCTTCGAGAGCTTTTAATTCCTGCATGATCGCGTCGAACTCATAATCCTCTATCTCTGGGTTATCTTCAACATAATATTTTCTTGAATGGTAATCAATGATTTTTGTAAGCTCGGCAACTCTTTCCCGAGCAGATTGAATATCCATTTCGAACTTTACCGTGCCTTTCTTTAAACATGACTATCCTATAGAAGCGTATCCTTCCGGAATGTTTCCGATTATGATGGTCTGGGCAATAACAAAATCCTGTGTAAAGCTGAAACTGTCCTCAGCAGGAGGAAGATAAACCTTGCTGTCAACTCTGACACGAAGAATTACATCATGCTTAACAGTGTTAATTCCCACGGATTCAAATGATGATATTAGTTGAATATCCGGCACTGAAGCCTGCTCTATTCTTATCCTTAGCCCAGGGCCTTTGCCACTCAGACTTACATCCTGCGTAACGCTTCCAAGCGGGATTTTGATTTTGCTTACGCTTAACTTATCAAGACCTTTAATAAGCCTTTCACTTATTTCAAGCTTAAGTCTGTTTATTCTGCTTGCATTATACTCGGCAGAGGTTACAAAGCCGGAATCATTATAACTCAGCGACACAAGGTCGGAATAACCAATGCCATCATCTTCAAACGTCTCGGTTACGGCTTCATTCACAGTCTTTGAAACAGCCAAGGTTCCTTTTTGCTTTGCCATTGACATTACAACCGGCTTAAGTGAACGGTTTATCATAACGGCGGTTGCTGCCAGCAGAACTATCAAAGCTATTAAAAATACGTTTGAAGTGTTCAAACAGCTTATTGAAAATCTTGATTTTTTATTATCAGTATATCTACGCAAAATATTCCCTCCCGTTCCCGGAAATTATGAAACTTATTCAGGCTAAAGTTTATGAATCGCTTTAGCCTGAAAAATAAGTGCGTTGTATAATAATCATTCTATGATATTCCGGGACGGAAAGTGAATATTCAAAAGCATTAATTACATTTTATAGAGTTATTTGTTCTTGACAGCTTCCCTGACAACCTTTACAACGTTTTCAGAGCAAAGACCGAATTCCTTAAGGAGTGCAGCAGCAGGTCCTGAATAACCAAAGACGTCATTCACACCTATCTTAACAACTTTAACTGGGCAATTAGCGCAGACAACATCGCATACGGCAGAGCCCAAGCCACCTATTACGCTGTGCTCCTCAGCAGTAACTATAAGCCCCGTCTCGCGGGCGGCCTTGGTGATGATTTCCACATCAATTGGCTTGATGGTGTGGATGTTGATAACTCTTGCACTAATTCCCTCGGCCTTAAGAGCCTCAGCGGCAACCATTGATTCATAAACCATAAGACCGGTTGCAATGATTGTAACATCGCTTCCGTCAACAAGCTGAACACCCTTGCCAAGCTCAAATTTGTAAGTTTCCTTATCGTTGAAAACAGGTGTTGCAAGCCTTCCAAAGCGCATATAAACAGGGCCATTGTAGTTTATAGCGGCCTCAACAGCAGCTCTTGCTTCAACATCGTCGGCAGGATTGATAACGGTCATACCTGGGATAGTACGCATAAGGGCAATATCCTCGTTGCACTGGTGAGTTGCACCGTCTTCACCGACCGAAATGCCAGCGTGAGTCGCGCCTATCTTGACGTTGAGATGAGGGTAACCTATGGAATTTCTTACAATTTCAAAAGCTCTTCCGGCAGCAAACATTGCAAAAGACGATGCGAACGGTATCTTTCCGGTAGTGGCAAGTCCGGCGGCAACACCCATCATATTTGCTTCTGCAATGCCGCAGTCTATATGTCTGTCGGGAAATTTTTTCTTGAAGATGCCGGTTTTGGTGGCCGCAGCAAGGTCAGCGTCCAAAACGTAAAGATTTTCATACTTATCTCCAAGCTCGGCTAAAGCTTCGCCGTAGCTCTCTCTGGTAGCCTTTTTAATCATATCAGCCATGTTTATTAACCCTCCAATTCTGCAAGCTGAGCCTTAAGCTCGCTCATAGCTTGCTCATACTGTTCTGCATTAGGCGCAGTGCCATGCCATGAAACTTGATTTTCCATAAACGAAACACCCTTGCCCTTTGTGCTGGACATAATTATTGCAACAGGCTGGTTTACAACCGTTTCGGCCTCGTTGAAAGATGCCTCGATACTGTCGAAATCATGAGCATCCATAGTTATAACGTGCCAGCCGAATGCCGCAAATTTTTCGGTTATCGGATAAGGAGAGCAAACATCAGAAATCTTACCGTCGATTTGCAGGCCGTTGTTGTCGACTATGGCAACAAGATTGTCAAGCTTGTTGTGGGCTGCGAACATTGCAGCCTCCCACACTTGGCCCTCTTCGATTTCGCCGTCGCCGAGAATAGCATAAACCTTATAAGTATCACTTGTAAGTTTAGCAGAAAGCGCCATGCCGCAGGCTGCAGAAATGCCCTGTCCCAGCGAACCGGAAGACATATCAACGCCTGGAATGTGTTTCATATCAGGATGCCCCTGCAAAATTGAGCCTATGTGACGAAGGCCTTTAAGCTCTTCAACCGGGAAGAATCCCCTGTTCGCCAAGGTAGAGTAAAGTGCAGGAGCGGTATGTCCCTTTGAAAGTACAAATCTGTCTCTATCAGGAAGCTTGGGATTATCGGGATAGATATTCATTTTTGCAAAGTAAAGATAGGTCATAACGTCGGCAATAGACAAAGAGCCGCCTGGATGACCGCTCTTAGCATTATATATGCCCTCGATAATACCCATTCTTACCTTGCAAGCAGTGATTTGAAGCTGCTTCTTAAGTAATTCATCCATAGTGGTACCTCCATAAATTATAGTTTTTTTAATGCTTCAAGTGCTTCAGCTATAGCATCTTCATCACAGGAGCTGTTAAGAACGCAATATGATGCCTTCATAACCTCCGGCTGAGAATTTGCCGGGCAGAAGCTTATATCAGATGCTTTGAGCATCTCAATATCGTTATCATAGTCGCCCACAGAGACAATCTTTCTGCTTTCAACAAGTTTGACAAGCGAATCGACTTTACACATGCTTTTTAGAGCACTTCCCTTAGAAACGCCATCCGGCAAAAGCTCCAGAAAAAACGGGCAGGATCTTACGAACCTCACGCCCATACCGTCAAACTTTTTGACATATTCGCAAAGCTCACTTATGGTTCCCTCACTGTCTGCAAACAAAAGCTTACACCAAGGCTCGGTTACCTCATCGCCGGAATTCTTTTTTATGTAGCTGACTTGAAGGATTTCGTGATGCCACTTTTCTGCGTCGTTTAAATTTAGATAGTATTGTCCCTCGAAGGTGAATATTTCCGGAGCAATGCCCGGGTATTTTGCAAAAATGTCTTTAAGGATATCGCTTGCGCATTCCGGCAGATATGTTGCATTAACGATTCTCTCTGATTTGTGATCATAAACAATGCAGCCATTATAAAGAATGAGCGGCAAATCCGGTTTTATTATTTCAAGATAACGTGTAGTGGTGTGAATAGGCCTGCCTGTGGCAACTCCAAACAAACCGCCCTGTGCCTGATACTCCCTTATAAGCTTAAGATTCCTCTCTGAAACGGTCTTATCCTTTGAAAGAAGCGTGCCGTCCATATCTGTAACAAAAATTGTATCCTTATAATTCATGTTTTCCTCAGCTTTTCAAGAAGTTTAGTAAAATACTCCGGCAGTTCGCTTGTAAATTCGAGATATTCATCCGATATGGGGTGAACAAAACCTATTTTCCTTGCGTGAAGGCATTGCCCTTTACAGCCTTGATACGGCTTTCCGTAAACATCGTCGCCCAGAATCGGATGCCCTAAATATGCACAGTGAACTCTTATCTGGTGAGTTCTTCCGGTTTCAAGCCTGAATCTGACATATGAGTAGTTTCCCATCTCTTCTAGCACTTCGTAATGAGTAACAGCGTTCTTTGAATTTGTCTGTGTCACGCACATTTTTTTTCGATCGCGCTTGTCTCTGCCGATAGGAGCGTCAACAGTGCCGATTTTGTCCTTGAATCTGCCAATACAGATAGCATCATATTCGCGTGTAAAGCTATGGACCTTTATCTGATCAGCAAGCCCTAAATGTGCCTTGTCTGTTTTTGCGACAATCAAAAGACCGCTTGTGTTTTTGTCTATTCTGTGAACTATTCCGGGACGGATAACGCCGTTTATTCCCGAAAGCTCATCTTTATACCTGTACAGAAGGGCATTTACAAGCGTGCCAGTATAATTTCCCACAGCAGGATGAACTACAATTCCCTGCGGCTTATTTATAACTAAAAGGTACTTGTCCTCATACACAATGTCAAGCGGAATATCCTCCGGCAGAACGTCAAGCTCAACTGGGTCAGGAATCTCAACCTTTATAGTATCATCCGCCGAAATTTTATAGCTCTTATTCACAGTACTGCCGTTGACAAAAACTTTATCGGATTCGATGAGTCTTGCAACTGCAGAGCGTGTGAGGTCAATATCAGTCTGTTCGGAAAGCCATTTGTCTATTCTTGCTCCAGCGTCTTCCTCGTCGGCATTGAACACGCAGTTAAGCATGGTTTCCACCGCTGTTACCGAGTTTGCCGGCATTTACCTTGTTTAGCTTGCGCTTTTTGCTGTCTTTATACTCAGAAAATATGCAGAATATGCAGAATCCTATTCCGCCGATTACAACACAGATATCAGCAAAATTGAAGACCGGAAAGTTCATAAATTCAAGATTGATGTAATCTATAACTCCACCAAAATCCGGATCTGCTATTGTTCTTATCCTGTCGATAAGGTTCCCGATGCCTCCGGCTAAAATGAAACTTAAGCACAAAGTTTCAAACTTTGGCATGGTATTTCGTTTGGCGATAACATAAATAAGAATCGCCGCCATAACTATCGAAGTAGATGCAATAAGCAGCACCGTATGTCCTTCAAGAATGCTCCAGCCGGCTCCTTTGTTTCTTATATGCGTAATGCTGAAAACGTCAAAGCTGCCTATTGAAAAAGTATAGTAACTTTTAAGATATCCATGGCACTCTTCAAAGTTCAGAACAATCAGGTATTTTATCAGCTGGTCTGCGCCGGTCAGCGCCAAAACAAGCAGCAATGAAATTATCAGCAATCAAACCGCTCCTTTAATGCAATAATGCCCGTCTGCCGCCTAACGTCTGCGGCAGACGAACAATATATATTGTCAATCAGTGTTCTGTGCCAACAGTATGGGCGCAGCGCTTGCAAAGTGTTGGATGATCTGCAGAGTTACCAACCTCATCCGAATAGATCCAGCAACGCTCGCACTTCCTGCCGGAAGCCTTCTTAACGGTAAATCCAAGGCCTGTGGTTTCACCATTGTATTCACCGCCGGCAGCTTTTTCGATATCTACCTTAGATACTATGAACACTGTTGGAAGAATATCCTTGATATTAACAAGCTTGTCATAATCGTCACCGGCAGCAATAACAAGATCAGCTTCCAATGAAGAGCCTATAACTTTATCGGCGCGCTTGAGTTCAAGCGCCTTCTTAGCATCAACCCTCAAGTTGTAGATATAATCCCACTTTGAGACAAATTCATCACTGTATGTCATACCTGACTTTTCGGGCATATCGTTTAAGAATACGCTTTCCGGATTCTCACTTGCGCAGTGGTTCATATACGACCATATTTCATCGGCAGTGAAGGAAAGAATCGGGGCAACAAGGCGCGCTATCGCAGAAAGAATTCTATACATAGCTGTCTGCGCGCTTCTTCTTAATGCACTCTCAGACTTTTCGCAGTAAAGTCTGTCCTTTATGATATCGAGATAGAAGTTAGACATGTCGACAACGCAAAAGTTGTGGATAGCATGGAATACAATGTGGAAATCAAAAGCATTATAAGCATCGTTTACCTTGTCAATAAGGTTATCAAGGCGCATTATTGCCCACTTATCAAGCTCTTCCATGTTTTCATAAGCAATGCCGTCCTTGTCCAGATCGAAACCTCCCTGATTGGAAAGGTTACCCAAGATATATCTTGCAGTGTTTCTTATTTTCTTATATGCTTCGGAGAGCTGTGCTAAAATCGGCTTGGATATTCTTATATCGGAATGATAATCGCTCGAAGCTACCCAAAGTCTTAAAATGTCAGCACCATTCTTATCATAAATTTCCTTTGGTTCGATGCCGTTTCCGAGCGACTTATGCATAGTTTTGCCTTCTCCGTCAACAACCCAACCATGAGTGCAGACAGCCTTATAGGGCGCTCTTCCGTTGATGACAACAGAGGTAAGAAGTGATGACTGGAACCATCCTCTATATTGGTCAGCGCCTTCAAGATAAAGATCTGCTGGAGACGAAAGGCCATCTCTCTGATCCAAAACTGCGGTATGAGTAACGCCGGAGTCAAACCAAACATCCATGATGTCTGTCTCTTTTTCAAACTCGGTACAGCCACATTCACATTTAACATTTTCTGGAATAATATCCTTTGCGTCATACTTCCACCAAGCATCAGAGCCTTCACGCCTAAACAGCTCTGAGATTGCGTTAATGGTATCGTCATTCACAATCGGCTTGTGGCAGTCTTTACAGTATACAATCGGGATGGGTACGCCCCAGATCTTCTGGCGGGAAATGCACCAGTCAGAGCGGTCAAGCACCATGCCCTTAATCCTATCTTCGCCCCAAGCTGGAATCCACTCAACGTCTTCTATTGCCCTGACAGTTTCATCTCTGAAATCCTTAACGGAACAGAACCACTGCTCGGTAGCTCTAAAAAGTATTGGTGACTTGCATCTCCAGCAGTGAGGGTACTGGTGGAGTATCTTCTCGGTTGCAAACATATTGTTGGTTTCAACAAGGTGCTTTGCTATAACTTTGTTGGCATCGTCGGTTTTAAGGCCGACAAACATTCCCGACTGCTCAGTAAGAACGCCGTGGCCGTCAACGCCGACGACTATTCCAAGCTCCGGGTACTTCTTGCAGACTTCAAAGTCATCAACACCGTAGCCGGGAGCAGTATGAACGCAGCCTGTACCGCTTTCAAGCGTTACATGGTCGCCAACAATAACAAGCGATGTTCTCGGCATAAACGGATGCTGAGCCTTGCAGTATTCAAGTTCCTTGCCGGTGAATGAGCCGACGGTTTCATACTCTTCTATTCCGGCAGCTTTAAGGGTAGGCTCAATAAGCTCGCGCGCCATTATATAGTTTTCACCATTTGCTTTAACAACGGTATATTCATAGTCAGGGCCTAGGCATATAGCAAGGTTGCCGGGCAACGTCCAAGTAGTTGTTGTCCAAATTACAAAATAAGTGTTTTTAAGATCAAGGCCAAGTGCCGTCAAAATTCCATTATCATCGACAACGTTGAACTTAACATAAACAGAATAGCATGGATCATCCTGATACTCGATTTCTGCTTCTGCAAGAGCAGTCTGGCACTCTGGGCACCAGTAAACAGGCTTCAGGCCCTTGTAGATGTATCCGCGCTTTATCATTTCTCCGAATACTTCTACCTGTCTTGCTTCAAATTCAGGCTTAAGTGTCAGATATGGATTATCGAAATCGCCTAAAACCCCAAGTCTCTTAAACTGCTGCTTCTGGCTTTCAACAAAAGAAAGAGCAAATTCTCGGCAGTGCTTTCTAAGCTCTAAAGGAGGGATTGCGCCGTCTTCCACACCTATAGACTTCATAGCTTTAAGCTCAATAGGCAGACCATGTGTATCCCAGCCGGGAACATAGTTTGCCCTATAGCCAGACATATTCTTCTGCTTAACAATGATATCCTTTAAAACCTTATTGAGCGCTGTTCCAAGGTGTATATCTCCGTTCGCATACGGAGGGCCGTCATGCAGAACATATGAGGGTTTGCCATCGTTCCTTTCAAGTATCTTTTTGTAAAGCTGCTCATTGTCCCAGCTTTCAAGCATTACAGGCTCTTTGACTGGAAGATTTCCTCTCATCGGGTACTCTGTTTCCGGAAGATTCAGAGTCTTGTTGTAATCCATACTTACGTTACCTCTAATTCTGATTATTTCTTATTGTTATTCTGGTTCTGACCGAATTTCAGCTCGCTTGCAGAAAATTCTTGCTTTCTGTGTCCGTCGCTAAAGCTGAAAGCCGGAACGTTTTTCATCTTATCGTTGGTCATAGTTTTCTGCGCCTCACCGGCTGGCGAGACTGCCGTCTTTGTGGCATCAATGGGTTTAACGCCTACTGCCGACTCTGCCTTCTGAACCGGCCTTTTCTCTTGAGCCGCAGACTGAACCGGAGCGGCAGGCCTGATCTGACCGCTTACAATTTTGTTTATTTCCTCTTCGCTCAATTCAGGAAGCGAGTTGGCAATCTTTATCTGCTCATCAAGAATTATAAGCAGCTTCTTTTTAAAGTCGCTTACCTCGACTTTCAATTTGTTAAGCTTATCCGTTTGAAGCTCAGTCTGCGTCTTTGATGCAGCTACAACTGCGTTATATTTGTCGTTTTCCTCTTTTATAGCAACTGCAATCTTCTCTATCTGAGAGCGCTTCAAAGCCTCACAGTCATTAGAAATCTCAGCAAGAAGCGAATCGCGCTTAACTTGAGCATCTGAAATTATCTTTGCGGCTTCTTCCTTTGCCGCTGCGATAATTCGGTTGCCCTGCTTCTGCGCAACAAGCAAAGCGTCTCTTATAGCGTCTTCGTCACTTCTGTATTCGTTTATCTTTTCAACAAGCTTCACTATTTTGGCCTCGTTCTCCTCTTTATCTTTCATAGTGGTCGCCAATGCAATGGCAACCTCCTTCAGATAAGCGTCAACCTCATCTTGTTTATAGCCGAAGCCCTTTTCAAATTTTTTTGAAGCAATATCCTTAGGGTTCATGCCAATCCTCCTTTTCTTTCCAGTATATATTATAAAGCTAAATGCTATTTAAACTTGCTTATAGTAATAAATGTTCTGTCCTTCTTTGAGACTCCACCCACTTTGCTGAGAATATACTTTCCATATCCACGAACAGAAAAAACGTCTCCCTCGCAGACCTCTGCGCTCGACTCAAAGACCTCTATATGGTTCAACACAACTCCCTTTGCTCTTATAAGTTTCTGCACCTTTTCCCTCGAAGTTTTTAGTGCATTTGAAAGAACCGAGTCCAGCCTCAGTGACTGAACCGTTGCACAAATTGTATCAAATTCCTGAACAGGTACAACATTCTGAGTAAAATCTAAACTTAGCCTAACACCGCACCTACCGATTTTTGTAATATCTGAAACAGTCTGTAAAACGCTGTTCATAATGAAAACCACAGATCTTCCTTCGGACACAAGGATATCCCCTATCATTTCACGCTTAATATCAAGAGCCATCAGAGAGCCTAAAAAATCTCGGTGTGAAAGCTTGTCCGACCGTCGGTAATTGAATACAACTGGAGTAAACGGCGTTTGCTCCCTGATCCCATGAAACACAATTGCTGTTCTGACTGCGGCGTCATACCCGCCAAGAAAGGTATAATTTTCATAGCCTTCTTTTTCTAGTACAGCTTCGCACAGTACATGCTGACGCTCATCAAGGAAATTTGAAAACCTTGCCCTTCCGGTCTGCTCTGACTGCTTTGCTAGATCGATAATATGACGTGTTAAAACTCTCTCTTCATCTGTGATTGAAGAGAGAATTTTAGCATTGTTCATTGAAAGCTGTAGCCACCGGACTCAAGCTCGCTCATAAGGTCAACGCCGCTGAATCCGACATTTTTGGGCATGATCACAAAAGTCTTCTGTGCAGTCATTTTTATGGTAGCACCGTTTGCATAGGCAACACCTGAAAGAAAGTCCATAATCCTTTTTGCATCCTCAGCTTTAACAAGCTCAAGATTCAGCAGAACTGTTTTCTGGTGATTCAAATCGTCTCCAATTGCCTTGACCTCTGAGAAATCAGTAGGCCTTGAAAGAACAATCTGAACAGTTGCGGTTGTGTTAAACTTAACCTCACGGTTTCTTCTTTCTTCGGCGACATCAACGGTTTCTGTCTGTTCATCAACCAAAGGCTGATAGTTCTCATCATCTTCTTCAGAAATGATGAAGTTCTTAATGGAATCTAAAAAGCTCATAATCAATCCTCCGTACAAAATATATAAATAGATACTAACTTAAAGCTTATCCACACTACTATATTATCTTATATTTAGCGTAGTTGTCAAGATGTAGCGAAAAAAAACTCTCTTAAAACTTTGATTTTATACGTTTGGAACAGAGTTTTCAGTATCTTCCGGCTGATTTTTATCATCATTTTCGTCAGAAACAGTCACTGTTGGAACCGGATCAAGCAAAACTCTGTCATAAAGCTTAAGATATTCATCGTCGGACGTATACTCTGAAAGAACATAGTTATCGCCCTCATAAATAACTTTAAGCTTTTTGAATATCATTTTTTCGCCTTCAAGAACGTACACGCCCTTATCTGAACCCTGAAATCTAATGGCACTTCTTGGAGCCTTAACACCAGTATACTCGCCGAAAAGAATTTCAGCATCAACAACTCTCAATGCAGCAATTTCAGCATCCATTTCCTCACAGCTTATCACAATTATAGCTTCGTTTCCGTTGCCAGTGAGATTTATACTTTCTACATATCCCTTATAAGTTTTATTAATGGACGAAAAAGTGATGTTAAAGCTTTGATTGACAAAATATCTATCCGGAGTGTTTATAACTCCTACGAGCTTCCAGGTATAATCGCTGAACACCTTTCCTATAACAGAAGGTTCAATCGATTCCGTGTTTGTTGGGGAAGCGATTATTTCATTAATTTTTTCGACTGTCAAATTACCGATTCCGTCTATGCTAAGCTGAGATTCATAGCCATCTACAACAGAGGTAAAATATCCGGATTCAGTCGCACTCACAACCGAAATAGGATTAACAAGTGCATCCTCATATCGACTTCTTTCTTCCTGCAGTACTGATATTTTCTCGCTGTAATCGCTTTCTGCATTGGATGCTACATTATATATGCACATCAGCTTAAGCATATCAAGTTTATCCTCGTACATCTGAGAAAGGTTTCCGTTTGCAATGTCAGCAAGGATTGCTTTATATTCTTCAGCAATCTGCGATGATATAAATTCCGGCTGAACATATTCTGTTGTCCCCTTGTTCTGCGCCTTTTCAAGCGTCTCGATCATATCGTCAAGCCGCTCGATTTTATATCGGTAATATATCTGATCAGAGGAGTCATACACCCTTGCTATCTGAGATCTTTTTGAAAGCCTGCTACCATCGGAAACGCAGTAGTTCAATACGCCCTCCTGAACGCCCTGCGAACTGACAAGCTTTTCATCCCTTACTATGACGCCGGTGAAGCTTAAGCTTTGCTTAGTTGTGAACATAACAGCGTCCTCAGTCGTGCTCTCTTTTGACATTGATAAATATATCTGCGAACTGATAATTGCTATAAAACAGCTAAAAATCAGAATGTATATCAAAGTATCCCTCAGCCTTCTCAGCTTCACGCCGCCAAACTCCTTTCATATAATTAATTATCGCAAGGAACAAACGCACATACTGTCAAAAAGCGTTAATTCATAAGTATTTCAGAGGCTTCTATTATTTTTATTGCTTCGTTAACCACACCGCCATCGCCAAGCAAATCAGGGTAAATCCAGTTGATTCTTTTATCGCGCCTGAACCATGTGAGCTGACGTTTTGCATAGTGCCTTGTTTCAAGCTTCAGTTTTTCTACACACTCTTCTAAAGTTATTTTGCCCATAAAATATGGCTTAAGCTCTTTATATCCTATCGCCTGGTAGGACGTCCCAAGGCTTCCGGAATTAAAAACATGTACAGTCTCTTCCAAAAGACCGCTACTAAGCATGCAGTCAACCCGATTGTTTATTCTTGAATAGAGCTTTTCCCTGTCATAATAGCTTATTCCTATCATGCAAAGCTTATATAAGCTCTCACCGCGGTTGTTCTTTGCCGCCTGCGATATAGTTATTCCGGAGGTCTTATATACTTCTATGGCCCTGATAATCCTTGTTAAATTATTTGGATGCAGCTTCTGTGCTGTTTCTGGATCGAACTGCCTAAGCATATCAAGCAGGTATTCCCCTCCTTTGCTTTCCGCAATAGCTGAAAGCTGTGTTCGAAGCTCGCTTGAAGGGCAAGTTCTGTCAAAAGACAGGTTGTCAACCAGCGACGATATATACAGCCCTGTTCCGCCGCACAAAAGCGGCTGTTTGCCACGCGAATATATATCTTCAATTTTTTCCTTTGCAAGCCTTACATAATCTGCGACAGAAAAGCTTTCGCAAGGTTCAACAAAATCTATCAGGTGGTGCTTTATGCCCTGCATTTCAGATTCTGTCGGCTTTGCAGTAGCTATCTGCATATGCTTATATATCTGCATTGAATCAGCAGATACTACCTCACAATTGTAGATTTTTGCCAATTCAACTGCCAAGCCGGTTTTTCCAGATGCTGTGGGTCCACATACAACTATCAAGGGGATTTTTTCCATTGCTAACTCCTCTTGAACATATTGTATATAGTATTTTTACTAAGCTTAATAAGTATCGGACGGCCGTGCGGGCAATATCTTAAATCCTCCTCGGTAACAAGATCTATAATCTTTTCAAGTTCTAACTTATCAGAATCACTCTGTGCCTTTATTGCAGCCTTGCAAGCAATGATCTTATATATATCGTCAAATATATGATTGCTTTTCACACAGTCTTCGCAAATAACAGCCTCGCCGATTTTTTCAACAATTACTATTGGATTGATGTCATCCGCAATTGCAGGAACAGCTGAAATAGAAAGGAAAGAGCACGGAAGCGGCTCTACCTCTAAGCCCAACCTGCGGCATATACTTAGGTTTTCGGAAACAGACTCATATATCGACGGTGAAACATGAACGTTTATAGGTTCAATAAGCATCTGCGATTCAAGATCGGTTTGCTGACTTTTTATTTGCTTGTAAATATATCTTTCGTGAGCAGCATGCTTATCGATAAAAATTATATCTTCTCCGCGCTCAGCTATAATAAATGTTTTAAAGGCTTCGCCCAAAATGCGCATGGGGAGTGTGCCGTTCTTATCCTCCTGAATTGCCTTCTTTTTCGGCTTGGCATCTGCCGATTTAGATAAAGATTTATCCCTTATATATCTGTATCCGTTTAGATCACTCTTCTTCTCACTTTTTGGGCTTTCCGGCTTTTCATTGCTTGCTTTTGAGCTGCCAGCACTGTTCTTTGCCGGAGGATTATCCAAAATACTGCCTGAGGACTGGGACAGCTCTAAACCGCCGTTCCATCGTTTCATCCGTTCATCATGGTTTGGAATAACACTGGGCTCAGAGAAAAGAACAGCCCTCATTCTATTGGCAGACGGTTCAGGGGTGACAGTTGGCACAGAGTCAAGCTCATAGCCGGTTACAGTCTTGGCATCCAATCCAAGTTCAGCATCATTTTCATAATCGCTTGCTGTCACCACCGGAGTATTACTGCTCAGTTCAAGCTGAACCGCTTTTTCCTCAACCGGCTTAACATATACATTATCATATGTAAAGGTATTCTTATTTACAGGTTCAAGCTTAATTTCAGCAGGAGTATCATAAAGCATCAACGAATTTTTCACAGCAAAAACAACAGCATTGAAAACACTTTGTTCGCTGGAGAACTTAACCTCTAGCTTAGAAGGATGACAATTAATGTCAATAGATGAAGGATCAATCTCTATATTAAGAACGCATTCTGGGACACTGGATGTCATTATTTTGTTATTATATGCCTCTGCAAGCGCATGCTGACAGCAGACGGATTTTATATATCTAGAGTTTACAAAAAATATCTGACTTGCCCTGTTTGAAAACGAAAACAGAGGTTTTGAAATAAAGCCGGTGACTTTTATATTGCAATAGCTGTTATCAACAGGAATACAGCTGCTGTAAAACTCCTTTCCCAAAATAACATAAATACAGGAAAGAAGCTTACCGTCACCAGAAGTAATAAAATCAGACCTATTGTCTCTTATAAACTTAAAGGAAACATCAGGGTGAGAAAGGGCAAGCTTCTGAACCATATCCGAAATGTAGTTCGACTCGGAAACGTCCTTTCTCATAAATTTTTGTCTTGCAGGCGTATTAAAGAATAAATCCTTAACAATAAATGTTGTTCCGTCGGGGCATCCTATCTCACAGGACTCGATCACATCTGCGCCTTCTATTACATAATGAAAGCCCACCTCTGAGTCAGCTGCCTTGGTTAAAACTTCAACCTTCGCAACGGCGCTTATTGCCGCTAATGCCTCTCCTCTGAAGCCAAGTGTTAATATCCTGTTAAGATCCTCCGCAGTGGATACCTTGCTGGTAGCATGACGCACAAAAGCCAGAGGAACATCCTCAGGGCTCATGCCACAGCCGTTATCAGTAACCCTTATATAAGTTCGTCCGCCGTTTTTTATTTCCGCAGTGATCTTTGTGGCTCCGGAATCCAACGCATTCTCAATTAATTCCTTCATAACAGCGGCAGGCCTGTCAACAACCTCACCTGCAGCTATTATTTCATAAACAGCTTTATCCAGAACGTGAATTTTCGGCATTTATCAGCACCCTTATCAAATATATTTCATAACATCATTAACAAGCTCTCGGAGTTCAGAATCGCTCAGCTCATCAATATTTGTCTTTCTTAGCATGTCTATCGCGTTCATCTCATTAATGAACGAAAAAGTTACCTCACCGTCGTCATCGTTTGGCTTGGCTTGTGACTGAGTAGCTTTGGCTTCAAGCTCGCAAAGAATCTGCTTAGCCCGCTTAAGAATGGATTCAGGAAGCCCCGCGAGCTTTGCGACCTCCAGCCCATAGGATTGATCCACTCCTCCGCGTACAATCTTCCTTAAAAATCTTATTCCGTCAGAGCCACGCCTTACCGCAACACTGAAGTTTTTAACACCCTCGCATTCGCTTTCAAGTTCGATGAGTTCGTGATAATGAGTTGCGAACAAGGTTTTGCATCCGATTTTTCGCTGATTTGCTATGTGCTCGGCAACGCTCCTTGCAATGCTTATACCGTCAAATGTAGACGTTCCCCTGCCCACTTCGTCCAGAATAACAAGGCTGTTTTTTGTGGCGTGCTTGACGATGTCCGCAACCTCGCTCATTTCCACCATGAAGGTAGACTGTCCGGCTGAAAGATCATCGGACGCTCCGACTCTTGTAAAAATCTGATCTACTACCGAAATTTTTGCATAATCCGCCGGAACAAAGGATCCCATCTGTGCCATAATAACTATCAGTGCAATCTGACGCATATATGTGGATTTGCCGGACATATTAGGCCCAGTAAGAATTATCATTCGGTTATCGGTAAGATCGAGATAGGCGTTATTGGGAACAAAAATCTCATTCTCGAGCATAAGCTCTACAACCGGATGACGGCCGTTTCTGATATCAATTATACCGTCAATAGCAATATCCGGCTTAACATAATTGTTATTAAGGGCTACTATCGCCAATGAAGCCAAAGCGTCGATATTGGCAATTGCATATGCGGTTCTCTGCACGGCTCCAAGGGCATTTGAAACGTATTCCCTTATTTCCTCAAATATTTCGGCCTCCAGCCCTATTATTTTATCGGTAGCATTTATTATAGTATCCTCTGCTTCCTTAAGCTCGCTTGTAATAAATCTTTCGCAGTTTGCAAGCGTCTGCTTTCTTATGTATCGATCCGTAGGCACAAGGCCGTAAAACGACTTTGTAACCTCTATATAATATCCGAATACACGGTTATATCCTTTTTTAAGCGACTTTATTCCAGTCTTTTCTTTTTCATCAGCAATTATTTTATCTATCAGCGCAGAGCCGTTTTCGGCAATGCTTCTAAGTTCGTCCAGTTCGTCGTTAAAACCGTCTTTTATATATCCCCCGTCCTTCATAGTGGTCGGAAGATTGTCGCTGATGGAATTGTTAATTAAGTTTGCAATATCGCCAAGATCTGAGATTTCATCGTTCAAAGAAACAATAAGTGATGATTTGCATTGCGACAGCAGACTTTTAATGCCGGGCAAAAGCTCTGCCGTTGACGAAAGAGACTTTAAGTCCTGCGGAGATACGGTCTTGTATAGCACCTTTGTCATAAGTCTCTCTAAATCGTAGACGCCAGAAAGCTTTTCTCGAAGCATTCCCAGGCGGGCAATGTCAGAAACAAGATCCTCAACAGCGTCAAGCCTAGCTATTATTGCAGCAGGCTTCATAAGAGGCTGTCCAATGAACGTAACAAGCATACGCTTTCCCATAGCCGTCTTCGTCTTGTCGAGAACCCACAGCAAAGTTCCCTTGCTAGAGTTGCTTCTTATTGTTCTGGTAAGCTCAAGATTGTTTCTTGCTGTATAGCCAATTGTCATAATGCTGTCATCGACATGGCGGACAATTGAGAAGAACCTTGCAACACTCGCACATTGAGTTTTTTCTATATACAAAAACAGAGCGGCACTTACCTTGGCTTCTACATCCGAATCATCAAGACCAAGATTCGTAAATGAATCGTTTGAAAACTGGTTAAACACATTATTTTTATGGATTCTGTAGTCAAAATCAGAATCGTCAAGGCTTTTAACGCTGGCATGCAGCTTTTCAGTTATGAAAGTATATGCCTCTTTAAGCTTTGAAAACTTCTTTTGGCAAAGCACTTCTGAAGGCGAATATCTTGACAGCTTGTTTATTATAAAGCTTTGCAGATCCTTTTCGGACGATCTATATAAGTGTGCTTCTCCGGTTGAAATATCCGCAAAGCACATGGAGCATGATGACGCTTCAAGATACACACAGGCAAGCCAGTTATTTTCACTGGTACTTATCATCTGGCTGTCAGTAAGCGTACCGGGAGTTATTATTTTTACTACATCGCGCTTTACTATGTCTTTGGCAGTCGCAGGATCCTCAAGCTGTTCGCAGATAGCAACGCTGTGACCATTGTCTATAAGTCTTTTAATATAAGTGTCACAGGCATGATGAGGTATGCCGCACATAGGGGCACGTTCGCTGAGGCTGCAATCCTTTGATGTAAGAGTGAGTTCAAGCTCCTTTGACACCAAAACGGCATCGTCAAAAAACATCTCATAAAAATCACCAAGACGGAAAAACAATATGCTTTCCATATATTTCATTTTAATGTCAAGATACTGCTTCATTCCCTTTGACACTTTTGACATATCAATGTCTTTATAGGTCAACGCCAACAGAACTCACTCCTAATCATCTTAATTGTTTAGTGGCAACCGCCGCATGTGGCACAGCTGCCGCTGCACTGATGTTCAGCCGGGCAGGTCATAGGATCATCGCCGTTTGCACTAAGGGTTATGATGTTGTTTATCTGATCAAGCATTTTGTCCATCTCGCCCTTGGCTTCATTGTACTCCGACATATTCTTATTTGTCATAATCTGAGCGTAAAGAGCTCTTATCTTTTGATTCAGCTCTGAAATCTTCGCATCGTCCTTATTCTCTTTTCTGGACATCTCCTGATTAAGCTGCATTCGGCCGAGGTTAAACTCATTGATGAGCTTCTGAAGCTCTTCATCCTTATCGTTTAAATCTCTTGCTTGAACATATCTTGAGTATCTGGGATCAGCCTGAACAGCAGCGCCCAGCTCGCGAGCCAGTGAAATAACATCCATAGCATTTTCTCCTAAAATATAATTTATTGATGACATAATCAACAATTAAAAATATTATACCACGAAAAATTGTGAATTACAAGTAGTATAGCTACAATTTGTAGGTATTTTTGCTTTTCATGCTTATCTCAGCTTATAGAAATTTTAGAATTACATTTGATTAAGCCGCTTCATATCTACATTTGCCTTTTGCCAAGACGATAAACTTAAGGCAGTATAGAATATCAAGCACAGGAATTTCATATCGGGCTTCGCATTTTTATAAACTTTGTCACTTATTTTTACATGAATGAATAGTATGTATAGAAGTTTAACAACTTTAATACTTATTTAGGAGGATCAATATGGCTGATTTCGGAACAAATCCATGCGGCTTCAAGGAAGCTGTGACTATAGAAGCACAGCGGATATTTGACAGCTGTTCAGACAGAGACTGCCTTGAGGATCTTGAAGTTACCTTCCCGGATTACGAGTCAAACAGTCTTGTAAACGAAGCAACCTATGCAAAAGCAAAATGCGCAGAAGTAACAAGCGTGTTCTTCTCAACAGAGCCGATACCCTTCAACAAAGGCTTCTATTCGGTAGACATTACTTACACCTTCGATGTTGAAATCGAGCTTGCCGTTTCAAACACATCGCCGGCAAGCACTGTACATGGAACTGCAACCTTTACAAAGAAGGTCATTCTTTACGGCTCGGACGGCGGGACCAAGTACTTCACCTCGAATGAAAACGGCGCAGTATCGCAAAACGGATGCTCTTACCAGAATCCACCCAAGGCGACCCTTGCAGTTGCCGACCCAATTGTGTTAAACATCCGCTTGGTAAGCATACCGGCAATGAACTGTTGCGTAGACCCCAACAGCGCCGAAGCTGTAGTATCATCGGGAAGAAAGATGATTTATATCACTTTGGGCGTGTTCTCGATTGTGTCTTTGGCAAGAACGGTTCCGGTTATGGTTCCTGCCTACGACTATGCAGTTCCTAACAAAGAATGCGTTTCCAGCACTGAAAGTCCATGTGAGCTGTTTGAAAAAATCAACTTCCCCTCAAGCGAATTCTTCCCAAAGAGCCTTGAGGATATCTCGTCAAACTGCTCCCAAAGCTGACGCTTTTGCTGCCACCAGCGTTAATCAACGAATAGTATTATCACCTCAGTCATAAAAATGATTGAGGTGATTTTTTTGAAATACACATTGTCCGAACTTCGAAACAAGGAAGTGGTTGAAACCAAAACTGGAATAATGCTTGGCAGGATAGACGACGTCGAAATCAACACCGACGATTCCTCTATCGACGCTGTTATAGTATATGGCCGTCCCAAGCTTTTCGGTCTGATGGGCAGAGACAGCGATATCGTTATAAAATACAGCGATATAGACCTTATAGGCAGGGACGCAATACTTATAACCTCAGATGCCAGCTATGCAAGAAAAGAAGATGAAAACAAGCTCATCGCAAAATAATCAAGCATCAGAACAACGTCATCTGCGAAGTAAGCGGCATATCTCCGAAGGCGCCCATGCCAACTAAAGCGTCTGTAACAGACTTTGAAACACCGGCCTGCATTTGAAATTCCTCAACTGAAATGAAGTCGCCGGACTGTGCACAGTTATATATTGATTTCGCAGCACTCTCTCCCACTCCACTCATGGAAACAAAAGGCAGGCGAATTTTGCCGTCCTCAATCTGGTATATGGTTGCATGTGATTTGTGAATGTCAATAGGCAGAAACTCATATCCCCGGCAGAGCATTTCATTTATTATAAGAAGAGTATCTAAAACGCCGTCCTCCTTGTCGGAGCGGTCGTTGCCCTTTTGCTTGTATTCGTCGATTTTATATCGTGCCGCAAGCTTTCCTCTGACAGCTGTTTCTGCGTCGAAATCCTCGCCGCGGACCGTGAAAAGCGCGGCGTAGAATGGCAGCGGCTTATGAACCTTGTACCATGCAAGTCTTATGGCGGCGATTACATACGCCGCCGCATGAGCCTTTGGGAACATGTATTTAATCTTCATGCAGCTGTCGATATACCATTCCGGAACATCGTGTTCGCGCATAGTCTGCTTCATTTCATCAGTCAAGAGTTTTGGGGCATTTCCCTTACGCACTATTTCCATTATCTTAAAAGAAAGGCTTGGGTCTACGCCATGGTAGATGAGATAGGTCATAATAGAGTCTCTTGTTCCTATAACTTGGTCAATGGTGCAGGTGCCGTTTTTGATAAGCTCAGAGGCGTTTCCCAGCCAGACATTGGTGCCGTGGGAAAGCCCTGAAATCTGTAAAAGGTCAGAGAATTTTGTAGGCTTACATTCAAGAAGCATCCCACGCACAAATGGTGTTCCCATCTCAGGAATGCCCAGTGTTCCGGTTTGACTGTCAATTTCCTCGGCGGTTACACCTAAAGCTTCAGGAGAGGTGAACAGCGAATATACTGCCGGATCACTCATGGGCGTCTCGGTTATTACCGTTCCGGTCATATCCTCAAGATATTTATACAGCGTAGGAACATCATGGCCAAGCTCATCGAGTTTGAGAATGGTATCGTGCAGAGAGTTAAAGTCAAAATGAGTGGTGACTATATCAGAATCGGTCTTTTCGGCTGGGTGCTGAACAGGAGTGAAGTCATAAACTTCATAATCGCTGGGAATAACCACCATTCCGCCAGGGTGCTGGCCGGTGGTTCTTTTTATACCAGTGCAGCCCTTTGTAAGCCGCGCTACCTCCGCAGAATGAACTTTTTTGCCGTGCTCTTCTAGGTACTTCATAACATAGCCGTAAGCGGTCTTATCGGCAACAGTGGAAATTGTTCCCGCCTTGAAAACGTTGTCAGAGCCAAACAGCTCTTCTGTGTACTTATGTGCCCTCGACTGATAGTCACCAGAGAAGTTAAGGTCGATATCTGGAGACTTATCGCCATTGAAACCAAGGAATGTTTCAAACGGAATATCATGGCCGTCTCTATGCAAGTCCTCGCCGCAGTTAGGGCATTTTTTCGGCGGCAGATCGAAGCCGGAGCCAACCTCGCCTTTGGTGAAGAATTCAGAATATTTACACTTTTTGCAGACATAATGAGGCACAAGCGGGTTGACCTCAGAAATGCCCGCCATTGAGGCAACAAACGAAGAACCAACCGAACCACGCGAGCCGACCTGATAGCCGTGCTCAACCGAGTTTGCAACAAGTCTTTTTGCAATAACATACAATACCGCAAAACCGTGCTTTATTATTGATGTAAGCTCCTTGTCAAGACGCTGAGATACTATATCCGGCATCGGGTCGCCATAGATTTCCTTTGCTCTGCGCCAGCAGATTTCCGTAAGTTCTTCATCCGCTCCGTCGATATGCGGAGTGAATGTGCCTTTGGGGAACGCGCGCAGCTCAGGGTCTGTCATATCGGCTATGAGGTTTGAGTTTGTTACAACTACCTCGTAAGCCTTTTCTTTTCCAAGATATGCAAACTCCTCGAGCATTTCATTGGTGGTTTTAAGATACAGCGGAGCCTGAACATCAGAATCCTCGTACATTACTGAGGTTAGTATGCTTCTGAAAATACCGTCGCTCTTATTTAAGAAGTGAACATCTCCGGTTGCTACAACAGGTATTCCAAGCTCTTCACCGAGCTTTACAATAGTGCGGTTGAAGTTCTGAAGCTCCTCTATGGATGAAACGCTTCCATCACGGAGCATGAACATATTATTACCCAGAGGCTGAATTTCCAGATAGTCATAGAAGCGGGCAATCTCGCACAGCTCGTCCCATGGCTTGCCCTGAAATACTGCTCTGAAAAGCTCCCCAGCCTCGCACGCGGAGCCCACTATAAGTCCATCTCTGTGCTTGATAAGCTCAGACTTTGGTATTCGCGGGTTCTTGTGATAGTATTTAAGGTTTGAATATGATACAAGCTTGTATAGATTTTTTAGGCCAGTCTTATTCTTTGCGATAATTATCTGGTGAAATGACGGCAGTTTGGAAATATCCGTCTTAGGAAGTGTAGAGTTGATTTCATCAACGGTAAGCTTCTCATCGTTTTCCAAAAGCCTTCTCGCAAGCTTGATAAATATTCCAGCGTTGATATTGGCATCATCGCAGGCACGGTGATGGTTAAAATCGCCTAAGCCAAGATGCTTTGCGACATTGTCAAGAGTGAACTTGCCCAGAACAGGAAGCATGTTCCTTGACATTGCAACAGTGTCGATATAGGCAAAATCGAACACCATTCCAAGCCTTTTTACTGCCGCTCGAATAAAGGACGTATCAAAGCCGGCGTTGTGCGCGACAAGCACAGGATTTTTCTCGCCGCAGAAAGAAATAAACTTTTTGATTGCTTCTTCCTCGGAGCAGGCGTACTTTACCATGGAGTCAGTTATGCCGGTAAGTTCAATAATCCGCGCTGGAATAGGCTTTTCCGGATTAACAAAAATATCCATCTTGTCGACGACGTCCAAACTCTTAACCTTGACCGCACCTATTTCTATAATTCGCTCATTTGCGGCGGAAAGACCGGTTGTTTCAAGGTCAAACACAATAAACTCATCCTTAAGGCTTCGCGGGTCAGAACCAAAAACGATGTTGGTTTCATCGTTGACCTGATAGGCTTCTACGCCGTAGATGACCTTAAATTCGCCGCCGCCCTTGCGTATGTTGTCAACCTCGTACATAGCGTCCGGAAAGCTCTGGCACACGCCATGATCGGTTATGGCAAGAGCTCTCATTCCCCAGTCAAAAGCCTGACGAACTATCAGATTTGATGGCGTAATGCCATCCATAGTGGACATATTTGTGTGGCAATGAAGCTCAACGCGCTTTACCGGGGCTTCGTCTACCTTCTTTTTGCGCTTTACAAGGCTTATATCTTTGGGCTTAATATTGATTTCATTATCATATGTATCAAATACTACCTCACCGTTTACCGCGACAGTCTTGCCAGACTTAATGACCTCTAAAATTGCTTCTGCCTTTGCGACCATCTCTATTATCTTAACCGACATTGAGCTTGAATAATCGGTTATGATTACGGTTAAAATCATCCTTTTTCCGTCTTTTGTAGTTCTTGAATCTGCACTTACAACGTCTCCGACTACAGTTACTTTGCCTGACTGCTCGTTAAGCTCTGCAAGACTTGTTATTTCAGAAACGCCTGTAATTGCCCTGCCCATAACAATAGTGGCGTCAGGAAAAATATCATCAGTTGGCAGCTGAATACTATATCCGCCAAAATCCGCAGGAGCTGGCTTTGACGGCAGACAACTTGAAGATGGCGGAGGCGGCGGAGGCGGAGCCATTTTGCAAAGAGTCTCAACGCGCTCGCTCTCTATTGATTCGCAATCAACGCTAAGATTTCCGCCAAGCTCAATGCGATAATTAAGACCAAACCATTTAGCTATTATCCTAGGTATGGCATCCTCAACGCCAGAACGCTTCAGAATCGATTCTCCGCCGTTTTTTAGGTTTATCTTAATAACATCGTCATCAATACTGTATTCGGCATTTTCAAAGAATCCATTCACCGGGCAGCGGCGCTTAAGCTCATCTATGACGAAAGGAATTGCTTCACAGCTGAAAAGTTCCGCAGAATACTTTGGGGCTATGTAAACCTCGCTTATTCCGAGAGCGGTTTTCAGCCCTGCCGCGAAAAGCTTTAAGTCATCCATTGAGATAAGCTCGGAAAATTTTACTTCTATAGCCAACGACGTATTATCCTTGGAAAAGCCAAAGCGCAGTATTTCACCGCCGGCGCAGGACTGCGGTATTATATTTTCATATGCGCTGAAAAAATCAGCTACCGTTTTTATTGCCATCTGATTCTCCTTGAAATTTTAAAGCTTTTCTATCTCGGCAAGCAGTGCTTTAAGTGCCTGATCCTCTGTATACTTGCCTATTACATTGTCCTTCTTGAAAATTACTACGCATCCGTCTCCCCCAGCAAGTCCGATATCGGCTTCCCTTGCCTCTCCCGGTCCGTTTACAACGCAGCCCATGACAGCTACCGTTATATCCTTGTCAACCGATGAAATGGCATCCTCAACCTTTTTCGCCAACCCGATAAGATCTATTCTTGTCCTGCCACAGGTGGGGCAGGAAACAAGCCTTACGCCCCTACGCTTTCCTACAGCTTTAAGAATATCTATCCCGGCCTTGACTTCCTTCATGGGATCGTCGGTCAGAGAAACCCTAATAGTCTCTCCAATGCCGTCGCACAGAAGCGAACCTATACCTATGGCAGATTTTATAAGCCCCATGTTATATGTACCAGCCTCGGTAACGCCCAGATGAAGAGGATATGGGCACATCTCGCGCATCAGGCGGTACGCTGCGATATTATTAGAAACATCTGAAGATTTTATAGAAACAACTATGTCGTCAAAGTCGTATCTTTCCAAAAGTCTTATATGATCAATTGCACTTTCGCACAGAGCCAACGGCGTTGGCGAACCGTATTTAGCAAGGATATCCTTTCCCAGAGAGCCGGAGTTTACGCCAATTCTTATCGGAATTCCATGCAGGCGGCAGCAATCTGCAACCGCTTTTACCCTATCCTGCGAACCTATATTCCCCGGGTTTATACGAATCTTATCAGCTCCTCTCTCTACCGCAGCCAAAGCAAGGCGATAATCAAAATGAATATCCGCAACAAGCGGAATACTGACTCTTTCCTTGATTGCAGGAATAAGCCTCAAGGCCGCTTCATCAGGGATGGCCGCCCTTATTATCTCGCAGCCTGCCTTTTCAAGAGCTTCAGCCTGTTCTACACTTCCGGCAATATCGTCTGATCTGGTATTAAGCATTGACTGAACATATATATGCTTGCCGTCAAATGTAAGGTTTTTAAGCTTTACGGATTTGACCTTCATATTATCATTCCTTTAAAACAGTTTTAAGACGTCGCTAACAGTCACTATAAGCATTAGTATAAGCAAAGCAACCATGCCGATAAAATGAACCATTCCCTCGTGCTCCGGTTTTATAGGCTTCCGCCTGATTCCTTCAATGATAAGGAACACAGCCCTTGCGCCGTCAAGCGCAGGTATTGGAAGAAGATTGAATATTCCAACATTGATGGTTATAAATACAACAAAGGAGCAAAGGTTTGCAAGCATTTCGCCAAAGGCTATTCCCTGTTGAGTTTCGCCGACGACCTTTCCGATAGCGTCGACTATTCCCACAGGGCCTGAAAGATCGTTAATCGAATACTTGCCCTTTACAAGGTCAGCAAGCGAAAGCCATATCATCCTGGCAACCGAAACAAACTTTCGCGATGAGTAGCTGATAACAGACGCCGGAGTAACATTTTCTCCAACGACTCTGAAATCAATATGAATCGCTCTTGAACCGTCACCAACATCGGTCAAATCAAATTTAACCGCCGGTAAAACCACTTTCTGGCCGTTTCTGACAACTGTCATTTCAAATACAGCATCCTCATCGATTTGAAACTGATATGAAATATCCATATCGGTGTAAACGCTCATACCGTTGATTTTTATAATCCTATCGCCGGCTTCGAGACCGCTGAGATGCGACACGGCATCTTCAGAGTAAAAATCAGCTACAGTTGTAGAAACAACAGCGTCAGAGCATGAGGTCACTATCAGAAGAATTACAAATCCCAAAACAAGATTCATGAACGCACCGGCAAGCACTACCAAAAGCCTTTGCCACACTTTTTTATGACGGAAGGCACGCGGATCAGAGCTATCATCGTCCTCCCCTTCCATAGAAACGAATCCGCCTATAGGCAGAGCGCGCCAGGAATACTTTGTTTCGCCCTTTCCCCATGAAACAATTTTTGGGCCCATTCCGATGGCAAACTCGTTAACCTTTATGCCGCAGAGTTTGGCAACCGTAAAATGCCCCATCTCGTGAATCATTATTATAATGCCGAAAATCAGTATTGCAATAAGAATATATACAACAGTCAATGGATTTATCCTTTCTTATTTCGCGCTTGCATTTTTGCTTGCATTCAAACTAATCTTTTGCTCTACATATGCCCTTGCAGCCGAATCAGCATTAAGGACATCGCCAAGTGTGTTTACATCATGGTATTCAATATCTTCAATTGCTGACTTGACAAGGCTTCCGATTTCAAGAAATCCGATACTGTCATTCAAGAAGTGAGCAACAGCGACTTCGTTTGCGGCGTTAGCTATGGCCGCCATAGTAGTATCCTGCTTATGAGCAGCTTTTATGCAGGCGGAAAGACAGTCAAACGTGTCATAATCGGGTTTTTGGAAGGTTAAGCAGCCGTAATCGGTAAGCGACAGGTGTCTTGCGCCAGATTCAGGCCTTTGAGGACAGCACAAAGCGTACTGAATCGGTATTCTCATATCCGGAACACCCATCTGGCAGATAACAGAGCCGTCTTTATACTCCACGGCGGAATGAAGAACGCTTTCACGGTGTACTACTATTTCTATCTGCTCCGGCCCGACTTCAAAAAGCCACATAGCCTCAATAAATTCAAGGCCCTTATTCATCAGCGTAGCCGAATCTATAGTGATTTTTGCACCCATTTTCCAGGTAGGGTGCTTTAAAGCGTCCTTTGCACGAACGCCCGAAAGCTCCGTTTTGGTTTTTCCAAAGAAAGGTCCGCCGGAGGCTGTAAGAATGATTTTGCTTAGATCACAGCGGCAGCCTCCCTGAAGAGACTGAAATATTGCACAATGCTCGCTATCAACAGGATAAATCACAGCCCCATGCGATTTTGCACTTTCAGTAACCAGCCTTCCACCGGTTACAAGAGTTTCTTTGTTTGCAAGAGCTATGTTCTTTCCTTTTGAAATGGCACACAGTGTTGGCTTCAGCCCGACCATTCCCACAACCGAATTCAATAATATATCCGTCTTATCATATTCAGCAATTTCACAAAGACCATCCATTCCGCTTACTACTGATATTCCTTCAGGCTTTAGTTCCTCCTCTACCAGCGCTTTTTTATCACTGTCATAGATACAGACAAGATCAGGAACAAACTCCCTAGCCTGTGATATAAGCCCATCAGCGTTAGACTTTGCCGCTAGAGCAGCAACTGACATTCCGCGCCTTTTTATAACATCAAGCGCCTGAACTCCGATAGAGCCTGTTGAGCCAAGGACAGATACTCTTTTACATTCAGTCATACCGCCTGCCACACTCCTTTAAACCAGCGTTTTAAATACACTTATCATGCTGAGCGCCGTTGCCATAAACGGCGCAACGAACACCATACTGTCGAACCTGTCAAGAGCGCCGCCGTGCCCCGGCATTATCTTTCCAAAATCCTTAATACCACACTGACGTTTAATCAGTGAAGCTATCAGATCGCCGATAACCGCCAGCACGGCGCAGACTAGGCCAAGAACTGCCAAAAGGATGTAGTTAACGCTCAAACCTTTGCTAAACAGTGAAATAACATATCCAACAAACAACATAAGCAAAGCATTTGACACGATTCCGCCAATAAAGCCCTCAACTGTTTTTTTGGGGCTTATTTCAGGACAAAGCTTGTGTTTGCCGAAAAATGTGCCGACAAAATAAGCGCCTGTATCCGCAAGCCATGCGCCACAGAATGTAATTATTAGGTTTTCAAGGCCAAACTCGGAATCTGCGGTTTCTATAAGTGAGATTGAAGCACACATTACTGCAATAATAAGTGTATACCCGCACAGCGTTGCAAACCTGCCGATTTCAAGCGATTTATGCTCCTTTAAAAGTATTGCAGCCGACACGCATATATATGCAAGAATACATAAAATATATATTCCGAAATAGTCATTATAGTCCAAAAATCTTGGAATAACAGCGAGCAAAGCGGTAATGGCAATGCTTAAGACTATGAAGCAGGTTCTGTTTCTTTCCTTATAAGCGCCGAACAGTTCATAAACCATCAAAGAGCCTATTAAAGCGAAAGCTATATTGAATACTACTGTATCGTGCAAAAGCAGAAGCAATATAAGCAAAACGATTGCAACTGCCGCTGAAATAATTCTGGTTTTCATTGCATTGTCCTTTTATCAGGTGGTCTTTACTCCGCCAAATCTTCTATCTCTGGATGAATATTCCTTTATAGCAGCCATAACTGATTTCTCATTAAAATCAGGCCACAAAGTATCGCAAAAATACAGTTCTGCATAAGATGCCTGCCATAGCAGAAAATTTGAAAGGCGCATTTCGCCGCCGGTCCTGATCAGCAGATCAACGTTCGGCATATCTGCTGTATCTAAAAACGACTGAAAGAATCCTGGGGTTATATCTTTTGGGGAAACATATCCTTCTTTAGCAAGCTCGCATATTTTAGCAATCGCGCGACAGATTTCATCATATCCACCGTAGTTTATGGCAATTATAACGGTCATGCCTGTTTTTTCAGCAGACTGCTGCTCATAATATGCCATCTTTTTCTGAAGGTCGTCTGAAAACTTGGTTCTGTCGCCGATGAATCTAAGCCTTATATTGTCGCTGGCGTATTTCGTAAGATTATCAAGCTGTTCGTTAAAAATTCTCATAAGCTCCGAAACCTCATCATCCGGGCGGCTCCAGTTTTCTGTGGAGAAAGCGTAAAACGTTGCATACTCAACGCCATGCCGTTCAAGAGACCTGATAACAGTCTGCAGCGACTTAACGCCCTCTCTGTGGCCGTAGGTTCTTGGCATCATTCTCTTTTTCGCCCACCTGCCGTTGCCATCCATTATAATTGCGACATGGCGCGGTATTTTCAAGTCTTCATCTGCCACTTTGCTTCCTCCGAATCAAGCTAATATACATTGCCGAACAGCCCTGCATATAGTAGCAGAGCTGCCCGAATAAATAAATCAAATAGAAAGTATTTCCTTTTCCTTCACTGAAACAGCACTGTCAACAGCTTCAATATATTTGTCAGTTAGCTTCTGAATGTCCTTGTCGAACTGCTTAACATCATCCTCAGTAAGCTCGCCTTCCTTCTTCATCGCCTTTACTTTATCATTAGCGTCCCTTCTGATGGCGCGAACCGCGACCTTTGATTCCTCACCCATCTTCTTAATTTCCTTGCAAAGCTCTTTACGTCTTTCTTCGGTGAGCTGCGGAAAAGCGAGTCTGATGACAGAGCCGTCATTAGCGGGGTTTATTCCCAAATCGCTCGCCTGAATTGCCTTTTCTATAGCCTTAAGGCTTGATTTATCCCAGGGCTGAATAATGAGCATTCTTGCGTCCTGAACGGAAACAGCCGCCATCTGATTGATGGGTGTAGGTGTTCCATAATAATCTACATGTATTCTGTCTAAAACTGCGGGATTTGCTCTTCCTGCTCTAACGGCAGCAAAATCTGATCCGAGGACTTTTAAAGTCTTCTCCATCTTTTCCTTAGCGGTATTAAGTACTTCTTTCATAAATATGCCTTCCTTTCAAATTATAGTAGGGTTTATTTTACAAGCGTTCCAACATTCTCACCCATGCAAGCGTCATAAATATTATCGGGGCGCGCAAGATTGAATACTATTATCGGGATGTTATTATCCTTGCACATTGCAGCTGATGTGCTGTCCATAACCGCGAGATTCTTAACCAGTACTTCATCAAGTGACAAGGTATCATACTTCACAGCGTCAGGGTACTTATGCGGATCTTTATCATATACACCGTCTACCATAGTTGCCTTGAGCATAACGTCCGCTTCTATTTCAGCAGCTCTCAAGGACGATGCAGTATCAGTAGAGAAAAACGGGCTTCCGGTTCCGCAACCAAAGATAACTATTCTGCCCTTTTCAAGGTGCCTCACCGCTCTGTTTCTGATGTACGGCTCCGCAATCTGGCGCATTTCTATAGCCGTCTGCACCCTTACCTCCGCTCCGAGAGCTTCAAGTGAGTCTGCAACAGCAAGGGCGTTCATTGAGGTTGCCAGCATTCCTATATGGTCGGCACGGGTTCTGTCCATAGCTCCGCTTGACCGGCCCCTCCAGAAGTTTCCGCCTCCGACGACAATTGCAACCTGAACCCCGGCGTCATAGCATTTTTTAATGCTGCGGCAGATATTGTTGATAGTGTCGAAATCAAGGCCAGTTTTTTTATTGCCTGCAAGGGCTTCACCGCTGAGTTTTAGAAGAATCCTCTTATACTTAGGCTCCATATTCTTTATACCTCCGAACATTTAATATGACATACAGTCATACATATCTTTTTATATTGTACCTTAAAAGCGCACGATTGTAAATAGTTTTTCTTCATTTTCCCTCAAAAAACTGCGAAACTATTATTCAAAGCCGTAAGGCCTTCCCATCAAATCGCCTATAGCCGACTTGGGGGATTTGCCATCAAACAGTATTCTGTTAATTTCCTCAGTTATAGGCATATTAACGCCATATTTCTTCGCAAGCTTTAAAGCAGCCGCTGCGCAGGCATAGCCTTCTACCGTTCCAACTCTCAAAACTGCTGTTTCGGGCGGAACACCTTGTCCTATAAGTATTCCTGCACGATAATTACGCGAGTGCATACTGGTGCAGGTAACTATCAGGTCACCAACCCCAGCAAGACCTGAAAACGTGTCCGCTTTGCCTCCCATAGCAGTGCCAAGACGGGTTATTTCGCTAAGCCCCCTTGTCATCAGTGCGGCACGGGTATTGTCACCCAAGCCAAGACCTTCTATTACTCCGCAACACAGAGCAATAACATTTTTTATTGCTCCGCCTATTTCGCAGCCAATAACATCACTGTTTACATAAATTCTTAAAACGTTATCCGAAAAAGTCTTCTGAATCAGCTTAGCGGCCTCGGTATCCCCGGAAGCAGCAACAACAGCAGTGGGTATACCTCTGCCGAGCTCTTCAGCGTGAGAAGGCCCCGTTAAAACCGCAACAGTATTATCTGCAAATATCTCCTTTATTATCTCGCTCATGCGCTTCAGGCTTCCGTCTTCAAGGCCCTTCGAGGTCGAAACCATGATTGAATTCTTGCTGACATAAGGCTTAGCCTGGTTGCAAACGTCCCTAACGAACTTGACCGGTATTCCAATTAGCACAATATCCTTATCCTGAGCGCAGGAAATATCTGTTGTAAGCTTAACAGTTTTCGGAATTATAACTCCCGGCAGCTTTGCCCTTAGTTCACCGGTACGAGCAATAGCATCGATTTCATCCTGAAATTTACTCCATACAGTAACATCATGCCCAAGCCTTGCACATGTGCAGGCAAGAGCCAAGCCCCATCCACCGGAACCGAGTATCGCTATTTTCATTGCAGCTCAGACCTCCCCCTTGCTCTTCTTTTTTATAGTGAACTTATTTTCAGTATGGCTTCGCAACCTTTGAATGTTTGGCCAATGCTTAGCAAAACAAAGAGTGCCAATTGCAAATGCAATAACAACATGCATAGGCATAAAGGCCTTGTCATCAAGTGTGAGTATATCGATGATAAACATAAACACCGGAAAACCAATGCATGCAGCCATAGATCCGACTGAAATATATCTTGTAATTCCAACAAACGCAAAGAAAATCACTGCCTCGCAGGCAAACACAACAGGGTCTGAAAACAGCATACACATTGCTGCTATTAATATTCCCTTTCCACCCTTAAACCGATAAAAAACCGGAAAAACATGCCCAACAACGGCGGCAAGAGTTGCAATCAGGCAGGCCGATAAAGCATCATGTCCTGCACTGGTAGCAATTCCGGATCCAAATAAGAACCACTTTGTGCCATAGATTATCAAAATGCTCTTTAAGACGTCCAAAACGACGGTAACAGCAGCACACAGAGATCCGAAGCAGCGATAAACATTCGTCAGGCCGGCATTTCCGCTTCCATACTCTCTTATATCCTTTCGCTTTATAAGGAATACCGTTATAATAGCCGTATTCATACTGCCGAGAAAATAGCAAATCAGCGCTGCGACAGCCAGCGCGACATAATACGTCATATATCCTTTATCCTTACGTCAATTATTTAGTGTCAGACGAATCCCTTTCCCTTACTATGAAGCGAACGGGAGTTCCTTCCAAGCCTCCGAAGGTATCTCTTATCTGATTTTCAAGATACCTGCGATAAGAAAAATGAAACAGATCCATCGAATTAACAAAAACAACAAAAGAAGGCGGATTTGTTGCAGGCTGAGTCATATAATATATCTTCAGCCGTTTGCCCTTGTCAGACGGCGGCTGAACTCTCGAAGTTGCATATGCCAAAATATCGTTGAGTTTGCCTGTTGATATTCGCATACTGTTATTCATATATACAAGGTTAATCAGCTCAAAAAGCTTATTTATCCGCTGACCCGTTTTTGCGGACACAAAAACAAAAGGCACATAATCCATAAATCCGAGCTTGACTTTGAGCTCATCGGTAAATTTACGCATAGTGTCGCCGTCCTTGTTAACAGCATCCCACTTGTTAACAGCTACAATGCAGCCTTTTCCCTGCTCATGGGCATAACCTGCAACCTTTGAATCCTGTTCGGTAAATCCAACCGAAGCGTCGATAACTATAACCGCAACCTGAGCTTCGTCCACCGCCATATAAGATCTCAGAACACTGTAATGCTCGATATTCTCATAAACCTTTGACTTTTTGCGTATCCCGGCGGTATCCACAAAAATGTATTTTCCCCATTCGTTTTCAACCGTCGTATCGGTAGAATCGCGGGTGGTTCCGGCTATATCCGAAACAATAGCCCTTTCCTCACCAGCAATACAGTTGATTATTGAGGACTTTCCGACGTTTGGCTTGCCTATAACCGCAACTCTGATGTAATCAGAATCGTCCTCACCTTCTTCTTTTGGAAGGAACTCCAAAACCCTGTCCAAAAGGTCGCCGGTGCCGTAACCGTGGACGCTTGACACTTCCACCGGGTCGCCAAGTCCAAGATTAAAGAACTCATAAAACTCCGGTGCAGGCTCACCAAGCTTGTCACACTTGTTTACGCACAAAACAATCGGCTTTCCGGACTTTTGAAGCATAGAAGCAACCTCATAATCATTCGCAGTTACTCCGTTTTTTATGTCTGTAACGAGTATTATTACCTGCGCCTTGTCTATTGCGATTTCCGCCTGACGGCGCATCTGAACAAGTATCGTATCGTTAGACATCGGCTCTATTCCGCCAGTATCTACAAGCATAAATTCATGGCCAAGCCACTCGCATTTCGCATATATACGATCTCTTGTGACGCCAGGGGTATCTTCAACTATCGAAAGACGCTTGCCTATGAGCTTATTGAAAAGAGTGGACTTTCCAACGTTAGGTCTGCCGACAACGGCGACAATCGGTAACGCCATAATTCCGCCCTCCTTAATTAAAATTATTAAAGCATACAGCACAATAGGCGCAATAGCTATATGCAAAAAATCAAAAATTATAGACCAGATTTCGGATGCTATAAGGCAAAAGCTTAAAGAAAAAAATCAGAGAAGGATTCGCTCCTTCTCTGATTTTGAAGAAGACTAAGCTTCTTTCTTGATTTTGATAACCTCAACGCCCTTGTAGTAGCCGCAATTGCTGCAAACCTTATGAGGGGAAGTTAAAGCCCCGCAGTTAGTGCATCTTGAAAGAGCTGGAGCGTCAAGCTTCCAAACGTTTGAACGTCTCTTATCTCTTCTTGCCTTGGAGACTTTTCTCTTCGGTACTGCCATTTTCAGCACCTCCTCTACCCGAATTAATCATTTGAATCACCGCTCGTCCTCGCCGAGCATCCGCAGCTTCCTGTGTTAAGATTTTTGCCGCATACGGGGCACAAGCCCTTGCAGTCTTCCTTGCAAAGAATTTTGGATGGCAGCGAAAGCAGTAAATCTGAAATAGCCAACTCATTCACATCAAGAGTATCATCAGGACACCAAACATATATATCATCATCTTCGCTTTCGGTTCTGATGAGTATATGTTCAAAGTCCATGCTATACTCGCGATCAAATTCGTTAAGACATCTGTCGCACAGATGACAAATCTTAAAGCGCGAGTTATACCGCATTGTAACAACGCCGGCGCGGTTCTCGATTCTGCCCCTTAGCGATATCGGTGTAACGAATGTTCCAAAGCCTGAGTATATTCCCAATTCCTCTAAAGGAATATCCAGATGCAAATCTTTCCTGTCGCCGTCCCTATCGAACAGCTGTTTCAGCTTAAGTAACACGTTTCACCTCAGAATATCACATAATATTATACTTTAACAAAATCAAATTGTCAATATCTTTGAACGATTTTTTATCGATATAAAACAATATCAGAAATTTTCGGCATTAAGCCATGTATTTCTTAACACCTTCCGGAAGATTTTCGTTGTCCTCAGACACAGTAAATACCACTTCTATATCCTTGGCGATATTATTAACCTTGTCCAGAAGCTCGGCAAGCTCGTCATAGTTTCTGCCGCCGATTTTAAGTATACCGTCAACAAACACTTCCTTAATATCATAGTTAGATGCAACAGTTCCGGCAATGAAGCCATAGAACTTATCAAAGCTGTCAATCTTGTAGCCGTCAACATCAACCAAGCGAACGCTGTAAGGAATGTCATAAGTGAGCTGCATGCTCTTTTCGATGCAGACAACATTTCCGTTTGTGTTTTCTGCAGCATTCTTGATCATATCGACCAGAATTTTAGTTTTGCCAGAACCTTTCTTTCCTGTTATTAACTTAATCATAACAATACTCCGTTTCCGCCCTGCGGGGCTTATTCTTCATTATTCCAAGCCTGCCGGCAGACTTTGCGCAGCTGTGCCAGCAAGGTCTTTGGAGCCGTAATCAATATCCGAGCTTAGCTTCAAGCTCAGCTTTCTGAGATTCATATCCCGGCTTGCCCAAAAGAGCAAACATGTTTTTCTTATAGCTTTCAACGCCAGGCTGGTTGAAGGGATTAACGCCCAGCATATAACCGGAAATTGCGCAGGCTCTTTCAAAGAAGTAAACCAGCTCGCCGAAATTATATTCGTCAAGCTTATCCACTTCGATGACAAGATTAGGAACTCCACCCTCTGTATGAGCAAGTATGGTTCCTTCCATTGCCTTGCGGTTTACAACCGACATATTCTGATTAGTAAGGAAGTTCAGTCCGTCAAGATTTTCCTTATCATCCTCCAGGAACATATCCTGCTTGGGGTTCTTAACATTGACTACCGTTTCAAACATAATCCTTGAACCGTCTTGAATGAACTGGCCCATGGAGTGAAGGTCGGTCGAGAATATTGCACTTGCCGGGAAGATACCTTTATGGTCCTTGCCCTCACTTTCGCCATAGAGTTGCTTAAACCATTCATTCATCATAGCAAATGAAGGCTCATAGGATACAAGCATTTCAACCGACTTGCCCTTTCTGTAAAGTATGTTGCGCATTGCGGCATACTTATAGCAGTCATTCATATCGTCATTTGAATAAGCCACTCTCGCGGCCTGAGCGCCTTCCATTATCTTATCGATATCGCATCCGGCAACCGCTATCGGCAGAAGGCCAACTGCGGTAAGAACGGAATATCTGCCACCCACATCGTCAGCGATTACAAAGGTTTCATAGCCCTCAGCATCTGAAAGTTCCTTAAGGGTTCCTCTCGCCTTATCGGTGGTGGCGAATATTCTTGTTTTTGCTTCTTCCTTGCCATACTTATCCTCAACAAGCTTTTTGAAGATTCTGAAGGCAAGCGCCGGCTCGGTGGTCGTTCCGGACTTGGATATGACATTAACACAGATATCTTTGCCATCACATATTGAAAGAATCTCGTTAAGATATGTTGAGCTTATGTTGTTTCCTACAAAGTAGATATCGGGAGTGTCCTTCTTAAGATTGTTGTAATACGGACTACGTAAAAGCTCAATAGCCGCTCTTGCACCGAGGTACGAGCCGCCGATACCGATAACAATAAGGATATCCGCCTTTTCCTTTATCCTTTGAGCGGCGGCCTTTATTCTTGCAAACTCTTCCTTATCATAATCAACGGGGAGGTCTACCCAGCCAAGAAAATCGTTTCCAAGACCAGATCTTGAAACCAAAGTGTTATGAGCGGCAGATACCTGCGCCTTAACAGCTTCAAGCTCATGCGGGGCAACAAATTTGTCAGCATACTTGGTTATTAATTTTACAGACATACGATGTCAAGTCCTCTCTTTTGAAATTATATATATTGTAGCACAATTCAGGACGTTTTGCAAGGAAATTTATGAAAAATATTAGTTTGATATGCGAATTTTTTGTGAACGCCTCAACAGTCCGCAAATTTCATTGATATTATACATATAACATGCGATTAAGCCAAGCCTCAAAACTGTGCGCTAATCTGCAAAAATGCATTTTATTATCTTTCCAAGAGCATAAAATACGTTCATTCTTTTAACTTCGCTCTTGGCAACTATGTCTGCGGCGTAAACTTCCTCTCCATCCAGCAAATAAACCACCCTGCCTACTTTGTCTCCCGCCTCTAACGGTGCTCGGATATCCTCGTCATATTCAACTTTCAGTTCGATATCATCAATTCTTCCTGTGCGCATAATAAAGCAGCCAAGCTCGCGGATCTCGGTTTCAACCGTTTGCTCAGCCCCGCCGCTGACTTTAACCGGTTCTAAAAAAATATCTTTTCTTTTCGGAGTAAAAAGCGTATATGCCAAAAAGCCAATATTAAGCTTTTCCTTCGCCGTTTTGAAACGTTCAAATTCATCCGGATCGCCAAGTATTACGCATATCATTGTCAAATCCCCGCGTTTGGCAGATGCTATAAGACAATTTCCGCAATCGCGGTGGTAATAGGCCTTCATACCCGTTATTCCGGTGAACGAACGAATAAGCCTGTTCTGGGAAACAAGCTCGGCTTTTCCTCCGCGAACAGTTGTCATCCATGTTGTAAAATCGGGAACCAGCCAATCATATTTTGAAAGTGCAGAAGCAAGAATTGCAATATCACAGGCTGTTGTCGATCCTAATTCACAAATGCCAGTTGAATCTTCGTAGTGAGTCTGCAACATTCCCATTTCATCGGCACGTTGGTTCATCATTTCAACAAATGCCTCCTCGGTTCCTCCAACTGCTTCTGCAAGAGCAACGCAGGCATCATTTGCGTTGCCAACAGTTATGGCGGTCACAAGCTCAGTCAACGGAATCTTTTCTCCTGCGTCAAGCCATATTTGTGAACCTTGCATTGAGTTTGCATGCTTGGAAATGGTTATAATGCTCTCCTTTGTGAGCTCTCCCCTGTCTATAGCCTCGCAGACAAGCAAAAGCGTCATCAGTTTGGAGGAATGCGAAGGTATGAACTCTGCACTGCCGTTGTCCGAATACAAAAGCGTCCCTGTGGAGCCTTCCATCAAAACATAGGAGTATGGAACAACCAAGTTCACATCGGCGTTTGCAGGAATATCCCCACCATCAGCAAAAACGTTGATACAGATGCTTAACACTATTATCAGCGCAATAAAGGTATTAATAAAACGCGGCATTTTTTTCATATATATCACCGTCAAAAAAATTACTGACACAGAACAAGTCCTGTCATTAAAATTTTATGCCGCTATATCATCAGCAATACATATTATATTAAAAATTTGCTCAACCCTGTTTGTTTTTCTTTGCAATGTGAATATTTACCGACGCTGCAGCAATCATGTAAACGAATTTGACGGCTATAACTGTTCCGATTACCGCTACCGCGCCAAGAATAATTTCCATTGTCTGCCTGAAGCTGTTATCGTCACCAAAAGCAGATAACAGAGCAGATTGAAGCAAATAAAGTGAAACCATCGCCGCAGAAAAATTGAGGACCATGCTTGCAGAATAAATGAGATTTTTAAACTTGCAGCATACAATAAGGCTCTGCACCTAGAAAAAGCCTTATCAAACATTGCCTCAAATACGGAGTTGCTGCCCACAATCTGCGGGTACTTCAGACAAATCTTATAAAGAGCACCGTTTTCCTTTATAAAATTCAGATACGGAACAAGAATATAGCGCCGCATGAAAAAAGGTCTTTAAGTCGGCAGGAATCAGCATTCGAAGCCGAAGGCGTTCAGGGCATCATTGAACTGAGAAAAGAATTTGTTCGATATATATTCGCTGACCTCGGAGAGCATATCACTTATATTTTCGTAATGAAGATAAATGCGGATCGATTGACGCCAGCCCCAGAATATATGTCCTTAACGGTTATGTATTCAAAATCCTTATGCTCAAGCAGGGATAAAACGCCTCGTCCATCCTCAATGTGGTGTTAAGATATTTACTCTGAGACTTGTTCAACCTATTCTCCTCCATTGCTATGCGAAATTATTGCTCTCCGCTTATTTCTTCCGCAAGGCGTATGATATCGCTGCTGTCCAGCATTTTAAGAGCCACCATCTTTGATGTGCTCTTTTTTGAATATTCGTTGGCAATAGATCGGCGTAAACCTTGTCTGTGTTCATTTTAACAATCGCCTTATATTTTTTCCTTTTAGGAACAACATTATTATAACGGATATTTTATCAGTTATGAACGAAACGAAAGCTCCAGTGCGTAGATATCGGGATTTTCATAACATGTGCAAAGGCGCTCCGATATAAAATCGAAGCGCCGCACAATAAATCTCATTATGCCGTCAAGCTATAAACGCTTAAGCTTATTTTACGATAAATCTGTCAATCTTTGCAATAAGATCATCGCAATTGTCAACATGAGCCTGAAGCTCAACCGGTCTTGAAAGATCGAGACTGAATATACCCATGATGGACTTAGCGTCAATAGAATATCTGCCGGAAACGAGGTCAACGTCATAGTCGCACATGGTTACAGCGTTTACAAACTCCTTGACGTCATTAATGGTTTCGAGTTTAAGGTTTAATTTAGTCATTGATATTCCATCCTTTCACAGTAAAACGGAAGCTGTTCAGCTCAAATCAGGAGCGTCTTCCGTACCCTTTATATATTAGGTTAATTACAGTATAACAGATTAAAAGATTATGTCAAGTCGTGTTTTTGCCGAATTTTAAGAATTTTTTATCACTTGGATTTACATATCGGATAGGATGTGATATAATGTAGATAAATATTTAGCGTGTACGACGTTGAGACTGAATTATGGAGTAAAAGCAGATTGACAGGAATATGCGATTGCTTTGGATACGGCGCAAGCTACGACGTATCTTTTGAGCAAAGATATAAATTGATTAAAAATGCAGGCTTTGACTGCGTTGAGCTCTGGCGGAGCGATAAATTCGGCAGAGGCATCGGTTACCAGCAGGATGTTCAGCTTGCGCGAAACACAGGTTTATATATAGAAGACATCCACGCTCCGTTCACGAGAAGAACTGTCTGTCTTCCCACAATTCGGACGCTGAGAGCGCATTTCAATCCTATTTGCAGTTTGTAAAGGATTGCTCACGGTATAATATACCGACAATGGTTATCCATTTGCCGGATGATGAAGTCCCTATTAATGATTTAGGCATCAAAAGATTGGAAAGGATAATTTGTGAGGCGGAGACAAGAATGTTCAGATTGCCTTTGAAAATCTGCGCAATATTCATAATTTGGCGTTGGTATTAGGCAAATTTCGGACACAGAATGTGTGATTTTCTTATGAAAGCCGCCATCATGCAAATTATGCTACTTGAAATGATTTATTGGGGCTATACGGCTTTCGCTGATTGCTTTGCATTTGCAGGATAGCGGCGGAAAGCATAATCAGCATCAATTGCCGTTCGACGGAAATATAGATTGGGCTGATGTTATGAAAAGAATAGCACTTATCGGATATAGAGGCGCTACAACGTTAGGACCCATGAATTGGGATTATGAGAATCTATCGATTCATCGGTTTTTGGGCATAGTATATCAAAAGATAGAAAAAATTTAAGAAATAAGAGAATAAATTAAATCCAATCACAAAAAAGCTCTGAATTTTTAGAAAGGCGAAACACAAGTGACTGTATACTATTACACCTTTGGCTGCAAGGTAAATCAATATGAGACCGACTGCTTAACTGAGCTAATGTCCGCCCGTGGACATATTTCGGTTCCCGTCCCAGGGCTTGCCGACATCATTATAATAAATACCTGCACCGTAACAGGTTCGGCGGATATCAAGCTAAAGCAGTTATTAAACCGCACCCGGCGGGAAAATCCCGAATCGGTTATAGCCGTCTGCGGGTGCTTTCCTCAGATTTATGGGGATTCTCCCCTGCTTTCCATGGCAGACGTTATCGCCGGGGAGAACAACAAATCCGAGCTTCCTGTGCTTATAGATGATTTTTTACGAAATGGCAAGCGCAAAAAATCTATTGTTCCTCACGTCAAAGGCGAGATTATAGAACATCTCGCGCTCGAATGCGGAAGTGGCAAAACGCGCGCAATAATTAAAATTCAGGACGGATGCGACAGGTTCTGCTCCTACTGTGCCATTCCCTACGCCCGCGGGCGGTCGCGCTCAAAGCCTATTCGGGAGATTTCTGACGAAGCCAAAAGGCTGGCCGATTCTGGACACAAGGAGCTTGTGATAGTCGGAATTAATCTTAGCTGTTACGGCCTTGACCTTCCCGACAAGCCAGACCTTGCCGACGCGGTAAGCACAGTATGCCGCGAAAGCGGCGCGCAGAGGGTTCGCTTAGGCTCGATTGAGCCGGAGATGCTCACAGCGGATATAATTGAGCGGCTGTCGCGTGAGGATAAGCTTTGCCCGCAGTTCCATCTTTCTTTGCAATCAGGCTGTGATAAAACCCTGCATGAAATGCGCCGCAAGTATGACAGGGCAGAATACTTAACGCTTGTCACCGAGCTAAGAAAGCGCTTTACAGACTGTGCAATAACCACAGATATTATGACTGGCTTCGCCGGAGAGACTGAGGAGGATTTTCTGGAGTCGCTGGAGTTTGTCAAAAGTGTGGGGTTCTCAAAGGTTCATGTCTTCCCATATTCCGAGCGCGAAGGCACTGTTGCCGCTATAAGAAACGATCAGGTTCCGATAAACGTCCGTTTTGAGCGCGCAAAAATCATGGCCGAGGCAGCTAAGACGAGCGAGAAGGAATATCTTGAATCACTCGTTGGCAAAAGCTACGAGGTTTTGTTTGAACGCGAGCGCAAAGACGGCTGGCATCAGGGTCATACGCGGAGCTATGTTCTTGTAAAAGTAAGAAGATTTACAAATAGTCTCTGGCGGGAAATGCGTAATGTCAAGATAATTTCGGCAGAGGACGGTTATTGCATCGGTAAGATCGAATAAGAAAATCAGCCTCGGAAAGTATCTGGGGCTGGTTTTGTATCAGAATGTATCAATTCTTTCCCAGCTGGAATTTTCGATATCCGCAGTTTTATAGATATACGTTTTCCACTGAACCCATGCGCAGAAAAGGATGTAGGACATGCCATTGCGATGCCTTATGCTCGCTGCCCACGGGCCCTTTCCATAGGCATTATTGTCGCCGTAAAGCTCGGCCTGAGACTGTTTTCAAGGATATCATAAACATATCATATAAGCTCCCATGTAACTAAATCCTTTGATTTCATTATGGGAACGCCGGGAGTGAAGTACATGGTTGTGCTTACCATATAATAGGTATCCTCCACGCGGATAACATCCTCATCAGGGACATCTGACCACAATATCGAGTTTGTTGCCGTGATGACGTGCTTACCGTCAGTCTCAACAAGATAGTTTTTGGCTGCGGAGCCGACTAATGCACAAAAAACAAGAGTCACTGAGCGTATAAGCGATATAAGTCTAAAAATTTTCATGTTATTTTTCTCAGTGTTCCAAAGTATATATTTTTAAAAGGCGCAGATTGCACTATGCTGTAATCTGCGCCTTTAAGTATTAAATCATGCTTGCTTCCCAGGAGTCGGGAGCTTTAAGCCCCAAAAGCGTTGCAACTGTTGGGGCAACATTGGCAAGGCCGTATTCGCCATCCTTGATAACATAGTCCTTATCATTATCATAAATGATGAAAGGGACCTTGTTCAGAGAGTGGGCAGTTCTTACCTGAATCTCGCCCTTCTTGTTCTTTTCAAGCATCTCGTCGGCATTGCCATGGTCTGCTGTTATTAAAACGGTATAGCCGAGCTCATCGGCAACCTTTAAGACTCTTGCAAGACCCAAGTCAACCGACTCCACGCCGATAATAGTTGCATCCAGATTGCCGGTATGGCCCACCATATCGCCATTGGGATAGTTGCACCGGATAAAGTCATACTTCTTTGATTCCATTGCTGCAATTACATCATCTGTAATCTCGGCAGACTTCATCCACGGGCGCTCGTCGAACGAAACCTTATCTGACGGGATTTCGTTGAAGGTTTCAAGCTCCTCTGAGAACTTTTCAGACTTGTTGCCGTTCCAGAAGTAAGTAACGTGTCCGTATTTCTGGGTTTCGGAAACGGCATACTGGCGCAGGCCATTTGCAACAAGCAGCTCAGAGAGAGTGTTTTTGATTTCCGGAGGATTTACTAAGAACTTTTCAGGAAGCTTAAGGTCGCCGTCATACTGGAGCATTCCTGCATAAACAACCTTTGGCATTACGCCGCGGTCGAATTCGTTGAAGTCCCTATTGTCGAATGCCATAGAAAGCTCGATAGCTCTGTCACCGCGGAAGTTGTAAAGGATAACCGAGTCGCCGTCGCAAATCTTTCCGACAGGTTTGCCGTTTTCGGCGATTACAAAAGCCGGAAGATCCTGGTCTATAACGTCCAACTCTGCCCGATATGTCTCTATAGCCTCTTTGGCGGAAGCAAACTGTCTTCCCTTGCCATGAACATGGGTATCCCAGCCAAGCTTGACCATATCCCAGTTTGCCATGTATCTGTCCATAGTGACCTTCATTCTTCCGCCGCCGGAAGCAATCTTTGCGTCAAAATCTGGGCCGTTAAGTGATGCCAGCAAAGATTCCAAATCATCTACATAAGTGAGTGCAGAGGTTGCCGGAACGTCTCTTCCGTCGAGAAGAATATGGCATCTTACCTTCTTAACGCCCATCTCCTTGGCCTTCTTAATCATTTCCTTTAAATGCGAGATGTTAGAGTGAACGTTGCCGTCCGAAAGAAGACCGATAAAGTGCATTGTAGAGCTGTTTGACTTGCAGTTGTCAACAAGCTCGTTCCAGATTGATGAAGCAAACATCTTTCCGGATTCGATGGACTCGTTTACAAGCTTTGCACCCTGCGAGTAAATCTGACCGCATCCTAAAGCATTGTGCCCGACCTCCGAGTTACCCATATCGTCATCAGAGGGCAGACCTACGGCTGTTCCGTGGGCTTTAAGCCGGGTATATGGGCGCTCTTTAAAAAGCTTATCAAGTGTTGGCGTGTTGGCAAGGGTGACAGCGTCTCCCAAACCGGTTTTTGAAAAGCCCACGCCGTCCATAACTATTAAAACTATAGGCTTTGACATATCATTATCTCCTTGTATTCAATCAACCATTGGTTGCGGCTGTGATAATTGTCGCAAAATCGGGAGCCTTAAGGGATGCTCCGCCGATGAGTCCGCCGTCGACATCGGCTTTAGAAAGAAGCTCTGCAGCATTTCCTGCGTTCATAGAACCACCGTACTGGATAGTAACGATGTCGGCAACATCCTTGCCATAGAGCTTTGTGAGAGTGTTGCGAATAAAGGCGCAAACTTCCTGCGCCTGATCAGCGGTAGCAGTCTTTCCGGTTCCTATAGCCCAGACAGGCTCATAGGCAATTATGCATTTTTTAAGATCCTCGGCGGATACATCATAGAAATCGAGTTTGATCTGACGGGCTATGACCTCTTCGGTAATGTTGCATTCGCGCTCCCACAAAAGCTCTCCTACGCATACTATCGGCTTTAAGCCGGCTTCGAGGGCTGCCTTTGTTCTCTTATTGACAGTCTCGTCAGTCTCGCCAAAGTACTGTCTTCTTTCACTGTGACCGAGTACAACATATTCTGCGCCGACTTCGATAAGCATATCGGCGGAAATTTCACCAGTGTAAGCTCCTGACCTTGCAAAGTGGCAGTTCTGAGCACCAACCTTGATATTTGTGCCCTTGGTGAGCTCAACAGCAGTTTCAAGGTTGGTAAACGGTACGCAGATGACAACCTCGCATCCTGCGTCCTTTGCCAGCGGTACTAACGACTCGATAAGCGCCTTAGCTTCGGGGCGGGTCTTGTTCATCTTCCAGTTGCCGGCGATAACGGCTTTTCTTATACTCTTGTTCATACAAAATCTCCTTATTCTTCCATGTTTTTTGTTGCTGGCTGTATTCCTGCTTCCGTTAAAGCAACCAACGAACTTGGGCGCAAGCAACAGTCCAATAATCAATCCGGCCAAACAGCCGATAATAACATGGAACAGTGCCCTGCCATCTTTACTTTGCCTTAAGGATTCTAATTTTCCAGCATAAATCATTGCCTTTCTTCGCAAATAAAGGCAAGCGGGGCGAGCCGCCCTACCTGCCCGTAAGTTTTACGATTACTTGTCAGCGATAACGTCTATACCGGGAAGAACCTTGCCCTCTAGATACTCAAGGCTTGCTCCGCCGCCGGTGGAAATATGGGTCATCTTATCGGCAAAGCCGAGGTTGATGACAGCAGCAGCAGAGTCGCCGCCACCGATAACAGTTGTAGCGTCGGTATCGGCCATTGCCTGAGCAACTGCCAGAGTTCCCTTTGCCAGAATAGGATTCTCGAACACTCCCATAGGACCGTTCCAAACAACTGTCTTAGCAGACTTAACAGCCTCTGCAAACAGTTCAGCGGTCTTGTTTCCTATATCAAGACCAATAGCGTCTGCAGGAATCTTGTCAGCTTCAACAACGCTCACTTCGATAGGAGCGTCAATAGGGTCGGGGAAGGAAGCGGCAATTGTTGTATCAACGGGAAGCAAAAGCTTTTTGCCGAGCTTATCAGCCTTTTCAAGCATTTCGCGGCAGTAGTCGAGCTTCTCATCGTCAACAAGCGACTTGCCTATTTCATAGCCCTTAGCCTTAAGGAAGGTATAAGCCATACCGCCGCCGATGATAAGGGTATCGCACTTTTCCAGAAGGTTGGAGATAACATTGAGCTTATCGGCAACCTTAGCGCCGCCCAAGATAGCAACGAAGGGTCTTACAGGGCTCTCAACAGCATTGCCGAGGTAAGTAATTTCCTTCTGCATAAGATATCCGACAGCGGTTTCCTTAACAAACTTGGTAACACCTGCAGTCGAAGCATGAGCGCGGTGAGCGGAACCGAAAGCATCCATAACAAAAGCTTCATTGTCAACCAAATCAGCAAGCTCCTTGGAGAAGGCTTCGCCATTCTTGGTTTCATCATTGCCGCGGAAGCGAGTGTTTTCAAGCAAAACAACCTCACCGTTCTTCATTTCATTAACAGCCTTCTTTGCATTCTCGCCGACAACGTTATCGTCCTTGGCGAATACAACGGTTGTGGGAAGAAGCTCAGCGAGTCTTTTAGCTACGGGAGCTAGAGAGAACTTGTCCTCCGGGCCGTTCTTGGGCTTGCCGAGGTGCGAGCAAAGAACTACCTTGCCGCCATCTGCAATAAGCTTTTTGATGGTGGGAAGAGCTGCTGTGATTCTGTTGTCATTTGTAATCGCACCGTCTTTCAAAGGTACGTTGAAATCGCAGCGTACCAAGACCTTTTTGCCCTTTACGTTGATATCATCAACGCTGACTTTGTTTAATCCTGCCATAGTTATATCTCCTTTTTTAAAATATACTTATCAAGGCCGCATAATACAGCCATAAATATTATATAAAATTTCGAAAGAAATATCAATAGCTATTGGAAATATTTTTATAAAAAATACGAAAGGATTGCGAAAAACTATTAGCTATTCTTAATAAAACAAATCTAATTATCCCACTTGAAGTGGGTCAGCCTGCCTTCACGGGAGAGATCTGGAAAATCCCACTGCCGAAGGATTTCATAAACAGCTATTGCAACCGAATTTGAAAGATTTAGACTTCGCAATTCAGGACGCATAGGAAATCTTAGGCAGCTTTCCTTATTGTCATGCAAAAGCTCCTCCGGCAGACCCTTGTCTTCCCTGCCGAACAGGATATAGCAGTTGTCTACATATTTAACATCACTGTAAACGTTTTTTCCCTTTGTGGTGAAAAAATAATACTTAGGATTATCGGCGGCGGTCTTTTCAAAGAAATCCTGTAAGCCGTCGTAATATGTGATATCAAGCTTGTCCCAGTAATCAAGACCGGCTCGCTTAAGATTCTTGTCGGTAACAGCAAAACCCATAGGCTTAATAAGATGAAGCCGTGCGCCTGTAACGGCGCAGGTGCGCGATATGTTTCCGGTATTCTGCGGTATCTGCGGCTCTACCAATACAACGTTCAGGTTCACGCTTTATACACGTCCTTTATCTGATTTTGAATTTATGCCGATTGTGGATATACCTCTACATCCGGCTGTTTTGTTTCATATCCTTAAGTCCGTTTTCGATATTCGTCTCACAGATTTTCAGGATATTCATAAGAAGCTCCTCGGTATGCTCCAAATCCTTGGTGTAATCCCGGACGATGCTGTCGGCCTCTCTCATGGCAGAGCAACGCTCTACCTTGCTCAGCTCGCCGCGCTTATATGCATCGTAAAGCTCGTCCTTGTCGTCGATATAGACGTCGCCCTGAATGTTGAATATAACGTCTAAATATTCGTCCTTATATGCAATCACACCATCAGGATCGTAATCGAATCCGGCTATGACATCGACATAGCAGACCGATATTCTATGCGGATAGGTTATATTGTCAAGCACCCTGTTCTCGGGCAAAAACATGGCGGTAATAAGATGGTTCTTACCGTCGGGAATAAGCTCAAGCCAGGTCATGCCGCCGGAGCAGACCGGCGTTCTGCCGCATGATTTCATGTTCCAAAAGCAGGTCTCACCGCTTGTAAGCTTTATTACGCACGCAATGCCGTGAAACTCCTCACAGTCTAACCTCATCTGATAGTACGGAAAATGTGAGAATCCCCAAAGGTCACGATCTAATCTCTTTCTTTTCATATATTTATCCTCAAATAGCCATATAATCCATAAAGCTCTGATTCGATATCAGCATTGGAAGGCACTTTTCCAGCATTACGCCATCTCGCGGCTCGGTGCCGTAGCCAAATGTAGTTTTTATGGAATATTCACAGAAGTCAGTCGCGCGGCTTATGGCTATCGGCAGGCTATCACCAAGCAAAAGGCCGCCGGTAAGAACGCTGGCAAACAAATCTCCCGTTCCCGGATAAAGCTTTGGCACGCGTTCATAGGTAACGCGCCAGAACGCGTTGTTGGAGCTGTCATATCCAACATTGCAGTTTTTTCCGTCGGCCATGGCAACACTTGTTATGACAACAATTTTCGGACCCTTTCCGGAAAGCCTTACAAGCATGCTTTTGACCTCGCTCAGTGTAAGCACAGAGGCGGGATACTCAATTCCCAAAAGAATAGCAGCTTCAGTAAGATTTGGAGTAATTATATCAGCGGCAGAAACAAGATGTGCCATGCTTTTACACATCTCGCTGGTATAGGTTTTATAGCGCTTGCCATTGTCCCCCATAACAGGGTCAACAATTTTCATAGCACCCGGATACTGCTTAAAGAAATCAAGGCAGAGGTCAACCTGTCGCTCCGAAGCTAGAAATCCGGAATAGATACAATCGAAGTCAACGCTTACAGCTTTATAATGATTAAGCGCCTGAGGAATGTATTCAGTCATATCCTTAAGCACCACATCACCAAAGCCGCTGGTATGAGAAGAAAGTATTGCAGTAGGAACCGCGCACACCTGTATTCCCATAACCGAAAGTGTCGGCATAATAACCGAAAGCGAGCATCTGCCTACACCTGAAAGATCATGAATAGCGGCCACTCTCTTATATTCATTCATGTTTTATCACCACTTTTTATGCAAGTTCTAACAAGAAAAATTTTCATGCGGCAACATTTATAAAGCATTGTATCACATTTTCCTTTAGAAAACAAGATTTTTGACGTTTATTTTTAAGAAATGGGAGCAGAATATTACTGCAAATAAACTTTTAAGGAGAGAATTTCTATGAGTATGAACATCACTTCGCTTTGCAAAGGCATAGCAGTCGGAGTTGTAACAGGAGCAGCCGTTTATGCAGTTACCAACGCTACAAAATCCGAAAAAAGACATCTTAAATCAGACACAATAAGGGCCGTGCGCTCGGTAAGCTCCATGCTTGAAGGGCTTGGCTCGATGTTTATGTAAAGCAGCCGGAGATAGCGTGATTTAACTGATTTTGCAATCATTACAGCTGCATACGCGTTTGACGAATGGCTCAGGCTTCGTTATCTGCACAAATATCCGCCGCGGCAAGCTGTCACGGCGGATAAAACTTATCTGATTCTTTTCTTCTTTTGCTTTACCTTTGGCTCTTCCGGTGGAACTTCAGTCTCTGGCGTGTCCACAAAAACAGCCTCTCCATTGTCACTGAGATATTCAAATTCAGGGTTCTGCTCGCCGTGCTGATCATACCATGGCTGAATAACATACTTTCTTATATGCGGGAAGCAGTTGAAGGAATACATCAGGCCCAAAAATGAAGGAACAACAACTATTAAAAATGCTGTAAACGGGAAGAACACAAGAGTAAACGCCGCAAATATTATGGTTACTATCAGGTTTATCAGGCTTGTCTTGATTTCAATTGCGATGAGGAAAAAGCTATTTTTCAGTATTTTCCATATATTCAGATTAGTTGAAACCATAAGAAGATATATATAAAAATGCATCATCAGGAACAGTATCGAGCAAATAAGGCAGATAAGGAACGGAACGTAAAACATCGAGTTTTTAAGGCTCATATTGTAATATAGCGGAAAAGCGGCGGAAATTGCCGCAACAAACGCCATATCTATCATTCCCATTACAGCGCCCTGCTTAAAGTTGTTTTTGAATGCCTTCCAAAAGTCGTGCCATAAAAATACAGGTCTTCGGCAAGAAATATTCCTGCAAATTTTTGTGAAGCCGCAGGTTGCAGGGCCAACAACTGCGCCAAGCAGTATGAACGCAGCATAGAACAGAATATAATAAAACTTGCTTTCCGTTCCGACATAGTATTCAACAAACATTATCATAGCAAACGGGAGCATAGCTACAATATACATAAAGTTGAGCAATATCAGCTTTGAAAGATGTGAAAAATATATCTCAAAAAACTTAAAGGCCGGCAGCTTATCGTCCGGATTCTTTGATATTCCCTTTCCTACCTTCTCGTACCGTGAAAACATACCCATAATTTTTTTCCTTTCATTTCATAGTCACACTAGATCATGCCAAAATAATCAAACAGCCTAATGATTAAGCAATTAATCGCGCTCACAGCCGCGCAGGCCATGAGATATATTAGGAATTTAAAAATATAATCCCTGAATTCGTGAGCTATTCCAAGACGGTTTTCTGCTGTTACCGAAAGCATAAGATACCTTGTTGACATTGCAACCGAATCACAGGATTGCATTATCAGTATTCCCGACGATAGCACTGCGAAGGGAAGAAACAAGGCTATCCTGATAAGTATATCGTCGCAGCAGTAAATGCTTCTTGCCAGAACGCCCAGCCCAAGGCCTTTGAAAGCCACCAAAGCCAGCTCAAACGGCTGAGAAACGGCACAGAAGCCCATTAAAAACGCGGCGGTAACAAACGCAGCTGAACCCATAAAATATGATAAAAATACTGAAATCCACCCATCGGGACAAGATGAAGCAGAGTCCGCATAAGCTCCCGCAAGCTTCTGCGCAGTCATGTTCAGGCTTGCAACCGTTCCTATCGCAATACCTATTATCAGAGCTATTATCAACATCATATCAAGTCTTATGCCCTTTTGTTTATCCAAATCAATCCGCCTCCTTGTCCAATAAATATGCCACAGAAGCGAAAGTTATGAATAAACTAATATTAGTGTAGCACAAAGCGCAGATAATATCAAGTACCCGCGCTTTAAATTATCGATTTATACTTATATTTGTCTAGAAATGTACAGACCATGTATGGTCAGATCTTTCATGGTCATTGAATCTGGTGCAAAATCCCGTTGTATAGCGGTTTTGTGCCCGATTTTTTGCTTTCATTTCAGACGAAGATAGTAATACATTCACTCGGCAGGCTCTTCTACAGTAGGCTTATCTATTCCGACGTTTTCATATAGCCTGTCAATTTCAATTCTCATTCTTTCAATTTCGTCCGACTGGGCGGCAACAGACTTTTTAAGGTCAGTATTTTTAGTTTTGAGATCATTCTCCGAAAGTCCCAGACAGCAAATAATTACAAGGAGAAGACAAACTATATACATAACGGCTGTTGCAAAGCCATTGTCGGTAAACACTGTGTTTTCCTTAATTTTTCTTGCTCCCTTGAACACGCTGTTATAAGCTCTGAGAACAAGTGGCAGGAAGACAGCAAGTATAACTATGTCCACAGGCAGCTGAGCGAGATTTGATATAACTCTTGCTGGAAGCATAGCCATAAAGCCCTTGCCATAAACGCTTGATATCGCCCAGGTGGTAAGCCAAAGGTTGCATACAATAACAACCGTCGTCTTTGCGGCTATAATTCTTGGAAGAAGCCATTTTCCATTTACGGCATTATAAAGAAACAAGCCGTAAATAAGCGCGCCGGTAGCTTCTATAAGGGTAAATCTTATGTCAAAAGCTCCGGTTGGCTTCACAAAAAATCCGATAATATCTGTTATAAGCCCAGCAACAAAACCAACTGCGGGGCCATAAAGCATTCCTATAGATGCAATTGCGATAAATGCAAAGGATATCTTAATTGATTCAGTAACCTGTATGCTGACCAGAAGCTTCAGCGCTATATCCAGCGCTACAAGCATTGCTGTGACGCAAAGGCAGCGTATGCTTTTTAATTCCTTTGCAGAGCGGATAAACATATTATCCTTGAGATATGCTCCCAGCTTTGAACTTTTGGAATCTTCAGATGGAGCCATCTGGCTATTAAAAAAGCTTTTCATGATAATTCAACCTCCAGTACATAATAATTTTGCTTAATATGCACGGATAGTTATCATGAAAAGCTATCAGCATTCAACACGCCATATGCACGTTAAGCGGGATGCGGAAGCCGAACCGCAGTCAGCGCATGAAAATGCTGACGTTTCGTCCGCAAAGCAACTCCCCGTCTTTGCAGCACTTAAACCTTTTTGCCCTGAAAGCATGCAAATCTTACGTGCTTCGGAAGAAAAAGTATCATATACGCTCGGATCCCTACTCTTATTCTGCGAATGTATGAAAACGATTAAAGCGAAAGCGCACTCAAAAGCTTATGAAGATGCTCGTCATACTTCTTGCTCATGCCAAGCGCTTCAACTATATCATAATCAACAAGCTTGTTGTTCTTTACCGCTATAATCCTGTTATAAGCACCGCTCTCTATCAGCTCAACAGCATAGCAACCCATTCTTGCGGCAATAATTCTGTCGTAAGCAGAGGGTGCACCGCCGCGCTGAACATAGCCTAAAACAGTCGCTCTTGAGTCGATGCCCGTATGCTCCTGAATATACTTGGCAATCTCCTCGGAGCCGCCTACACCCTCTGCAACAACGATTTCAAAGTGAGTTTTTCCTGTTGCCTTCTGCTCAAGCATTTTTGTGCAAATATCATCAAGATCATAAGGCCTTTCAACGGTTATTACCTCAGTAGCGCCGGTAGCAGCACCTACGTTTACCGCTATGTGGCCCGCGCGCCTGCCCATTACCTCTACAACAGAGCAACGGCTGTGAGACATTTCAGTGTCCTTAATCTTGTCAATCATCTCAACGCAGGTATTCACGGCAGTATCAAAGCCAATAGTGTAATCGGTGCAGGCAATATCATTATCTATAGTTCCGGGAATACCCATGCACTTAATGCCAAGCTTTGAAATATCCAGGGCTCCGCGATAAGTACCGTCACCGCCTATGCAGACAAGAGTGTCTATTCCAACCTCTTCACATCTTTGCTTAGCCGCAAGCTGGCCTTCAAGCGTCATAAAGGCCTTGCTCCTTGCAGTAAAAAGCATAGTTCCGCCACGCTGAACTATATCAGAAACATCTCTGGGACCCATTTCGAAAAGATCACCATCTATAAGCCCCTGATATCCTCTTCTTATTCCAATAACCTTATATCCCTTATAAATTGCCGCTCTTGTAACCGATCGAATAGCGGCGTTCATTCCCGGAGCGTCTCCTCCGCTGGTGAGAATTCCAATTGTTCTTGACATAATTAACCTCCGTTAAATATTAAATTAATTACAACGGCAGTATAATAATATACTACGCCGTTTGCCATGAACACTTTAAGCATATCATTACAATTAATTATTGTCAATATTTTTGTCAATAAAATACGCACCAAAAAAATGTTTGCATTTTTCAAATTATCTGTTCATATTTCAGCAAACCGGCCTTTTAAGGGCCTAAAATTACTGTAATTCTAACACTATTTATCCATTATAATATCAATAAAGCTTTCATGAGCATTGCTGAAAGACTCAGTAACCAGCATCTCAGAGATAATCCAACTAAAAGCATTAAGCGCCGCTGAAGCAACAGCGGCGCTTATAAGTTGAATAGGTAAAACCACCCGCCCGATCAGCCAGCGGCCTCAAGATCCGGCGAAAATACTGATATATCTACATAAAGAGTGTTTCCATCCTTAACATTTATCTGCCCGCCAACGCCCTGACCGGTTTCCTTGCAGAAAACATCCATAACCAATCCGGACTGTTCAGATGGAGTGTTAAGATCCCTGAATTTATATTTAATGTTAAGCTCATTGAGAATAGCAACGTATTCGTCCTTTGTCATTCTCACCATAAGTCCGGTGAGCTCGTCGACCTTCATAAAATCGGGAATGTCAACAACAGAAAGGCCCTGACTTACAAACAGCTTTACTTTTTGAACAGGGTAAAGATCGGTTCCGCCGGGGATATCCTGGTCAAATATAAGTCCCCTTTCGTACTCGTCGGAATACTCATATACGGCCTCAAACTCAAGCCGGTCCTTCCATGTGTCACTATCGACAACAGATGTGTACTTCTTACCCTTGAGGTCCGGCATTACAAACATTGTGCCTTGCGGCTTAACAGGCTCAGTGTCTGTCGGCTGCTCAACACTTATCGACGGCGCCGTTGGCTCTGACGAAGAAACAGTCGGCGTTGTTACCGGCAGTTCATCAATTTCGGTTACAGAAGGAATAATCGCATCGTCATCAGGTGAATTATCTGGGAACAGCATCGTAATCAGAGCAAAAAACGCCGCCACAACTATAACAACAAGAAGCACAGCGCCAACATACATTCCGACATTTGATTTCTTTTTTCTGTTTTTGCGACCGCCCTTGTTCTGATTTATTCTAACCTTTTCCGTAGCAGTTATGGGTATCGTCTGCGTTGCACCCATGGGCAGCTTATTCATATAGCTTGGCTGTTCAAAAAGCTTGGTAACAAAATCGGTTATAGTTTGAACCCTTTGCTGGCAGGAAAGCTGCATTGCCTGCATAATGACCTTGGACACATTTGCTGGAACATGAGGATTTATTTTACATGGTTCAAGCAAAGATTCATTGCTCACTCTTGCCATGGCCTCTGTCGGCATGCAACCGGTAAGAAGTCTGTACATAACCGCTGCAACAGCATAAACGTCAGTCCATGTACCGTCCCAATCCGCAGCTGCATACTGTTCTGGAGCCGAATATCCGGGATATAGCTCCGGCGCAAGGTCAGTATTCACAGTTCTTATCTCAGATATCGAGAAGCCCGTCAGTTTAAGTTCAACCTTGTCGGTCACGAGTATATTATCAAGACTGATTCCCCGATGAACAATGCCGGCGTTATGCAAGCATCCCAGCGTAGTTAGCAGCGGAGGAAAAAGCTTTTTAACCTGCTCCCAGCTAAGCTCACCGGCATTGTCGGCAAGATACTGTTTTAAGCTTATTCCGGAGCAGTAAGGCATAATTGAATAAGCGGTATTGTTCAGGTAGAACATGTCACTTGGAGCAATGATATGCGACATTGTTCTGAACCTCATAAGCGACTTATTCAGTTCGACAAACTCTGACATATAGTTTTTATACTGTACCAGCGAAGACTGGTTTACAACAAGATCATCGCTCGCCTGATCACGCCTGCATATGGCGTCAGGCATATACTCGCGGATGAAAACCTTGACGTCTTCGGCATTGTCATATCCGATATACAGCGCAGATTCGCCGTTGAAGTTTAAAAGTCTGCCGACGATATATCTTGAATCCAGAACAGTTTTGGGCTGAAGATATGAGACAGGATTTAATCCGGAATCATCATATCCGCAAATTGGGCATACGCCGTTTGCTTCATCCTCAATCGGCTCCATGCAGCCCATACAAAGTGTTTTATGTTCACTCATCAAAAAAATCTTTCCTTTCACAAAAAGACATTGTCTATACTATTCCTTCACATTCTTTTATATTTTATCAGTCATTCTCCCAATTGTCAATGGTTCTTTGCAAACTGTCATATTGCTGTAACCAACTTGTAACTATTTTTAATATCAATAACTCTCTTGATATTGTTCGTATTATAGTGTATAATAAATATATAATGCTCATTCCGCACGAAAGTGTTGCTATAAAATATTGTACGATGGGTTTGCAGTGATTCAATAACCATGCATGGTCGCGGCAAAGTTTGGTCTGACGCTTTTAACGCGGAATAAGTATAAGCTCCCGGGAGGTGCCAGAGTATTGAGAAAGATATTTAAGCTGCTTCAATCTAAAATTTTTATTACAGCTCTGCTTGCTTTTATCCAGCTTGCGGTATTGTTTTATTTCATCATTTCTTTGGCGAATAAATTCGTTTGGTATTATGCCATAACAACGGTCATTTCCATTATCATAGTGCTTGATATAGCAAATGAGGATATGAATCCCTCATTCAAGCTGACATGGATTATAGCTGTACTGATTTTTCCGATCTGGGGAGCACCGCTTTATCTTATTTTCGCCAAATCAAAGCAGAATTATCGCATTGGAAAGCGTTTTAAAAGCTATCGTCTGATGATGCGCAATGCAATGAGTTCCGCTGGAGACAGTATCAGTAAAATTGAATCGGAAGATCCTGAAATAGCCCGGCAGATGAAATACATCAGAAAGACAGCCTACGCCCCGGTATACAAAAACACATCCGCAAAATACTTTGCTTCCGGCGAAGAATTCTTCAGCGCAATAATACGAGAGCTTAACAAGGCTGAAAAATTTATTTTCATGGAGTATTTTATTATTGAACAGGGCAAAATGTTCGGCGACGTTTTGGATATACTCAAGGCTAAAATTGCCGAGGGAGTAGAAGTTCGTCTTATGTACGACGACATGGGAACTGTGCAGAAGCTGCCAAAGGGCTATGACAGATACCTCGAAGGGCTTGGAATAAGCGTTTCTGTATTTAATCGCCTTCGTCCATCGCTTGACACTTTTCTAAATTACCGCGACCACAGAAAAATACTTGTTATTGACGGAAACACAGCCTTCACCGGTGGAATAAACCTTGCCGACGAGTATATTAACGTAGTCGAACGGTTCGGCCACTGGAAGGATACGGGTATTATGATAAAGGGCGAAGCTGTTACCAAAATGACAGAGACATTTTTGCAGCTTTGGCACTTTTCCCGAGGGGAATCCAAAGTTGATTACGGTGACTATATCGGTGACATGGAGTGCGAATCAGATGGATACATTCAGCCGTATGCAGACGGTCCTTCAAACGACCAGCTGATATGCGAGCTTGCATATTTAGGCATTATAAACAGCGCAACAAAAAACCTTTATATCACCACTCCATACCTTATATTAGACAATGAAATGACTACTGCACTTACCCATGCCGCCATGAGTGGAGTTGACGTTAGAATAATAACTCCTCATATTCCGGATAAAAAAATGGTTTTTGCAGTTACACGGTCGAATTACCGCGCGCTTCTATGCTCCGGTGTAAGAATTTATGAGTACACTCCAGGATTTATTCATGCTAAATCTATAGCCGCAGACGGCAAAATATGCGTAGTGGGAACGGCAAATTTTGATTTCCGCAGCTTTTATCTTCACTTTGAAAACTGCATTTTGGCGTATAAATCCAAGTGCATTAAAGAAGTCGAAACCGACTTCTTAGAAACAATGGAAAAATCTCAAGAGATTACGATAGAGCAGTTAAACAAAAAAGGAGCACCGTACGCTTTGCTCCAGGCTATACTTAAAGTATTCTCCCCTCTCATGTAATACTGATTTTTGCCTTAACAAAACACGGACAAACGGTGCCAAATCTATGCATGATGGATTTGCACCGCTTTTTGGCACTTAAGAGCCTATTCAAACAGAATAAGTCAATGAGCTGCATTTAAAACCCGCACGCAGTTTTTTACGTGCGGGTTTTCTCGTTTATAATTATATTCGTCTAGAAATGTACAGACCATGTATGGTCAAAAAATTGGGTGCAAAATTGGCTGCAAAATCCCATCGTACAGCGGTTTTGCGCCTGATTTTTTTGCTTTCATTTCAGACGAAGATTAGTATTAAACGCATTCCATGGAAACTGATCCGAAGGCAACAGCTTAAATTCAAGCATTTGTCCGTTTGTGGGATGCCTGAAACCAATCAAATATGACCAAAGTGAAAGCTTTATTCCATCCTTCTTTCCTCCGTACTTAACGTCGCCAAGCAAAGGGAACCCACGTGAAGCAAACTGTACTCTTATCTGATGAGTTCTTCCGGTGAACAACCTTATCTTAACAAGCGAAATGGCAGTTCCGTCAAAAGCGCATGACCCAACAGATACATATTCAAGCCTAGCAAGCTTGACGCCTTTACGAGACGATTTGACTGCATACGATTTATTCCTCTGCCTGTCGTGATACAAATAATCCTCAAACGTGTCGGTTGAATTTATCGGCGAGCCGATAACGACTGCCAAATACTGCTTTTCAAGCTCCCCTCTTTGAATTGAATCAGAAAGTTTTGATGCTGATTGCTTTGTTTTAGCAAGCAAAATCAGCCCTCCGGCGTCCTTATCCAATCGGTGAACAGGGTAAATATAACAGCCGAGCTGTTTTGAAAGCGTATTTATAAGTGAATGCTCCGAATCGATACCCTGCGGCTTACAGGCAACGCAAATGTGTGCATCATCATAAACAATTTCAACAGGATTCATGACTTTACGAATACTGCGGCATTCCACATCTCACAGTTGCACGATTCAACAAGTGTGAAGCCGTTTAGCTTCACAACTTCTGTAACTTCTTCAAATCTGCCGTCGATTATGCCTGAAAGGACAAGAGTTCCGCCGGAGGCAGTTATTTCAGCAAATACTTCCTTCATAGAAAGCAAAACATCTGCTACAATATTTGCCGCCACCAATGTATAACCTTTGCCGATTTTTCGGCGAAGAGCTTCATCGGTCACAACATCGCCGCAGTACGAGATATATTTATTCGATGGTATCCCGTTCTTAGCAGCGTTTTCCCGGGAAATTTTTTCTGCATCTGGCGAGATGTCAACTGCAACAGCGTTTTTTGCGCCATAGAGCATTGCTGCAATCGAAATAATACCGCTTCCACATCCAATATCGCAAACAGTATCGCCCGGCTTTATATATTTTTCCAATAGTTCAAGGCAAAGGCGGGTAGTATGATGTCTGCCAGTTCCAAAGCTTGTTTCGGGGTCTATTTCAAGTACTATACGCTTGTTATCCTCAGGCAAAGTCTCCCACGAAGGCTTTATTATAAGACGTTCTCCTACATTCAGCGGCTTGAAATACTGCTTCCAACTGTTAGCCCAATCCTCTTCTTTGACGCTTTCGCAGGATATATTGAGTTCACCATATGCACCGGTGATGTTACTGCTTTTCAACAGCTGAACAGCATTTAAAACTGCTTCGAGCTGTGAGGTACCCGATTCATCGTCCGAAATATATACAGTTATGAAAGTGCCCTTGCAAACAAGCTCATATACTTCCTCTCCGATATAGTCCCACGAGGATTTTTTATTTCGCTCAAATTCTTTTACATCCTCCGGGTCGTTAATAACAAAGCCATCTATGCCATTCATTATCAAAGCGTTTGAAAGTGTGTCGATCCCCTCATGAGAAGTGTATATTTTTAATTCTTTCCATTCCATATTTGCATCTCCATAAAAAGTCGCAGTACAGGGGGAGAACTCCCTGCCTGCGGCTATTTTATCACATATTCATTAAAAAATCAATCCATGGAATATCATCAGTGAGATTTCTTATATTCAGCATAGAACCAAATTGTAGCAAAGGATATAGCAAGGAATCCTATTACAGCCGGAATCCATACAGCCCAGTTGATTTTTTTCTTTCCGTTATCTTCAAACAGCACTGCACCGATCGCTGTAGATTTAAGAGGTACACGCAGAGCAAAGAACAGTGGAACCGAAACAACAACGGCTATAACAGCATTTACCGACGAGGTTATGGCATTTGTTGCCGTTGCGGAAAGGGCTGTTTCCTGGGCTGCCCCCAACAAGATTTGACCAATATATGTTTTGGACAAATACATAAATATATATGCGAGCTGCCCTACAATAGAACTGAGGGTAATTCCAAAAACAACCTTGTTTGTCTTCTTTTCGCCTTTAAGGTTTGAAGCAAGAACTCCGCACAAAAATCCCATCGCAAATTTTGACAGGAAGGTGAATGGCGCCGAGATTATATATACAGGATCTAAAAGGTCATAAAGCGCCGCGCCTATTCCTGAGGCAAGGCCTCCGCCAAGTCCTCCAAGAAGAAGTCCTGATAGCAGGCACATCGAGTTGCCGAAGTGAATGCGAGTTATCAGCACACCGTTTGGTATCTTTATCTGGATATAATTTCCAACGAATACCAGTGCAGCCATCAATCCGACAGAAATAACGGATATAAGTTTTTTGTTTTTCATTGGTATTACCCCCTTCTTGTTTTCTATATTGTATCTCAAAAAAGCTTTAAAGGCAAATTGCTTTATCAAAGTAGCGTGCAAAATCAAATTTGACATTCTGCTCAATAAGTTTGTGATATTTTTCGCTATATTCTGTAATTTATAACAAAGTAAAGCACCCGATAATTTGAAATTTATCGAGTGCTTTTAAAAATGCACAAAATAATAAGACAAATGTGAAATAAAACTATCGAATTAGTAGAAAGTGATCTTATTTCGCATTAAAAAGTGTCAAGACCAAAACTTAGTCGTGATCGTACCTTGTACAACCATGCATAGTCGTTGAATCGCCGTAAAGCCCATAGTATAGCATTTTTACGAAGATTCTATGTGGTCTCTGCCTAATCAACTCGGTTGCCTAGGCAAACAATATACACTTTTATTCGGAATTAGCATTCATCCTCTTCAGGCTCCTCTGACATATCCCAGTTATGGTATACCTGCTGAACATCATCGTTATCATCAAGAGCCTCTAAAAGCAGGTTCATAAATTTCAACTGGTTTTCATCTGTAAGCGTTGTGTATGTAGACGGTATCATAGTGTCTTCAGCCGAAAGAACAGTGTAGCCCATGCCCTTTAGAGTTTCAGCAATCTTATATACATAGTTTGGCTCAGCAGTAACTTCAATTGCCTCGTCCTCGATGTTAAAATCGTTAGCTCCCGCCTCAAAGCAGTCTTCCATAAGCTTATCCTCGTCGCATCCATTGTTTTCAAGAACGATTACGCCCTTTCTTGTGAACATGAATGATACGCATCCTGTTGTTCCAAGGTTGCCGCCAAACTTATCAAAGTAGTGCCTTACATCTCCGGCGGTTCTGTTTTTGTTGTCCGTCAAGCACTCAACTATAACTGCAACGCCGCCTGGGCCATAGCCTTCATAGACCATGGTTTCGTAACTGTTCTTGTCGCTTTCGCCGGCGGCCTTCTTAATTATTCTGTCAATATTATCGTTAGGGACGTTATTAGCCTTTGCCTTTGAAATAAGATCCTTCAGTTTGGAGTTAGACGCAGGGTCCGGTCCGCCTTCCTTAACGCAGACAGAAATCTCTCTGCCTATTCTTGTAAAAATCTTGGCCTTTGCGCCGTCCGCCGCTTCCTTTTTGCGCTTGATGTTATTCCACTTAGAATGTCCTGACATAAAAATCTCCCTTATAAATTATTGTTACATATATTATAACTTATTAGCGCTTAAATTTCAACCGTTTCCCATATTTTTTTAAACAGTTCTTCAATTCTTTCTTTTCTTCCCAGCAAATACAGATAACCAAAAAGACACTCCAGCGATGTCGCTCTGCGATATTCAGCAACCTTTGAATGCTTAGGCGGGGTAATTCCGCTTGAATTTCTTCCTCTTCGCATAACATCCTGTTCTTCTTCTGTCAGATCCTGTGATATCATGCCACACGCAGATGACTGAAACTCGCAGCAAACATAATTAACTGCCAATGAATGGAGCTTTCCGGCAGGCATATTGCCGCAAAGAATGAGTCTTTCACGTACCAGCTGCTCATAAACACTGTCGCCAAGGAATGCAAGAGCCAAAGGACTGTATTGGCTTACAGTTTGTTTGTCAAGTTCAACGGCCGTTAATATCCCCTCCTAAGCTCGGAACGTAGCGTCCTAATTTTGGACGTATTGTCTTAATTTACATAGTCAAATTCATACCCACATACAGATACCGTGTTGCCATCACAGATGCCCATTTCTTCAAGCCTGGCGATAATTCCTGTAGACTTCAAAACAAGCTGAAAATGCTGCAAGGATTCGTAATCGTCAACATCTACCATGCGTAAGATTCCTTCAAGCCAGTCTGCTTCAACATAGAAGGTCTCGTTTTCACGTGTGATCTCAAAGCTTCTGTTGGCCGCAAGCTCCTCGGGGTTCCACGTGGGCAGCGGATCAGGTTCAAACACCTTCAGCGGAGGAAGCTGCGAAAGCTGACGCGCCGTTTCAGCAACAAGCTCCTTAGTTCCGGCAGCAGTCACCGCGGAAATCTCAAAGAACTCATAACCATTTTCAATAACATATTTGCGGAAACGCACTATCTGCTTCGGTTCTGCTATATCGCATTTGTTTGCCGCGACTATCTGCGGCGCCTTAGCCAAATCCTCACTGAACCTGCGCAGCTCGTTGTTGATTATCTCGAAATCCTCTACAGGATCCCTGCCTTCGCTTCCCGATACGTCAACAACGTGAATTATAAGCCTGCACCTTTCAACGTGACGTAAAAACTCATGGCCAAGTCCAACACCGTCACTTGCTCCTTCAACAAGTCCAGGAATATCCGCCATAACAAATGAAACGCCCTCAGAGGCCTTTACAACGCCCAGTATCGGAGTAAGGGTTGTAAAGTGATAGTTAGCAATCTTAGGTTTTGCTGAGGAAACCACGGATATAAGAGTAGATTTTCCTACGTTTGGAAAACCTACAAGCCCAACATCTGCCAAAAGCTTTAATTCAAGTTTCAATTCAAGCTTCTGCCCCTTAAAGCCTGGCTTTGCAAAACGAGGTATCTGCCTTGTTGGAGTTGCAAAGCGGGCGTTTCCTCTGCCGCCTTTGCCGCCCTTAGCTATAATAACAGGCTCGTCGCCAGACATATCCGCAATAAGTCTTCCGGATTCAAGCTCGCGCACAACTGTGCCTCTCGGAACCTTAATAACAAGATCTTGCGCGCCCTTGCCAAAGCTATTTCGCGGCCCTCCGTTCGCACCGTTTTCGGCCACATATTTGCGCTTATATCTGAAATCGATAAGCGTATTCATATTCTCGTCAACCAAAAAAACGATATCTCCGCCTTTTCCGCCGTCTCCACCGTCTGGTCCGCCTGCGGCAACATACTTTTCGCGATGGAATGAAACGCAGCCGTCACCGCCATTGCCCGCCTGAACAGATATTTTTACTTCATCTACAAACATTCGGTCCTCCGATATAATTCTGGTTACTACAAGCAACCCCCAAGCAGATTAGGGCTTGGGGGTCAAAAAACCTTCGATTATTTAGCGGGATAAACGCTGACTTTCTTTCTGTCGCGTCCCATTCTTTCAAATCTTACAACTCCGTCGATCTTTGAGAACAAAGTATCGTCAGAGCCAATGCCGACATTTTCGCCGGGATGGATATGGGTTCCTCTCTGACGGTATAGGATGTTGCCTGCGAGAACAAACTGACCGTCAGCCCTCTTGGCACCAAGTCTCTTAGATTCGGAATCACGGCCGTTCTTAGTAGAACTTACACCCTTTTTATGGGCGAAGAACTGCATACTGATTCTTAACATCATTTATCGCACCTCCGATATGTTACTTTTAAATTGTTCGGAAACTCTCCAGAAACTTCGAACAAGTGAGCTTTTAAGCTATTTAAAAGCCTGTCCGAATTTTCGCTGATTTCCTTTACCTCGCAGCGAATATCGCCTTCGTCAACCTTTAAATCAAGGTCAATCCCGAAATACACTGTTGCTGTATTGACTGTAAGCATAACCGCTGAGGAAACGCTTGCACAAACAATATCGTTCCCCACATCAGCATAGCCCGAATGACCTACAACAGAAAAGCCTTTAATGCTTTTTCCGTTTTCCGTCATTTTGAATGAAGCGGTAATCATTAGCCTTTGATTGCTTCAATTCTTACCTGAGTATACGGCTGCCTGTGACCCTGCTTCTTGTGAGTGGAGGGCTTCTTGGGCTTGTAGGTAAAAACGGTTATCTTCTTTCCCTTACCGTTTTTAAGAACCTTAGCCTCAACAACTGCGCCTGCAACATAGGGAGCGCCCACAGTGGTATTTTCACCATCCGAGTAAACGATTACCTTATCGAAGGTTACGTTTTCTTCAGCGGCAACATCAAGCTTTTCAATGAAAACTATATCGCCTTCTCTTACCTGATACTGCTTTCCGCCTGTTTCAATTACTGCATACATTATAAGCTGGCACCTGCCTTTACTATAAAACTCGCTGCGCTTCGGCGCGGATTGCCCCAAAAATCTGCATTCGGAAAAACCCGGCTTGTCTGCCGAACACAAGCGGCTTAAAAAATATACCATATTACAATAGGTATTGCAACAGCTACAGCAAAAAATTCACAAAAAATTTACATTTCAATTCCTTTGACTTGGATTTTGCCATTTTCAGCTGTAACAACGATTTCTGCAAGTCTTACATCATCTGAATCTATCATTATATTAGCTATCTTATCCTCAACTTCCTTGCGGATGATTCTTCTAATGTCTCTTGCTCCATACTTCTCGCTGTAGGCAAGCTTTGCTATAGCCTTTTCTGCTTCTCTGTCGAAGCTGAACTTTATGGACTTTTCCGCCAAAGGCTCAGTCATTTCACCGAGCATAAGGTGAGCTATATCGGCATAATTATCCTCAGTAAGCGGATTAAAGACAACAATTTCATCAACTCTGCTTATAAACTCTGGGCGCAAAAATTCGCGCAGACCCTTGATAGCCCTTTCCTTCGATATCTGAGCCTGAGTCTTATCAAAGCCTATTCCAAAGCTCTTGTCTGTAGAGCCGGCGTTTGATGTCATTATAATAACTGTGTTTTCAAAGGATACGCTTCTGCCCTGAGCGTCGTTGACCTTGCCCTCATCTAGTATCTGCAAGAGAATATTCATAACGTCTGGGTGAGCCTTCTCGATTTCATCGAACAGAACGACCGAATATGGCTTTCTTCTTACCTTCTCAGTAAGCTGCCCGGCTTCATCGTATCCGACATAGCCCGGAGGCGAACCGATGAGTCTTGAAACAGTGTGCTTTTCCATGTATTCGGACATATCAATTCTGATAAGAGGCTCTGTAGCGTCAAACAACTCCGCCGCTAAAGTTTTTGCAAGTTCGGTTTTGCCGACGCCGGTTGGGCCTACAAAGATAAAAGATGCGGGCCTTCGGCGTGACGTCAGCTGAACTCTTGTTCTTTTAATTGCCGCACAAACAAGGTCTACAGCCTCGGGCTGTCCGATTATCTTGGCACTCAAAGCGTCATGCAGATGCCTTATCTTGGCGTATTCGGTTTCAACTATCTTGTTTGCGGGAATGCCGGTCCAAAGCTCTATTACCTTTGAAAGGTCATACTCAGATACTCTTACTTTATCAGCCTCTGCCTGGGCGGCATTATACTCATTCTCAGTTTGCGAGATTTTTGCTTTTGCTTGCGCAATCTTCTCATAATCCGGGTTTTCCTCCTCCTCGAGCTTGCCCAAAGCTATGCAATCATCTTCAAGCTGAGCCTTAAGCTTTAATGCGTTTGAAATCTCTGGGCTGCGGATACTCGCCCCGGCGCAGGCTTCGTCCAGAAGGTCTATGGCCTTATCCGGCAGATAGCGGTTGTTTATATATCTCTCTGATAGAACAGCGCACATTTTCAACGCTGAATCAGATATTTTAACGTGGTGGAAGTCCTCATAATACTTTCTTATGCCAAAGAGGACCTTAACAGTATCGTCAACCGTGGGCTCGGTTACAGTTACCGGCTGGAAGCGGCGCTCAAGTGCGGAATCCTTTTCTATATACTTGCGGTATTCGTTAAATGTTGTCGCACCTATAACCTGAACCTCGCCCCTTGAAAGCGCAGGCTTTAGAATATTTGCGGCGTTCATTGTGCCTTCGCTGTCACCGGTTCCGACAAGGTTATGAACCTCGTCTATGAACAAAATAACGTTTCCTTCCTTCTTGACCTCTTGCAAAAGCCCCTTGATGCGGCTTTCAAACTGGCCGCGGAACTGGGTTCCTGCGACGAGCGCGGTAAGGTCTAAAAGATAAAGCTGCTTATTCTTAATATTGAACGGAACATCACCCGAAACTATCTTCTGGGCAATGCCCTCTGCAATGGCTGTTTTTCCGACGCCGGGCTCGCCTATAAGGCAAGGATTGTTCTTCTGACGGCGTGAAAGAATTTGCAGAACTCTTCCTATCTCTCTGTCCCTGCCGATTATGTTGTCAAGCTTTCCTTCAGCAGCAAACTGAGTAAGGTTAGTGCAGTAAGTTCCAAGGAATTTTAATTCCTTTTCTTTTTTCTGCTCGCCGTCCTTTGGTTGCTTGCGTCCTGAATCTTGTGAGACAGCACCGTTTTGCGCGTTGTTCTGCTGATCTGCGTCGCTGCCAAACTTTCCCAAAAGATTGGAAATGAAGTTAGGCATAGCGCCAGTTCCGCCCATCTCAAATGAATCTCCATCCTCGTTAATTGCTTCTGTTAAAGCCTCAAGGTCATCATCAGAAATGCCCATTTGTTTCATATATTCATCTACCTGCGGAATCCCGAGCTGACGTGCACAGTAAAGGCATAGTCCCTCATTTTTCTTTTCGTTTCCGTTCATTGCTGTGATGAAAACTGCGGCAGGTCTTTTTTTGCATCGTGAACAAAGCATTGTCAGTTTACCGTAACGCCCATTTTGCGGCGTTCCTTTCTTATATATAGAGCAAACATAGGATATGTTATCACTCAACAGTGAAATTTTAATGATAAAACTATAAAATACGGTCAAAATTTACTTCAGCCAATATCCTATTATATCGAAGTTATAGAACTCGGAAAAAATCTTTGACATATTTATAGTTTCGTTATTAAGGAAGATAAGTGTGTTTCCTGTTATGTTTACAACCATCTTAATGACTATAGACAGTACATAAATGAACACTGCTCCCTCTACAGCACCCAAAACTCCCCCGAAAAGAACATTTACTGGACCGATTATTGGTATCTTGTTAACTGATTTAAATACATTGGAAACAGGATTTATTATTAGCCTGAAAACAAGCATCATAATTACAAAAACGATTGCCTTAATCAGCCAGATAACAACCGGAGCTATAAGGTTCTGCTCTGCTGTATATGCAACTTCCTCCTGCGAGCCGCTTATGAAAGCTGAAACAACCTCTCCTACCTTGCCCGTAGTCTCACCGACAGTGTCAAGTGCTGACCGGATATATTCAGAAGAAACAAGATCGTTTAGAAGTGTATCAAGAATAACAGGAGTAACGCTGCTCTCAACCTCGTTCTTAATGCTTTCCTCGCTTTCCGGCGAACCGTTATCTCTCATTGCAGAAGCAAGCTCGGCAAAAAAGTCCTGCTGGGTATTAATTATAGTATCTACATCGTCCGGAGTCATATCAACACCGTAATCGCCGGAAGATATCGCAGCAGAAACTATTCCGGCGGGATCTTTGTTTTCTGCGCTTTGCATAAAAGCGTCAACAACGGTTTCTTTTATGAATTTATCATATACAAACGGGCCGGCAGCCTCTGACAAAAACCAGCTTGCAATAAAAGACGCTATTACTAGAGCTGCCATAACAACAGACCTCATAAGCCCTTTCTTGGCACCGCAATATACCGCTATTATAACGATTCCTATAACGCAGGCGTCGTAAAACCAAAACAAATTCTCCACGTAATATGCTCTCCTTTCTCATCCGAGCGTATTTAACTCCTTTTTGTTTATGTTCTTGTAACCGACAGTATACAAATCTCCTTTGAGAATAGTGAATTTACGACAATCTGTGTCAACAGAAGTTGCCCCTACAAGCTTTCCGGTATAATCAACAGCATTAAGCATAGCTCCCGATTTTATGTATATTCTGTTATCATATATGTCCATGCAGCTTATTTTGTCGTTATAGCTTATTTCGGAAGCGTTGTCAACATTTGAATTAAACAGAGATACATAAGTGGACTTGCCATCAACAGCATCAAATTTTATCGCGCAAAGATCCTTCTTAATTGCAAAGCCTGAGATATCATAACCAAATTTGTAGGAGTACTGAAGCTTACAGTCTGAATTAAATCGGAAAAGCGCACTGTCTCCCAGCATCCAGAAGCCTTGCTTTGAGGTATATGCAACCTCTAGGCAAAGCGTTTCTACCGGCGATGATTTTGCAACGATTTCGGTCTTAGAAAAATCTAAAACGTTCACAACCGACCTGAATCCACCCCCGGAAGCGTAAATCTCGCACACAATAGCTCTGTTTCCGGAATCTTCCAAATCCACTGATGTTATTAAATTACCGTCCGCCCAGCGATAAATCTCCGTTCCATTTTTATCATAAATCGTAAGATAGGACTGATACTTATCGGTAGACGTTACAACAGCCACATTTCCCTTTTCACCAATTTTTGCAAAGAGTATCTGGCTTTCGAGCTTTTTTGAATAAACCTCACTCTTTCGGCTGACTACGCTGAAATTATACCCGCCCATATCGTAAACGAGCGCTCTTTTAGAAGATGTTTCAACAATAGGGCTGCTATAAGGAAGGTAAACACTGAAAGCCTCGTCTCCGCCTGCGTTCATCACCGAAAGAGAAGTGTCGGAAAACATAATCCAGCAGTCATCCAAAGCACCTATATCAACATTCACCTTTTTGCTTATATCTATTGGGAAACTATTCTGCTGATCGTCATTTGAAGCATTTCTATTAAAGCTGCTTTCAAGCAAGTCTTCAAGATAAGGCAGCCAAAGACTCCTTGAAAGATATACAGCAAAGGAAATAACTAACACAGATAGAATTGTAAATATATTTTTAACCGCTCTTTTGCGTTTGCGCTTGCGTCTCAGCTTGCGCATATCGGTTTCAAATGAATTTACCGATGACATACTTTTTCATTCCTTTCCTTTGCCAAAGCAGCACAGACCTAATAATAAACCTTATTCAGATAAAGTCCGTGCGGAGGAACCGTTTTTCCGGCAGCAGACCTATCAAGCGCAGAAATAATCTTTGGGACTGCGTGCAGCTCCATCTTTCCGTCGTTTATAAACAGCAGCGTACCAACCATTATTCTAACCATGTTGTAAAGAAAACCGTCACCACTGACAGAAAATTTCACAATATCGCCATCGCGCCGAACGCTAAAATCATATATCGTTCTGACAGTTCCGGCCTTATCTGTATCAGTCGAGCAAAAGGACTTGAAATCGTGAGTGCCTATAAAATCCTTGCAGGCAATATCAAGCTTATTATCGTCAATCGGGTACCAGCTTCTATAAAGCGTATCCTCATAAAATGGATTTCTTATCTCGGAATTGTGAATAAGGTAAACATATTCCTTACCCTGGCAATCATAGCGGGCATGAAAATTATCCTTTGCCCTCTCGCAGGAAAGAATAGAAATATCCTTAGGCAGAACACCGTTAAGGCCGAATACTATTCCGCGCTCGCTAATTGTGCTTTCAAGCTTTACTGAGAAAACGTATTCATTTGCATGAACTCCGGCATCGGTTCTTGAACATCCAAAAATTTCTGCTTTCTCGCCCAAAAGCCTGTATATGCCTTCCTCAACAGTCTGCTGTATTGTTGGGATCCCGCTGTCCTGCCTTTGAAAGCCGTGATAATTCGTCCCTCTGAAGGACATTCTAACCTTGTAATTGTTCATATAGTCGGGAAAATAATATTAAACGCAATTACAGCCGCAAAAAATGCAATTGTAACAAACAGCGCTATATAATCAACAAGTGACACCTTAAGCTGTTTTAATCTTGTCCTTCCGTCCCCGCCGTGATAGCAGCGACATTCCATGGCGAGTGCCAGTTCATCAGCTCTGCGAAAGGCCGAAACAAAAAGTGGTATAAGTATCGGCACAAGCGCCTTAGCGCGCTTAAGAACGGAACCGGTTTCAAGGTCAGCTCCCCTTGCTTTCTGCGCCGACATTATCTTGTCAGTCTCTTCTATAAGAGTGGGAATAAACCTTAAGGCAATAGTCATTATCATTGCTATTTCGTGTGCAGGAAAATGTATGATCTTCAGCGGCGAAAAAATCCTTTCAATAGCGTCCGTTAAAGCTATCGGCGAGGTTGTGTAGGTTAAAAGCGAGGTTCCGCAGATAAGGAAGATAATTCTGACCGCCATAAAAAGCATGGTGTGCACACCGTCATCGGTTATTCTAATAAAAGTCCAGCTGAAAAGAACATTTCCCGTGTTAATAAAGAACAGATTTAGTATTCCTGTAAAAATTATAACAGGAAGAATTGGCTTAACACTTTTTAGCATCATCTTTATCGATATACCAGATATGGCAAAGGCTCCAATAAGATAGATTATTCCAACAGCCAAACCCAAAAAGCCCTTCGCACAGAAAAGCATTACAATATATAAAACAGTAATAAGAAGTTTCATGCGCGGATCCATTCGGTGAAGAACCGACTTGCCCGGAAAATACTGGCCAATAGTTATGTCTTTAATCAAATGTTATTTCACCCTTTTCTCTTCAAGAAGCCTTAAAACAAGATTTTTAGCGTACTCAGTTGAGTAAACCTCATCGCTGAATCCCACTCCGGATTTTTTAAGCCTGTCAAACACCCTAGTTATCTGGGGAACGGTCAAGCCCATTTCGTCAAGCTCTCTTACTCTTGCAAAAACGTGCTCTGGAGTATCATACATAAAGAGCCTGGAATCGTTCATTACCAATATTCTGTTGACGGTTCTCGCAACATCCTCCATTGAGTGGGATACAAGCATAACGGTGCTTCCCTTTTCTTTATGATACTCCTTGATAACTCCCAGTATTCTGTCCCTGCCGTGCGGGTCAAGGCCGGCAGTCGGCTCATCCAGAATAAGTACTTTAGGCTCCATTGCCATAACACCGGCTATAGCAACGCGGCGCTTCTGACCTCCAGAAAGCTCAAAGGGCGATTTTTGCGCCAGCTCAGGTTTAAGGCCAACAAGACGCATGGTTTCCAAAACTCGCTGATGAATCTGAGCGTCACTCAGGCCCATGTTTTTGGGACCGAATGCTATATCCTTATAAACCGTCTCTTCAAAAAGCTGATACTCAGGATACTGGAATACAAGGCCCACCTTAAACCTTATTTCGCGAAGGCGCGATTTGTCGGCAAACAGTTCCTCACCGTCAACTATAACCTTACCGAAGGTTGGCTTTAAAAGGCCATTAAAATGCTGAATGAGCGTTGATTTTCCAGAGCCGGTGTGGCCTATTATCCCAACCAGCTCACCTTCCTCTATATCAATATTAACATTATCAAGAGCAACCTTACGAAATGGTGTGCCCTCTCCGTAAACATACGTCAAGTTCTCTGTTTTAATAATTCCCAAAAGCCATCAGCCCTTTCAAATATTTATGACAAGAGGTTAAAAAGAGCCTCATAACATTCATTTTCATCAATAATGTCGTCAGGCAGGCTTAATCCGGCACTGATAAGCTTATGAGTAAGCTCGGTTACCTGCGGAATATCAAGCCCGAGCGAATTTAACGTCTCCACCTGTGAAAACACCTTTTTCGGCAGATCATCCATAACAATCCTACCGTTGTCTATAACAACAACTCTCTTTGCCTGTGCCGCCTCGTCCATATAGTGAGTTATGAGCACTATCGTAACGCCCATCTGGTTCAATTCCTTTATTGTGGACATTATCTCGCGTCTGCCTATAGGGTCAAGCATGGCTGTAGGCTCGTCTAAAACTATGCAGTCCGGCTTCATTGCAAGAACACCTGCAATTGCCACCCGCTGCTTCTGTCCGCCTGAAAGCTTGTGAGGGGCATGCTCGCGGTACTCGTACATTCCCACGGTCTTAAGAGCTTCATCAACCCTCCGCCTTATTTCTTTCGGCTCAACGCCTATGTTTTCAAGGGCAAATGCAACGTCCTCCTCAACAACCGTCGCCACAATCTGGTTGTCAGGATTCTGAAAGACCATTCCAACGGTCTTCCTTATGTCATAAAGGTTGCTTTCATCCATCGTATCCATGCCATTTATAACAACGTTTCCTTCTTCGGGCAGATTAATAGCGTTGAGAAGCTTTGCCAGTGTGGACTTTCCGCTTCCGTTACGCCCCAGCACGGCAACAAATTCTCCCCTGCCGATGCCGAGCGAAATATTTTTCAGCACGTTGTTTTTTGTGTTTCCCTCTTCGCTCTCCGCAACGTATGAAAAGCTGACATTGTTGATTTCTATAAAACTGTTCATAGTATTCCTTTACTGCTTTTATTTCACATGCTTCTCCATATTGCCGTGCTTCCGGCAGGAAGAGCCATCTTTGTCTGTTCAACACGCAAACCGATTTCGTCAGCGTTTACTTTCCCACCGAACCGTTTTGAAATAACGCTGCCAAGAATATAAGCCATAACCGAAGGAGAAAGACCGGTTGTATAGCTGTTAAGTAGGAAGAACAGCGGCCTGTCGCTCAAAACCTTTGACGTCAGATCCACAAGGTCGTAAACGCTGTCTTCAAGCTTCCATATTTCGCCCGAAGGGCCTCTGCCATAGCTCGGAGGGTCCATAACAACCGCATCATACTTTCTTCCCCGGCGAATCTCCCGCTTGACGAATTTCTCACAGTCATCCACTATCCACCTTATAGGTCTGTCTGAAAGACCTGATTTTTCAGCGTTTTCTCTTGCCCACTGAACCATCCCCTTTGAAGCGTCTACATGGCAAACGCCTGCGCCGGCAGCGGCGCAGGCAAGCGTAGCTCCGCCGGTGTAGGCAAACATATTCAGAACACTTATAGATCTTCCGGCGGACCTAATCATATCAGCCATAACATCCCAGTTTACAGCCTGTTCAGGAAAAAGACCTGTATGCTTGAACCCTGTAGGCCGAATAATGAACGTAAGATCGCCATAGCAAACAGTCCAGCTTTGTGGAAGCTTGCGTCTAAACTCCCATTCTCCTCCGCCCTTTTGCGAGCGATGATAAACAGCATCCGCCGAATTCCAGGCAGGATTTACCTTATCAGTTTTCCATATTATCTGTGGATCAGGCCTTACAAGCTTTATACCATTCCACGACTCTAGTCGATCGCCGCCAGAAGCGTCTATAAGCCTGTAATCCTTCCAGTTCTCTGCAATTCTCACTTACTCCGTCTCCCCTAAACGATTCTTAACAGACTGCGCTATAGCGTTGGCATACTGATATATCGACTCTTCGCTTCTTCCCTCTACCATGATTCTAATCACAGGTTCTGTTCCGGATTCTCTTACAAGAATTCGTCCGTCATCTCCAAGCTTTCCGGAGCAGTAATCTATAGTCTCATTTATATCTGGGATCTGTTTCCACATTCCTCTATACTCCGGACGTATTCTTACGTTTATAAGAAGCTGAGGATAAGGAGTAAATACTCTTCCAAGCTCGCTCATTTTTTTGCCGCTTCTTTTTAGAATTTCTAGTATTTTAGCGCCAGTAAGCTCACCGTCGCCGGTGGTTTCACAATCTCCAAGGACTATGTGGCCCGATTGCTCGCCTCCAAGATTGTAATTGTCTGTAGACATTCTTTGAAGAACATACCCAGAGCCTACCCTTGATGCTGTTGATACAACAATTCCGTTCTCTTTTGCCCACTTGAAGAAGCCAAGATTAGTCATCTGCGTCACTACGCAGGTATTCGAGCGAAGGCTGCCATCGTTCTTCATGCTCAAAGCAAGAAGAGCTATTATATTGTCTCCATCAATAACTCTGCCCTTTTCATCAACTACTACGCACCTGTCACCGTCGCCGTCAAAGGCAAGGCCGATATGGGCATGATTATCCAAAACAGCCTTAGAAAGCGATTCAGGGTCGTTTGAGCCGCACCCAAGGTTTATGTTTATTCCGTTTGGTTTGTTGTTTATCATTATTACCGATGCGCCTATTCCGTTGAAGAACTTTTCTGCGCACGAATAAGCCGCACCGTTTGCGCAGTCAACAACCACTCTGTATCTTGCAAGGTCGGCCTCGATATTTTTCAACAGATGCCTTACATAGTCCCATTCAGCGTTCTTTTCATATATTACTTTGCCAAGATTCTCTTTTCCGGACGGCTTCATCTCATCCTGCGCATCGAAAACAAGGCGCTCAATTTCTTCTTCAATATCATCAGGAAGCTTGTATCCTGATGAAGAAAATATCTTAATGCCGTTAAATTCATAGGAATTGTGTGAGGCGGTTATCATTATGCCGACGTCTGCGCCGTATTTAACTGTTAGATATGCCACTGCCGGTGTTGGAAGTATTCCGATAGTATGAACATCCGCGCCAACCGAGCATATTCCGGCAATCAGGGCTGATTCAAGAACATCGCAGGATACACGTGTATCCTTGCCTATCAGTATCTTAGCACTGTGATGCGAGCTTTTTGTAAGCGTTACAGCCACTGCTCTGCCTATAAGCATTGCAGCTTCAGTCGTCAGCTCACTTATGGCAATACCTCTTACACCGTCTGTACCGAATAGTCTTCCCATGTCTAATACTTCCTTTATATTTTTTTGCGCCAGCTAAATATCAAGAGTGGTCTGACCGTCCTTCAGCATTCCCAAATGCTTATAGGCAAGATCGGTTGCGCAACGCCCGCGCGGGGTTCTTGCCAAAAAACCAAGCTGCATCAAAAACGGTTCGCATACGTCCTCAAGCGTAACCGCCTCCTCGCCTATTGCCGAAGCCAAGGTTTCCAGACCAACAGGTCCGCCGTTATAGCCTTTTATAATCATAGTAAGCATTCGCTTGTCCATAGCGTCAAGCCCCAGCGGGTCTACCTCCATGCGGTCAAGAGCTATTTTGGCTATGTCTTTGGTTATAATTCCGTTGCCCATAACATCGGCAAAGTCTCTAACGCGCTTTAAAAAGCGGTTTGCTATACGCGGAGTGCCCCTTGAACGCGAAGCAAGTTCCATGGCCCCCTCATGCTCACAGGCAACGCCTAAAATAACCGCAGAGCGCTGTATTATCTCACACAGCTCTTCCTTGGAATAAAGCTCCAGACGCTGTATAACGCCGAAACGGTCACGCAGCGGCGAGGTGAGCTGACCGGCCCTTGTTGTAGCTCCTATAAGAGTGAACTTTGGTAAATCAATTCTTATAGAACGTGCCGCCGGCCCTTTTCCTATTATAATATCTATTGCGAAATCTTCAAGTGCGGGATACAAAACCTCCTCTATAGATCTGGAAAGGCGATGTATCTCATCAATAAACAGAACATCTCCGGCCTGGAGATTCGTAAGCAGCGCCGCCAAGTCTCCCGGCTTTTCAATTGCAGGGCCAGAGGTTATTCTTATATTTACGCCCATTTCATGGGCAATAATTGCCGAAAGAGTGGTTTTTCCAAGACCAGGCGGTCCATATAGAAGAACGTGGTCAAGCGGTTCCCCTCTCTTTTTTGCTGCTTCTATATATATTGAAAGATTTTCCTTCACTTTTTCCTGACCGATATATTCATTCAGCGTTTTAGGGCGAAGGGAGTAATCAATCTCGTCAGAATCTGTGCTTATAGTATTGGGAGCTACAATTCTGTTTTCTAAATCAAATTCGCCTGTTTCTATCACAAGATCAACCTCCCATTAATATCTATTTGAAGCCAGCAGCCTAAGACACTTTTTAATAATTTCATCAGTGCTAAGGTTCTTATCACACCTGGCAACCGCAGATGCAGCCTCTGACTGCGAATAACCCAGAACTACAAGAGCCTGTACAGCTTCGGAGGCTGAATCATTTGCAGCCACTTCAGCTATATCTGCAAATGAAGCTTCTCCGCTCATAAGCGTTGGGTCTTTTGCTATCCTGTCTTTTAGCTCCATTGTTATGCGCTGAGCTATTTTCGTCCCTATTCCCTTTACCTTTGAAAATGCCTTAACGTCCCCGGATGCAATTGCAAGCGCCGCCTGCGATGGCGTAAGGCCGGAAAGTATAGCAAGAGCAAACTTTGCTCCTACTCCGCTTACTGATGTCAGCAATTTAAAGCATTCAAGCTCTTCCTTGGTGTAGAATCCAAAAAGATCGATAGCGTCCTCCCTTACTGCAAGATATGTATAAAGAGTAACTCTATCAAGCCCAGAAATCTGTTGAACAGTGTTAAGAGTGGTTTTGCAGGCATAGCCAACCCCAGCGCAGTCAATAACGCAAAGGTCAGGCTCGCTGTGAATTATTCTGCCGGTTAAGCTGTATATCATAATGCAAACAGTCCTTTCAGATAGTCTTGCCGCTGTTATAAGCAGTAAAAGCAAGGGAAAACGAATTATGACCATGAGTTATTGCAAGAGCGAGAGCGTCAGCGGTATCATCAGGCTTGGGAACATCCTTTAAGTGAAGTATCGAACGTGTCATTTCCTGAACCTGCTTTTTTTCAGCCCTGCCGTATCCAACAATTGAATTCTTTACCTGAAGAGGCGTATACTCATAAATCGGAACTTCACTCTGCTTTGCTGATAAAAGTATTACTCCCCTTGCCTGCGCAACATCGATAGCGGTTGTATGATTTGTATTGAAATAGAGCTTTTCAACAGACATAGCCTCAGGCTTGTACTGAACCATAAGGCTTGTCATATCCTGATAGATCATTTGCAGCCGCTCGTCAAAGGGAACGCCGGCCGGAGTTGTTATAGCACCGAAATTCACAACGGTAAAGCTTCTCCCGTCATACTCCAAAACTCCGAAGCCAACAATTGCATATCCGGGGTCAATTCCCAAAATTCTCACTCCATCATCTCCGCATACTATATCACAATAATCGATTTATTATAGCACACTTAAAGAAAAAAATCAACACTTACTTGCCAAAACAGAATAAACGTAATGTAGCATTACAATTGATGTGAGACCGAGAGAGTGGAAAAAGTGATTGAGTTCTGTTAAAATGAGTTTGCCCACAACAACAAGTAAACAATTCGCAAGCATACTTTTTAAGTTTTTATCTTGCATTCATTTTCGATTTGGTATATTATATAAAAACTGCCCATAAGGAAGTGAATGAATGCTCAGCATATATCTCGCACTAATTGACTCGCCAAGCGATAAAGAACTTTTCAAAGAAATCTATCATCAGAATATAAAGCTAATGAAAAGAGTGGCATATTCTATCGTTGGCAATCGGAATTTTGTTGATGATGTTGTTCAAGAAGCTATGCTGATGATAGCTAAAAAATCGAAAGATTTCATGGATTGAGCGTCAATAAACAAGCTTCGCTAATAACACTATTATCACGAGAAACACAGCCATAAACCTGATAAAAAAGAGACCGTGCAGCGTGGAAATGGTGACTCTGTTGATTATAACGGTAATGATATTGTACTGGTGGCATATGATGAAGTCTTTAAACCAACGCCAATCGACTTTAACATATTGCAATCAGCTTAATTTTATGATATACTACAAATATACTGAAGTAACACTTTTAAGTTGAGAGGTTGTAATTGTGGAAATAACTAATAGGTGGTATTCTCTGAAAGAAATATGCAAATATCTTGGTGTAAGCCGAGATACAGTTTTCAAATGGATTGGTAACAAAAATATGCCCGCACATAAAATGGGCAGACAATGGAAATTTAAATTAGATGAAGTAGATGCTTGGATTAAGTCTGGTGCTTCTGCAGACTAATCTTGTTAGCAAAGAAAGGCTTATATATGGGATTGTTTTCTAAGCTCTTTAAAAAGAAGGACTCAACCACAAATATAGTACAAGTGAATATGTCATTTGAAAGTCCAGAGTGTCAAAGTCTATGGGACTTAAATGCCTATATGGATGACATATTGTCACAAAAATGCTATATTTCAAAAAGTGAATATCGCACAAAGTTGCTTGACGGGAAGAAAACCGTTGAGTATTTTGGTGTGCTCCAAAGTAGTAGGTTGTTAGATGCTTTCTGCAAAAACAATGGTCTCTCTCTTTCTGTTGTCGAAGGTGCTCTATCAAAATATATAAATTTCGAAGTTCTTATAGATGAGCATAATGAGTCTTTTATTCGCCGTACAATGACCGAGGAACAACATTATTTGGATAATATTCTTCGTGAAGTTGATCCCCAAATCAAACTAGATGAAGATCAGCGTCGTGTTATACTTACAGATGAGGATTATTGCCTTGTTATTGCCGGAGCGGGCGCGGGAAAAACTACTACTGTTGCGGCGAAGGTGAAATATTTGGTAGAAAAAAAAGGTGTTGATCCTTCACAGATTCTCGTTGTATCTTTTACTAACAAAGCGGTTCAAGAACTTCGAGACAAGCTCAATAAAGATTTGTCGATTGATTGCCCTATTGCTACATTTCATTCGACCGGAAATGCAATACTTAGAAAGCAATCATCTGAAAAACTCAACATTGTTGACTCATCAAAACTCTATTTTGTTTTGCAAGACTATTTCAAGAACTCAATTCTAAAGAACGAAAGCCTTGTTAATAACTTGATTTTATTCTTTGCTTCGTATTTTGATGCGCCGTATGAGGGTGAAGATCTAAATAGTTTCTTCAATAAAATTGCGAAATCCAATTTTTCTACAATGCGAAGCGATCTCGACGAGTTTAAGCGACAAGTTATTGATGTCCGCACAAAAAAGTCTGTGACGATTCAAAGTGAAGTAATGCGCTCCCATCAGGAAGTTGAGATTGCAAATTTTCTTTATCTGAATAATATCGACTATGATTATGAGCCGATGTATAAATATGATATTCTTTTATCCAAAAAGCCATACACGCCCGATTTCATTATTCGGCAAGGGGATAAAGTCGCGTATATTGAGCATTTCGGCATTACGCAAGACGGCAAAAATGACCGTTATAGTGATGATCAACTTGAAGCGTATAAAAAGGCTATAAATGATAAGATAAACCTACATAAACAGCATGGCACTAACCTTATTTATACCTTTTCGCAGTATTCCGACCGCAGAACACTTTTAGAGCATTTGCAAGAGGAATTGGAAAATAACGGTTTTGAGCTGCACCCCCGTTCTAATAAAGAAGTAATGGAGAAGCTCGTATCAACCGAAGAAAACCGATATATCAGAAAACTTGTCAATCTGATCTGTCGCTTTATAACCAACTTCAAGACAAACGGTTTCACCGCTGATGAGTTTAATCGGATGTATCATTCTACGCAGAATGTACGCACAAGACTTTTCTTGGATATTTGCAACGATTGCTATTTGGAATATGAGCGTTATTTAAAAGAAAACAATGCCGTCGACTTTGAGGACATGATAAACGAATCCGCAAGGGTTCTCCGTGAAGTCAAAGAGATGAAAAAGAAACTCGATTTCAAATACATTATTGTAGACGAGTATCAAGACATTTCCCGTCAAAGATTTGATTTAGTTACAGCCTTGTCGGAAGTTACTGACGCTAAGATAATTGCAGTTGGTGATGATTGGCAGTCAATTTATGCGTTTAGCGGTTCCGACATAACGCTCTTTACAAAATTTGAAGAGAAAATGGGTTATGCAAAGCTCTTGAAGATTGTAAAGACATATCGTAACTCGCAGGAAGTAATTGATATTGCCGGTAATTTCATTCAGAAAAACAAAGCTCAAATTACAAAAGAATTGAAATCTCCTAAAAACATCGTTGATCCTGTTATTATCTACACTTATGATGGAAGCCCTAAAAAAAAATTGAATGCCGATAATAAAAGTGGTGCAAATTACGCCATTGCACATGCCGTCGAAGTTGCGCTTGAGCAAATCATTGAATTTAACAAACAGGAAGGCAAATCCGAGGATTCATCTATCCTGTTGCTTGGTAGGTTCGGCTTTGACGGTGATAAGTTGGAAAAATCGGGTTTGTTTGAATACATTGATCGAGGAAGCAAACTCAAAAGCGTAAAATATCCGAAACTCAACATCACATTTATGACAGCTCACGCCTCAAAAGGCTTGGGATACGATAATGTTATTGTTGTAAACGGGCGCAATGAAACATACGGTTTCCCCTCAAAAATCGAGGACGATCCTGTTCTTGCATTTGTTATCAAGGGCGACCGTTCTATCGACTATGCCGAAGAACGACGTCTGTTCTATGTGGCTATGACAAGGACAAAGAACCGTGTCTATTTTATCGCTCCCGAACAAAATCCTTCAGAGTTCTTACTCGAAATCAAGCGTGACTACAAAAATGTTGTGCTTCATGGCAATTGGAATGAGGAACCGCCTCAAAACAATTTTACAAAGAAAATTTGCCCTATTTGTGGCTATCCTATGCAATTCCGCTATAAAAACGCTTATGGATTACGGTTGTTTATTTGCACCAATGAACCGGAAATCTGCGGATTTATGACTAATGAGTATAAAGCCGGAAAACTCTCCATTCTTAAATGCGATCAGTGCAGAGACGGCTATCTTATTGTCAAACCCGGAAAAGAAAATAACTACTTCCTTGGCTGCACCAATTATAAAAAAGATGGTACTGGATGCGGAAGAGTTATTACGCCCAAATACTATTATGAAATGCTCAAAATGGATCCCGAACCAGTACCTGCAAAAGAGTTTATATCTTCAACAGCTAAAGCATCGACACAAATTCAAGCTACAACGACTCAGCCGCAATACGAACAAGTCAAGACCATAAAGAAGGCAAGCGTTAAACCAATTATGTTTGAAGAAAATGATCTAAATGACATAATTTATACTGTTTTACAATGTCTATCTCACATCAGCGAAAAGAGGTATTATGGCATAAACATTTTAGCAGATGTTCTTCGTGGTGCTAACAGCAAACGCATTGCAGATGCAGGATTGGACAAGCTGCCAGAGTATGGAAAGCTAAAAAGAGTTCGTCGTGATAATTTAATCAACATTATAGAATGGCTGATTGAAAATCATTTTATATTGAAAACAAAACATCCTACATATCCCGTACTTCATCCGACTTATGAGGGTATGCATTATGATGAAAACATTACGGTGAATCAGCTGAAAAAGCTTTTTGAAAGATTGAATTCTTAATAGATTAGGAGATGCTATATGGCTAATTCTAAGGGTTTAATACCCGCTAATGCAATCAACGAAATTAAGTCTAAAAATAATATTGTTAATTATATCTCATCAAAACAAGAGCTGATTCAACGTGGCAAAAATTATCACGGAAAATGTCCTTTATGCGGCAAGTTAGACTCATTTGTTGTATATTCGGAAACAAATTCGTTTTATTGTTTTGCCTGCAGTATAGGAGGAGATATAATTACGTATGTAATGAAAACCAAAAAGGTTGATTACAAAACAGAAGCCCTACTACTTCGTCATGCGGGACAGTTCCATGGCCAGCGACAGCGTCGCCGCCAACTTTGAGCAGATTTTTGCAACATACAGTCCTGACACAGTAAGGAAGGTGATGTGATGGGAGAGCTGAATGGTGTGGCTGTAATCTTGGCAGTTACCTCTTTTCTGCTGGCGCTCTGCATGACGGTTTCCAATTCCATGCTATCGGCAGCATCAAGGCAGAGAAAAACTCGATACTGTTCACCTGCGGCTCCACACGCGGAAAACTTCTTGCTATTCATATACTGACCGACTTCATCCCGACACTTGCGGCGATCATAGCTGCGGTCTTGTTGGTGCTTATAGATGTTATCCCGGACAGTCAAATGGCGGCTACTTGGGGAATGACCCTATCGGGAATATTCACGATAATTGCTGAAGCGGCGGCTATTTTCACAATTTCAGAGCTTATTACCGCTTGCGCAGCTTTGAAATCCTATAAGATTAATCTTGCAGATGAGAGGTGAGGATATGTCAATAGTATTAGACAACATAAAAAGAACCTTCAACCCCGGAAAAGACAGCGAGGTTCGAGCACTCCTTGGCGTAAATCTTGAAATACAGGACGGCGAGATGCTTGCGATAATGGGCGCATCCGGTTCGGGCAAATCAACGCTGCTGCATATCTTAGGCTGTCTTGACAGCGACTTTGAGGGAGAATATACCCTTGACGGAAAAGACATAAAATCCCTCTCTCAAAAAGAGCTTGCAGACCTGCGAAACAATCAAATAGGCATAGTTTTGCAGAATTTCGGGCTGATAAACAATATGACCGTTCGGGACAACATCGCAGTCCCCTGCTATCTCGGAGGAAAAAGCAAAAGCGGCGAGCTTGACGATAAAATTCGTAGTCTTGCCGAAAGGTTGGAAATCTCAGACAAGCTGAAAGCCGATATTTCCGAGCTTTCGGACGGACAGAAACAGCGGACAGCAATCGCAAGAGCGCTTATTAAATCCCCGAAAATAATCCTCGCCGACGAGCCTACCGGCGCACTTGATAAGGCGCATCTTTGGAAATCGTCAGACTGCTCAAAGAGCTGAACGGCGAGGGATATACCCTTATAATCGTATCACACGACCCGGAAGTAGCAAAAAGCTGTCAAAAAAGGTGATCATTGAGGACGGGAGGATAGTGTGAGAAAATATCTTGGAAGCATTATTATCGGGCGCGTAGCACTTGCATTGGTCGCCGCTCTTTATATCTATGCGGACAAACAGCCCGAAAAGGAGGTCGGCAAGGGTTAAGATAATCCCCCCTGCCGGACATAGTCGCCGCCCATCTGTTCAAATACTGTCTGTGCCATAATCGAACCTCCTTGTTTTGGATTATGGCTCTATTGTATCGTCAGCTTTTCCAGATTACAAATGTGCCTATTTTTATTTTGCATATTTGCGCATAAAGAAAGCCACCATCTCAGATTTCTCTAAGATGGTGGCTTTCTCATCGGCATTAAAGCGAACACTTGACGGCGAAGCCGACGACAAAATATAGGTGTTCGCCTATGGCGCGTTATGGTGGAGCATACGGGATTCGAACCCGTGACCTCCACACTGCCAGTGTGGCGCGCTTCCAACTGCGCTAATACCCCATGGCTGATATAATAGCACAATCGAAATAAAAAATCAAGAGTTTTTAAAAAATTTTTCAGCAATCTTAAAAAATATGATTTTATAGACGCATTTCACACGTTAATCAAAGAATACATCAGTATGAAAATGCAAATTGTAAGCCCGATAGCATACATGAGTCAGTGACGGCTGGAATGTCCTCAATCGTCATCGTCATCGTGGACATGACATTCGCTATGAAGAATTTCACCGGTGACGCAATTAATTTCGTATTCATATTCCTGCTCTGCGGTGCAGAATTCTAATTCATAACAGTCAACGCCGTCATTATAATCCTGCTTAGCTTGGGTAAATACAACATCCTGCGCCGATAGTCCGCAGTGATTAAGCGCCACCAGCTTTGCCTCTTCAATTCCGATATACTTGCTGACATTTGCAGATTCGGCATTTGTTTTTATTGTTTTAGATTTTTTCTTAATAATATTTCCGCTTACGGCATCAATCTCATAATTATATTCGCAGTCGGCGGTGTAAAATTCGATGTCATAAACTTCCCTGCCGCTATCCCTGCTGAGCTTGGATTTTGTAAATGATGCATTTGAAGCTTGCACACCGGCATCAGCCAGGGCAATGCTCTTTGCAGACTCAAGTTCGTAGATTTCATATGCCTGGGAATTGATTGTGCTCAAATCATTAATGTATGTCTCTTCTTTTTTTAAAATCTCGCCGGTATAAGCGCTGATTTCATATTCATATCTAATGTCAGCAGCTGTGAAATCGATTTCGTATACGGATATGCCGTCTTCTGTGTCTTTCTTTGCCTTGCTAAAGCTTATATCACTAATATTCAGTCCGGCGTCATTAGCTGCAGCTTCCTTTGCAGCCTCTATTCCAATATCATTGCCGTTTATGACATTTTTTGAATTTCCAAACTTAACTTCTTTCTTTAAGATTATTCCGCTGTAAACAGCTATCTCATATTCATATTCAGCTGTACCGAAATAAAATTCAATCTCGTATATGTCAAGATTGTCTTCATAATCAAGCTTTGCCTTTGTAAATACGGCTTCAGCAAGATCGGCGTCAGCCAGAGCGGCGGCTTTAGCTTCATCAATACTAAGCGACGCATTAGCCGGCAGCGATGTGCCCGGCTCATCCGACAGATTTGCTTCTTCTTCGATACCCTCATATTCCATCTCAAACTCGCGATATAGTATTTCGCTTGTTTTGGCGTTAATCTCATACTCGTACTTACTGTTTCCGCTGAAGAACTCTATCTCGTATTTCAAAGTTCCATCGTCATTTTCAGTTTCGGATTTTACAAAGGTAACACTGCCCTCTGTAAGGCCTGCGTCACGCAGGGCTATATTCTGCGCATCCCTCGCACTTATTATATCAGCCTCTGTAGTATCAGCATTGACGCCGGGCTGAGAGCCGTACTGCGAATTGCTTCTGTCCTGCTGAGCACGACTTGAAGCTGACATTCCTGCTTTTCCTCCAACAGTATATCCTACAGCAATTCCGCACCCAACCGCTGCAATTATTACAGCCGAAGATCCGGCTACAATGAAAGCTTTGCGATGATTTAATATCATTTCTTTAAGTTTACCCATAATATTACCTCTCCTCTTTTGACATTCTTAGGTTATAACTTTATGATACCTTGATAATATTAGAATAACATTAATATTGAAAATAATTAATGATTTTTTTGAGCTTTCATTATAAATCTGAATTCGCTTCCCTCTCCCAACCTGCTGGAAACAGAAATCCTTCCGCCATGAAACTCGGCTATTTCCTTTGCAATTGCAAGTCCGAGCCCTGTTCCGCCAGAACTGCGAGAGCTGTCAGCCTGATAAAACCTGTCAAATATTCTATCAATGTCCTCCGTCTTGATACCGATTCCGTTATCAGACACGCACAGGCAAGCCTCTTTTCCATCTGCGGAAAGTGACACCTTCACTAAACCGTTTTCCTTTCCGTATCTGAATGCATTGGATACAAGGTTGCTTACAAGCCTTTGCAGAAGCTCGTAGCTGCCCTCAGTCATAATGTTATCCTCGATGCTGTATTCAAGGCTGATATTCTTACTGTGTATCCTTTCAAAGTCCATACAGGTAAGCTTAACAAGCTCAGAAAAGTCTACAGCAGTCTTGCCATATCTGTCTGACTTTGTTTCAAGGCGTGTAAAATCAAGCATGTCTGAAATCATTTTACTCATTTTTTCTGTCTGGCGGCTTATAACCATCAAAGCTTCTTCGTATTCATTCGTCTTGCGGGGCTTTTCCAAAGTATATTCACATTGTGCAGATATCACCGAAACCGGAGTCCGTAATTCATGAGATACATCAGACGAAAATCTCTTCTCCGACTCAAACGACTTATCAAGGCGGGATATCATAGAATTGACTGAATCAGCAAGCATATGTATCTCATCGCTTCCATCACCAATTTCTATGCGCTTTTTCAAGTCGGAACCGCGCTCTATTTCAGCAGTGGCCTCTGCAATCTTCTTAACAGGGTGCAAGGCTTTTCCGGCTATTATATATCCACCGATTATTGCAATTACAACGAACGTTGGTATGAGTAAAAGAGTCAATCTTATGATATTGGAAAGCTGCGAGCTGCCGGATTCCGCAGAAACCGTTCCTCTTATCCACAGAACCTGCCCATATGAAAGCTCTAGCTGCTTATCATAAACAAAGTGTATAACCCCATCATATGAAACTGATCTGATGCTCCCGTCAGAATAATCAAGCTTAGCGGTTGAATACGCTATCGGATTTTCCCCATATATCAGCACTCCGTCTTCAGAATATACCGCACAGTAAACGCCATTTCTGCAATTCAAAAAATCCTCATCGATTTCAAGGTATCCGCCGTTATACTCTAAATATCTGTAGCCGCTAACATATTGATCGGTGTCATGAGATGATGTAACAGTGCGAAAGGCAACTTCATCAGCGTTACTTTCAACCGTCAGAACAAGCTCATTCCTTATAGTGTCCTTTAAAACTGAAGAGCTGATATACAAAATTGCCGCAGACATTGCTGCTGTTATAATGACTAATACCAGACCGAACCACAGCGTAATTATTAACCTAATTGAGAGCTTCTTCATACATCGTCTCCTTTTCTGAGGACATAGCCTGACCCTCTTACGGTATGAATCAGTTTGACGCTTTCTCCTTTATCTATTTTTTCGCGGAGATAATTTATGTAAACCGCCACCACATTGGTACCACCCTCATAATCAAAATTCCATATATGATCCTCTATTTTGTCCTTAGACAAAACGATCCCCTCGTTTTGCATCATATATTCAAGAAGCGCAAATTCCTTTGCGGAAAGCAATATGTTCCTTCCAGAACGTGTAACCTTATGTGCTGATACATTCAGCTCAAGCGTATCTACACAAAGGACGTTAGAAATGTGCCCGAAGTTTTTCCTTGTCATTGCGCGTATGCGGGCACTAAGCTCTTCAAAAGAAAAAGGCTTTATAAGATAGTCGTTTGCGCCCATATCAAGCCCATTAACCCTGTCGGATATCGAATCGCGGGCGGTAAGGAACAGAACCGGAACATTTCTTCCGGACGCTCTCAGTTTTGAAAGAACCTCTAAGCCGCTTGCTCGCGGCATCATAATATCTAATATAACTCCATCATAATCGACCGCGTTCAGGTATTCAAGAGCTTGCAGACCGTCAAAGCAGCTGTCAACACTGTAGCCCTCATCGGTCAGCTTTTTTGTGATGATACGGTTAAGGTCGCGCTCGTCCTCAGCCAAAAGTATCCGCATAGAATCAAGTCCTTTTCATATTAATAATATTATTATATATGAATAATTTCAAAGTTGCAATAGCTATAAAAAATACTGATTTGCACTTGACAAATCCGCAATCAGCGGCTATAATATAAAATGCTGTTTTGAGGTGTAACCAAGCTTGGTAGAGCGCTTGGTTTGGGAGCATGGAGCTTTTTTACAGCAACTGAAAATGAAAACCGCCGAAAGCCCTTTAACGATGCGGATTTCGGGCAGTTTGTAAAAATCAAAAACCGTCAAATCTGTGCCTGACCACATATTTGACCACTTACATGACCACAATTGAATAACTTATCGGGGTATAGCGCAGTTGGTAGCGCGCGACATTTGGGATGTTGAGGCCGGGAGTTCGAGTCTCCCTACTCCGACCAACTCGACCAAAAGGAAGGCTCATAAAAGGGCTTTTCTTTTTGTGTGATAAAACAGCCCCTATTATGCTGAAAATGCATAACAGGGGCTGACTTTTTATGAGCTGCCATAAATACAATTTGAATTTTGACCTGAAGCTTCCAAAATGCTTGGATTATTCGTGGTTCTTAAGCCACTCTTCTGCCTTAGCCTTAGAAACTGACTTTATATTTTCCTCAGCATAGGGAGATTTCTCTCCACCGTTAACATAGAGGAAATAATAGCCGTTAGGCATCTGATAAAGGCTTTCCTCATAACCTGTATTTTCGCCGAACTCGCCGACTGTTACCTTCTTAATAAGCTCTGCGACCTCGGTATCATATTCTCTTCTGCAAATAATTTTCTTCATTACAATGACCGTCCTTTCCGCTAATCAAGAAACTCATCCGGCTTTTTACCGTGTTGTAGATAAGGATAAGTTCTTCTTTTTCTTTTACTGCTAATTAATGCCGGCATAACCCATTTATCCGTATGCTGCATAATGCTATGCAAAACTCTAGGCTGTAAAATCAGCACAGACAATAGTATTATGCCAAAAAATCCAAATTGCATTCTTCAAGTTTCATATTATATACTATTTATCTTCAGATGTCAAACGTTATATAAAAAAACTGTAGGAAAGCTTAAAAATGTCACCAATTATCCTGCAATCTTTGTTCAGTAGGACATCTTAGCAGCCTTAAAAGTACAAAAATTGCCGCAATTGCAAGTATGACTTCAGCTGTCGGCTGAGCATATGCCAAGCCGTATAGCGGTGATATTTCATTATAAAGATAAAGCGCTGGAATCTCCAGAACAATTTTACGAAGTATGGCGAACACCAGCGAAAGCCTTCCAAGACCGCACGCCTGAAAAACACCAACAGCAATAAAATCAACACACAAAAACGGAAGCGCCAAACATATTCCACGCAAGAATTCAGTCCCATAATCCACGACTGTCTGAGTCTTCATAAACAACCTTATAAGCCAAGCTGCTCCAAAGTAATAGCCAATAGTTACGGCGGTCAGAAAAGAAACAGCTATAGCCAATGTGAAAACTATTGCGTTCTTCATCCTTTTGCGGTTGCCGGATGAATAGTTGTAGCTTACAAGCGGCATGATTCCCTGCGAAAAGCCCAAAGCTATCTGGAACGGTATCATATTTATCTTCTGCGCTATTCCGACAGCTGCAACAGCATCTGAGCTGAATGCGGAAGCAAAGTTATTCAGCACCGTCATTCCGGTGACATTTAAAAGATTCTGTATAGCGGCAGGTATTCCTACCCCGCACACTCCTTTAACTATGTCCCTGCTCGGGCGGAACATCTTCGGGTTTATGCAGACATAGGTCTTTCCCCTTTTTATTGCAAGCAGAACAAAGAAATATCCGCAAGCGAAGCAGTTGGATAGTAATGTTGCAAGTCCAGCTCCGGAGGCTCCCATATCAAGCCCCCACGGAAGGATGAATATAGGGTCAAGAATAATATTTAAGAAGCATCCGCTCATGGTTCCAAGGCTTGCATGAATCGATGCACCCTCCGCTCTTACAAGATAAGCCATTACAACATTGAGTATTGCGGGAGCCGCTCCGCAGCTTGTTGTCCATAACAGATACTGTCTTGTGGCTGCTATATTTTCAGCGTCGGAACCGAGAATTACAAGGAGCGGATTCTGAAAAACGGTATAAAACAGTGAAAGCATAATTCCACAGAAAAGCGCGCTGTAAAAGCCGAAAGCCGAGCTTTTCTGAACAGTATTTATATCCTTTCGGCCCAAGGCTCTGCTCATCATGCTGGAGCTTCCCACGCCGAAAAGATTATTTACCGCATTGAACGCCAACAGCACCGGAGCAGCAAGAGTTACAGCTGCATTCTGAATAGGGTCGTTGAGTATTCCGACGTAATAAGTATCCGCAAGGTTATATATTACCATCACCAGTGAGCTTAAAACCGATGGTATTGCGAGCTTCATGACCGCCTTTGGTATCGGGATAGATCCAAACAGTTCTGTTCTTATGTTATTGTCCTCTGTCATCAAATGCCATCCTTATTTTCTTGCTACTCCTGTTTTCTTTGCGGCTTCTATTACCGCCGTCGCTACGGTTTTAGCTACCCGCTTATCTAACGCCAGTGGAATAATATTATCCTGCGAAAGCTCGCTATCCGGTATAAGCGAAGCCAGCGCATAGGAGGTTGCTGCCTTCATTTCCTCATTGATGCAGGATGCGCGGCAATCGAGCGCTCCACGGAATATTCCGGG
>CAZIOV010000001.1:0-20331 GCA_964541045.1 uncultured Oscillospiraceae bacterium | reverse complement strand
TTCATCATCCCGCGAGAGAATACCGAAACGGTCAACCATGGTAAGATGCTTTACTCCGAGGTTTAAAAGGTGCCTTCCTATAGCGATTCCCGCCGAACCAGAGCCGTTTATTACCACCCTTACCTCATCAATTTTCTTACCGACGACCTTAAGAGCGTTTATGAGAGCTGCAGCCACTACTATTGCAGTGCCGTGCTGATCATCGTGAAATACCGGTATATCACAGATTTCCTTTAGTCTTCTTTCCACCTCAAAGCACCTCGGCGCGGCTATGTCTTCAAGATTGATTCCACCAAACGAGCCGGAAATAAGGAATATTGTGCGCACAAGTTCATCGACGTCCTTAGATTTTATGCATATCGGGAAAGCGTCAACATCGGCGAATTCCTTGAATAATGCGCATTTGCCCTCCATAACCGGCATACCGGCCTCGGGGCCGATATCGCCCAGACCCAGAACAGCAGTACCGTCGGTTATGACCGCAACAAGATTTGAGCGACGGGTAAGGTCGTAGGAGCGGTTGATGTCTTCCTTGATGGCTAGGCAGGGTTCGGCGACTCCGGGGGTGTAGCAGAGCGAAAGGTCTTCCCTGCTTTCTACCTTCACGCGGGAAACGACCTCAATCTTTCCCTGCCATTCATAATGCTTTTTCAGTGATTCTTCTCTTATTGTCATAGTTCATCGTCCTTATTTTATATTTTATACCATTTTTTCGGGATGGAAATGCTCGTCAAACTCACTCTCAGTGAGATATCCAAGCTCTACACATGCTTTCCTAAGTGTGATGTTCTCAAGATGAGCCTTGTGAACCACATTTGCGGCGTTTTCATAGCCGATATACGGAGTCAGAGCGGTTACAAGCATCAGCGAGCGGTTGAGGTTTTCGTTCATCTTATCGCGGTTGGGTTTGATGCCGCGAACGCAATTCCTCTCAAACGACACGCAAACGTCCGCAAGAAGTCTTACCGACTGCAAATAGTTATATATGCATACCGGCATGAAAACGTTCAACTCGAAGTTGCCCTGAGAAGCAGCCATTGCAACTGCGGTATCGTTGCCTATTACCTGAACGGCAACCATGGTTACAGCCTCACATTGGGTTGGATTGACCTTCCCGGGCATGATTGACGAGCCGGGCTCGTTTTCGGGGATGGTTATTTCCCCAAGACCGCACCTTGGGCCACTTGCAAGCCAGCGGATATCGTTTGCTATCTTCATAAGGTCGCAGGCGAGAGCCTTTAAAGCTCCGTGAGCGAAAACAAGCTCGTCCTTCGAGGTCAGGGCATGGAATTTATTTTGGGCGGTTTCAAACTTCGTACCGGATATTCTTGATATTTCTTCAGCGGCTGCTGTGTCAAAGCCCTTGGGAGCGTTAAGGCCTGTTCCGACGGCGGTAGCTCCCAGCGCAAGCTGACGCAAAGGATTCAGCGAGGATTTAATCATCTCGATATCCCTGTCAATTGAAGCCCGCCAGCCGCTTATTTCCTGGCCGAAGGTTATGGGGGTGGCATCCTCTAAGTGGGTTCTTCCGCTTTTCACTATATCCACATTCTCCGCTTCAAGACGTGAAAGAGTCTGCGAAAGCCAGCCAAGAGCGGGCAGGAGTATGTTTTCGGTTTCCATTACCGCCGCTATGTGCATGGCAGTCGGGAAAGTGTCGTTCGAGGACTGGGACATATTTACATCGTCGTTGGGATGCAAAAGCTTCTTGCCTAGAAGCTCATTGCCACGGTTGGCTATAACCTCGTTAACGTTCATGTTGCTCTGCGTGCCGCTTCCGGTCTGCCAGACCACAAGCGGAAAATTATCTGCAAGGCTGCCGTCTATAACCTCTCGCGCGGCTTTTTCTATTGCCGTAAACTTCTCGGGAGTCATTTTCTCTGGCTGTAGCTTTCTATTTATGCGTGCGGCAGCTAACTTTAATATTCCGAACGCGCGTATGATTTCAACGGGCATTTTTTCGATGCCGATTTTAAAGTTTTCATAGCTGCGCTGGGTCTGCGCGCCCCAGAGCTTGTCCGCCGGCACCAGCACCTCACCCATGGAATCGTGTTCTTTGCGGTAATCCATATGTACATCCCCTTATATAGTGTTATGTTTTATTCCTTAACAAAAATCAAATGGTGGAAAAATGCAATATCTCTGTATTCTTGTATCTTCGATACCCGGTTTTCAAGCTGTACCATTTTTTGTTGCCACTCTTCATTGTTGTGCTTTTCCTGATTCTGCTGTAAATCCCAAAAGGTACGGATTCCAAACCTATCAATTAATTTAAGGTTTACGTCCCACTTGGAAATATCATAGTCATCATAATATCTGATAGCACCAAATTGTGAAGATGAACCGTCCTTTCCATCCAAAAGATCGTTTGCCTTGTCAAAATTATCAAGCAAAACTGCCATCTGCATCACCCTGCCCGCGCGGTTATGCTTGACCAAAGACAGAATCCCGCCGATTTTAAGCAATCTGGAAAGCTCGGCTATCACCAGAATTTTATCGTCGATATACTCAAGAACGTTGTGGCAGATAATCATATCAAAGGATTCGTCAGGCATTTTTGAAAGAGATGATACATCGCCGACAATCTGCTCATATTTATTATCCTTCCCGGCGTTTAACAGCATATCTTGCGACGGCTCTACAGCAATCACTTCATTATTCGCGGCAAAATGGTCAGCTGTGATTCCTTCTCCGCTTCCGAAGTCCAAAATCCTTTTACCGCTTATATCGCCCATCTGTTGCCAGACAATCCTTTTTAACAATCTATCCCAAGCGGGCAATTCTGAAAGCGAGCGCATATAGTCCTCCTATAAGTTCAAAATTTCATCAATAAATGCTTCGTACGCTAAATAATACATTATTATAGCACAGCTAAGCTCTAGTTTCAATATCTTCATGATAATTTCATCTTGACACATCCATGTGATTAGAATATACTTATAAATGCTCGGAAAGGATGTGTAAGTATGCGGAGATATGACGATTTGATTGAATATATAGCGTCTGCGGCGGAAGCAATTATCAGCGAGAAAGGCAGATCTGTTTTCGCGATAGACGGCCGATGCGCTTCGGGAAAGACCACTGCCGCCCGGGAGATATCCCGTGCCATCCCATGCACCGTTTTCCATGCGGATGATTTCTTTCTGCGCCCCGAGCAGAGGACTCCCGAAAGGTATGCATCCCCCGGCGGGAATTTTGACAGGGAACGATTTTTGAGTGAGGTGATTTTGCCGGCTGTGAATGGCAAGGCTGTCAATTATCGTCCATTCGACTGCAAGTCTATGAAAGTGCTTGAAGCTCAGGTTATACATCCAGAAAAGATAATTATTGTCGAGGGTGCATACTGCTGTCGCCCGGAGCTTTGGGACTATTATGACCGGCGGATTTTCTTTACGGTATCGTCGCAGGAGCAGGTATCGCGCATAAGAAAAAGAAACGGCGATACTCTTAAGATGTTCGTGGACAGATGGATTCCGTTGGAGGAGAGATATTTTAAGGAATATGATATTGCGCAGCGGTGCGATATGATTTTTGATGGCGAATGAATCGCTGTCACCTTGCGAGTGACAAATTTCCGTGTCTGTGTGCTGGAATTTGTTTTATCTATATGCTAAAATATAATCACTGCGGGAAAATTATTGAATGGAATAGTGATTATAATGACACTTGGAAACTGAATTTTAGAGCTTCGCGCCCGCTTGTGACTTTCGCAGGAGGATTTCGCGAGCTTTTCGGTGCGACACGTCAGACCGTTTCGCGATGGAAACTCGACCAGGCCGTCCCCGAAATACAAAAGATTGTGCAGATGGCGCGCATGCTGGGAGTCTCTATTGACTCGATTATCTCGGACGGCATATCCACATTTGACTGCACCTTTGACCGCTTTGTCTGCGGGGTGTATCGCAAAAAGGATATTGTTATAGTCGAGACCGAGCGAATTGTGCTTGTATACCGCGACTGCGGAAATGTTATCTGTTCCGAGCTTTACGAGGGATTGCAGGATAACAAAGTCCTGCGGGCGACGGTTGAATTCGACCTCACGGAAAAGAAAGCGAAATACGCCTATTCGGATGACGGCGGAAGGGTTTTTGCGAATTTTGAGGCAGATAGTGCTCTGGCAGAAATTCGGCCGGGCGCAGCTTGACGGCATGAAGAGGATTGAGACCTTCACGGTAAGCGCAAACAACAAGAATCTGCCGACAGCTCCTAAAGCCGGGTTCAGAACCTGCCTGAAAAATTGGCGGGAGGGCACAAAATATTATTGCCGCGAAGGGCAGATTTTTGCAAGCATTTATGTCAACGGAATTAACTATTTCTTCCACATGGTGCCATGGCAAAAGGAAAACATCTATTGCGGCTTTATCGCCGAAGAACCGTTTGAGCTTGGCAACTGCGTAGGCATGCAGTATTTCAGAATCAGAAATTTCGACGACAATCAGGACACGCAGTCCTGCTCGCTGATTAGCGACCAGATTGTCAAAGCAGTGCCGCCCAGCAGCGAAAACGGAATTATATTCAACGAGGATAACGCAGCTTCTCTGCAACAGGTTCTCAGGTATGGCGATGATTGGATAACCGTTTCAAACGGCAACGACGAACTGACATACTTACGCAACGACCCGGATATGATTGAATGGGCCGAGGTATAACAGCCGTCAAGCATCTGCCGAATAAATAACAACGACGTTCCCATGGCTTTCACGCTTTTGGGAACGTCTTTTATATCTTTATGCCGTTTTAAGCTTTATCATATCCGATAAGGAAATTCTGCGCATCAAGGGGCTTGCCGTCCGAGACAGCGAGGGTATATGTGCCGTCGGAGTTAAGAACATGGGCCTTGACGTTATCTGCAAGCATTATCCTTAAGTACTCGCTTATTCTCGCCCTTATGTCGGAGTCTAAAACAGGTGCAGCTATTTCAACGCGCTTGTCGGTATTCCTTGTCATAAGGTCAGCGGATGAAATATACATCTTCATGTCTTCCCCATAGCCGAAGCAGTATATTCTGGAATGCTCCAAGAATCTTCCTACAATGCTTCTTATGCGGATATTTTCCGTTTCTCCGGAAATACCGGGAACAAAGCAGGCTATTCCCCTTATAATAAGGTCTACCTGAACACCTGCCTTGCTCGCCTGAATCAGCTTATCTATTATGGTCTTATCGGTAAGGCTGTTCATCTTTGCAAGGATCCTTGCGGGACTGCCGCTTTCTGCCTTCTCAATTTCCATATCCATGCAGGCAATAAGTCCGCTTTTCAGGGTTTCAGGAGCGACAAGCAGTCTATTATAGCGGAAATCGGTGTTGCAGATGGCTATATTTCTAAAGAACGCCGCAGCGTCCTCCCCTATCTCCTCGTTCGCTGTCAGTATATTCATATCGGTATATTGCTTACTGGTGGATTCATTGTAGTTGCCGGTGCCCAAGTGGGTTATGTAGCTGAGTTTTTCGCCCTCTGAGAGCACTATTGCAATAATCTTAGAATGAACCTTAAAGTTGTGCATACCGTAGATGATGGTGCATCCGGCTTCCTGAAGCACGCTTGCGGCATTGAGGTTGTTTTCCTCGTCAAACCTAGCACAAAGCTCTATAACAACCGTTACCGACTTGCCGTTTTCGCTGGCCTTCTTCAAAGCCTCAACTATCCTTGACTGATTTGCAAGGCGATAAATAGTTATCTTAATTGATACCACTCTAGGGTCCTCAGCACACTCGTCAAGCAGTCTCAGTAACGGACTCATGCTGTCGTAGGGGTATGAAAGGTAGATATCCTTGCTTTTTACCAAGTCTATCATGGATGGTGCGGCAGTTATTGCCGGGCTAACTCTTGGCTTTAATGGCGGATATTTCAACGAAGCGGCAGTCTCCGGTGGGAGATATGCACCCAGCGAGAACATGAACTTATAGTCAAAGTAGTGCTCAACCTTGAAGCAGTATTTGCTCTTTAGCTGTAGTATTTTAAGAACGTAATCACGCAGCTTGGGACTGTTTTTGTCGACCTCAACGCGCACTACCGCCAGTTTCTGCCTAAGCTCTATTTTTTCCTTCATGATGACCGAGAAATCATGCTCAACATCGGAATCATCCACCTGAGTGTCAAAATCTGCGTTTCTGGTTACCCTTATCATCAGCTTATCGTTGACATTGTAGCCGGTGAAGGCAAGGTGACCAAACAGCCTTATAAGCTCCTCGGTGGTTATAAGATTAATCTTCTTTCCCCTGCCAAGGCGGTGGAGCCTGTCAACAGCGAGTGAGCAGGACATAACGCCTATCATCCTTCTGCCGCTCTTTTCAAGGTCGTATATCATATAGCTTGACCTGTTCTCAAAGCGGATCATGGGATGCTTAGCGTCAAGCACCATCGGTGAAAGGAGTGGCAGAATATGGTTAACAAAATACTCGCAGCATTCCTCGGACTGACGCTGAGTGAGCTTATCACCTTTCAAAAGCCTTATTCCGGCTTCGGAAAGCTCCTTCCTTAAAGCCTCATATACTTCGCTCGATTCAGCATACAAGCCCTTTACGTAGGTGAGGATTCCGTCTAACTGCTCAGCGGCGGTAAGATCGGTCTTATTTTCTTTCTCCGTGGGATCAAGAATATTTTCATTGTAAAGGCTTCCCACCCTTACCATAAAGAATTCATCAAGGTTGGAGTGGAATATCGAAAGGAACTTGCACCGTTCTAACAAAGGATTTGTTATATCCCGAGCCTGGTTAAGAACCCTTTTGTTAAACAGAAGCCACGAATACTCGCGGTTCATATATTCACCCTTTATAAATCTTGATACCGCCTTTGGCATTTTGACTTTTTTACTCTTTGTTTTCTGTTCCATCTTCCGTTTCCTTCTTATTGTTGTTATTTACCGCCGTAAGCTCAAAAGGCTCTGCCTTAATTGCGCCAGCAACTGCAAGCTTAAGGCAGCCTTCCTTAACTCCGCAGTCGCTTACTATGGCGCGCTCAACATCAAACCTGTTTAAAATTGTGCGCAAAGCTATCATAGCACTTCCCATAACGTAAAGCTTATCAGGAGCGTTTGTTAAGACAAGCATGGAACGCTTAGAATCATCAAACATGTGCTTGGCGAGTTTCTTGAAGGTTTTAGGTTCGATAGATTTTTCCTTATCCACTGCCGGGATATCAGCATAGTCGCAGTAAAGATCATATACGGCCTGAGCGACCGAGCCTGAAAGAATGGCAGTTTTATAAACGCCGTCCTTGGGGACTCCGGCTTCTTTAAGCTTCTTTTTAAGATAGTCCTTTATGTCGCCGGCCTCCGATTCGGTCGGAAAGACCTTTTTTACAAAGCGCTTGTTGAGGTCATCAAGCCCGAAGTCTAAAATTTTCATGCCGTTTTTATCATCGCTCGAAAGGTCGCATATTTCTATGCTTGCGCCGCCCATATCTATAAGAACGGCTTTTTTGCGCTCGAAGCTTTCCTTATTGGCAATGTAATCGCAGTAGGCTTCGGTTTTGCCATCTATAAGATTTATGCTCATTCCGGTGCGTGAAAATATCTCAGACTGAACGTCCTTAAAATTCTTTATATATCGCAGTGCAGCGGTAGAAATCAGCCAACCTTTGTTAACTCCCAGCGCCTGGCACTTTTCTTTTACAGATGCGGCGGTTTCGGCAAGCTTTTCAATTCCCCTTGCCGAAAGACGGGAACCTTCAACGTAGTGCCGCAGGCTTAAGCCGATTCTTTCTCTGAAGACAATATGGGTACCGCCCTTGCCTTCCTCGGCAACTATGAACGACATACCGCTCGAGCTTATATCTATAACTGAGTATTTCATTACAATCATCATTCCTTTCAACGATCCGAGACTGCTTGTGATACTTAGCTCTGGCAAGTCTCAAATCGTATGCGTGAGGGCCTTAGTCTTCATCACCAAAGCATATGCCTATATCCCTTGCAGCTTCGATTACCTGCGAGTTCTTGGGAACAGACTTTGCCTTACCCGCAATATCCGGCAACGCGTTATAGGTTATGCGATCGTTGATTATTGCGGCTGTCACGCCGAACTTGCCCTCCTTGCATAGCTTGGCGGCATAGCTTCCAAGCCTTGTAGACAAAAGACGGTCGTAAGCCGAAGGGTTTCCTCCGCGCTGAATATGCCCAGGAACTATAACCCTTGTTTCAACTCCGAGGTTTTCGCCTACCCACTGTGCAAGATGATTGGTAACTGTGGTTTCGCCGCGTTCTTTTCTTGCAAACGTCCTGTCCTTGCGTTTCATATCAGCCTCGCTCTTAAGAACCGCACCCTCGGCTATTGCCACAATATTGAAGGACTTTCCGGCGTCCAGCCTTCTTTTAAGGCCCTTGGCAACAGCCTCAAGAGTAAACGGAATCTCAGGCAAGATAATCATATCAGCTCCGCCGGCGATACCCGCGCCAAGAGTGAGCCAGCCAACCTTATTGCCCATTATTTCAACGAACATGGTTCTGCCATGGCTTGCCGCCGTTGTGTGAACCCTGTCTATGCACTCTGTGGCTATATCCAAGGCGGAATGATAGCCAAAGGTAACATCCGTACCATAAATATCGTTATCAATGGTTTTCGGCAGACCAATGATATTGCATCCCTCAGAAGACAAAAGAGCAGCCGTTTTGTGGGTTCCTGCGCCTCCGAGAGTAAAAATGCAGTCAAACCCGAACTTTTTATAGTTATCAACCATTCTTTCAAGCTTGGTAGAGCCGTTTTCTTCAACGGTCATCATCTTGAACGGCTGACGGATGGTTCCCAAAATAGTGCCGCCAAGATTAAGTATGCCCGAAAAATCTTCCGGCTTCATTCTTCTGTATTCGCCGTTAATAAGGCCAGTATAGCCGTCGCTTATTCCGTAGACCTCGGCGTTCGGCATATTCAGAAATACATACTTTCCTATTGCCCTGATGACCGCATTAAGACCCGGGCAGTCGCCGCCGCTTGTTAAAATTCCTATTTTCATTTTGACCATCCTTTCCTGCTTATACTGATTTCCTGCCGAAATTTTTCAGATAGCCACGAGGCAGTGCCCTGCTCTATGTTTCAACTATTCAGGCCGAAATCAGCACTGCATATATTATATGCAATATAGCTATTTATACTTTTCACCGTTAAAATATTAATATTAATTCTCTGCTGCCAAAAAATAAAAGGGAGAGTGCTGCAACAGTTTGCCCGTATTTTAACTATGAGCAGTATTTACATATACAATATTAACAAAAAGCCCGCCGTTTTACAACAGCAGGCTTGTAAAAAATATGTTAATTTTATGTGAATTTACGCCAATTCATCGGTTATTCTGATTGAATCTCTGCTTGCGGAGAGTTCCGAGCCGAGTTATCCGGTTGATTTTCTGATTGAGTCGAAACATGTTCAGTTGCCTCCGGCTGATTTTGGCTCTGCGTAGAACCTGCATCCTGACTTTCGGCTGCGGCAAGCCCATTATTTTGCGAAAACTCATCGGCTGACAGGCTGTCCTCCGCAATGTCCGGCAGCTTGTCAAATGTAAGCTTAGCCTTGAACAAATCGCCGTCGACGGCTATTTCGAAGCCCACCTTTTGAAGGCTGCAAAGACTTCTCGCAATCGAAAGCCCCAAGCCGCTTCCTTCTGTATGCCGTGAGGAATCGCCGCGGACAAAGCGCTCCATAAGCTCGTCGCTGGAGATGTTCAAAGCATATCTTGATATATTTTTAAACATTACTATTACCTTATCCCCGATGATGGTTTCGCTGATATAGACCCTTGTTTCAGGCTGAGCATACTTGCAGATGTTTCCCAAAAGATTGTCGAATACCCTCCACATCAGTCTGCCATCAGCCATCACCCTTACCGGCATTTCCGGAAGAGATGTTATGGGCATTAGCTTGGATTTTTCAAGCCTTTCATCAAACTCGGTAACTGCCTGAGCTATCAGCAGGGACATATCCAGTCGCTGAGCATTAACCGCTATGGCGCCGGATGAAGCCTTTGAGGCTTCCACAAGGTCGTCTATAAGCTTTTTCATTCTTTGCGACTGGCGGACAAGCACTCCGACGTATTCCTTAGCTGCTTCAGGCTTAATGTCCTCCTTGGAAAGGATGTCAATATAGTTTACTATCGAAGTTAGAGGAGTTTTAAGGTCATGCGAGACGTTTGTTATCAGCTCGGTTTTAAGCCGCTCCGACTTTGTGCGCTCGTCAACCGCTAGTTGTATTCCGTTGCCGATGCTGTTAATGTCAGCGGCAAGCGACTTAAGAACAGGCGGAAGGTATGTATTGTTCAGAACAAAATCAGTTTTGCCCTCTGAAATCTTCTTACAGCCTTCCTTTATTCGACCAAGGCCTATTGCGTAGATGAAAAGTACCGCGGCCAGGACCAGCTTGCCTAACAGCCACATTGCTATTGCCAGCTCGCTCTCCGAGTTCATCATCATTACCACGTAGAACAGATCAAATATTGAAGCCGCCGCAAAGACAAGCACAACCTTCCAGATGTATTTCAGGTTGGTAAAGAAGTATTTTATTCCTTTGAACAGTAAAATAATGCTTCCGAAGATTATTGTATAGCGGAACAGCTTGCCGGCTTTGCACCTTGCGGAGATGGTATAGATAAGAATTATGAACACCATGGCGGCAGCTGCCACCAGTGCAAGCACAAGCGCACGTGCCAACCACGCTTCAAGTTTGTAACCAATCTCGTAATAAATTTCAACAGCAAAAAATGCAAGAAGTGCCGTACATATTAAGTGAATCTCAAGCGGCGCTTTATCAAACAGACTCAGATGAAGACCTTCAAACCTATCGGAACAGCCCGCAGAACAGATGACGAATATAAACGAAGCAATCAAAAACAGCGCGGAGGCAAAGGCAATTATAATTATGAGATACTTCATTTCCACCAGAGTGTCCATTTTTACGACTCGAGTATATATATCGTCATGAACGGTAAGAACGTAAGGAATACTGCACCATATTGTAAGCTCATCGTCATATTTTTCGGTATATACGCCGGTAAGCTTATAATCGTAGCCATCCACATCGGTACCGGGTACATATATCAGATTGCAATCCAAATATCCGCTCTGCCTGCAGGTGTCGATATAATCTATGCACTCAAAGTTAGAGGCAAACCGCACACTTACAGGAATTCCGGAAGCGGCATATCGTTCAACCGAGATGGAAATACTCCGACGCATATAAGGGCTTTCAATCATGAAGTTATTATATATCAGCTTGCCCTCGGAATTATATATCTCGATGGATACATTTGAATTGTCCCTTGAATATACATAGTCCAGAAAGTCTGCTGCCGAGGAAATATCCTCAGAGCTTAGGGATACCGTCTGTTCTTTTACAAACTTTTCGGTGGCTTCTTCATTATATCGCTGCGAAGCGGTTTCAGAGTCACTGTCCGAGGCATTAGTCACAGCTTCATTGCTTTCAGCTTCTGACAGCAGAACCGGTTCGCCGAATGGCATCCAACGCAAAATATCTGCGGTTATATCGCTCATCTTATTATTCAAGCCAGATTCACGAATCGATTCCGAAAGCTGCTGACCATCGTCAGAGAAAGCTTCCTCTTCAATCAAATAAATCAATGCAAAGACCGAAGCCGCAAGCACTACCGCCGATATCACGAACAAAAACATCGCGACAAGCTTTGCACCGAGCTTTCCTTTTATACCGTTTTTCATATGTTATCCACCTACCTTATTGGCGTGCAGATTCGGAATAGTATGTCATTCCGACGCCGATTTTTCAAATTTATAGCCCCTGCCCCATACAACCTTCAAATATCTTGGCGAAGCAGGGTCTATCTCAATCTTTTCACGGATATGGCGGATATGAACCGCAACGGCATTGTCAACGCCTATTGGTACTTCTCCCCATACCTTTCGGTATATTTCATTCGGAGCGAAGCATATGCCGGCGTTCATCATTAAAAAGCGCAATATTTCATATTCCTTGGGAGTCAGATAGATCACTTCGCCGTCAACCGAGACTTTTTTAGATTCACACATAAGCTCTATGCCGTCGATACGGATAGTATCAACCTGGCGCAGCGCACTTCCGAGCATTGTGTATCTGCGGAGCTGTGATTTTACCCTTGCTGTCAGTTCTACCGGGTTAAATGGCTTGGTTACGTAATCATCTGCCCCAAGGTTCAACCCCAAAACCTTATCGGTGTATTCCGATTTCGCCGTCAGAAATATTACAGGGACATTTGAAAACTTTCTTATTTCAGTGAGGGCGTTTATGCCATCAAGCTCGGGCATCATTATGTCCATCAGGACAAGATCGATTCTTTCCGAGCCGAGTATTTTAAGAGCCTCTGCCCCGGTATAGGCCTCATAGAAATTATAATCGGCGTTGGAAAGATATATTTTCAGTGCAGAAACTATATCACGCTCATCGTCGCAAAGAAGAATATTGTACATATAAAAACACTCCAATAGCATATTTTCTACCTTGCATCTATTGTAACATATATTTTCCTAAGATACAATCCGAAAGAGATTAAGTTTTCTTAATATTTTAAAAAATCGCCTGCCCCAAATTCTACGGGACAGGCTGTGGATTTTTTTGTTGAAATTCAAAGGATTACTCCGCCTCGGCCAATCTCCAAAATATGCCGTACCTTGTGTTGTAGAGAGAATAATAAGGAAAAAACTCGTAGTTTTCCTTTGAAGCAGTAAAGGTAAAGCTGAGTCCGCCGTTAGACTTAAAGTAATCCCCCGGGTTTTGCTTAACCATCTTCGGTGTTATTCCGCTGTTAAGAACCAGAGTGTCGTTGCTGATAACCGAGGTTTCCGGAATTATAACGCTTATTCCGGTATAGGTGGTTTTCATATCCTTATCGCCAAGTTCTGCGGCAAGAAGAACAGGACCGTATTTAAATGATACGGTGTTAATACCGTCCTGAAGATTCGAGCAGGTAAAGCCGAGTGGGATTTTAACTTCAACCGAGTCGCCAGTCTCCCACACTTTTACAACCTTTGCATATCCGCCCTCGTCCTCATATGTAAAGACTTTGCCATTTACAGATACAGAGACTGTGCCGACAGCCCATTCAGGAATTCTGAACATAAGTGAAAGCTGCTTTGGAGAATCAAGCCTTAATGAGAATTTGACCGTGTCAGTCAGCGGAACCTCTCCCGACTGAGTAAGCTTCAGGCCGATATCGCCTGCGTTAAGCTCAGACGGAATATACATGTTGATGTAAAGCTCTTCACCATTACGGTAATACATGCCGTCGCCAAGCTTTGTAAAGCTCTCCATGCCGGTTCCCGTGCAGCACCAGAAGCTGTCTGTTGCTGTGGAGAAAGTTCTGAAATATCCGGTAGCCATAGCCTGGAAATAGGTGGTCATGCCAGTTTCAGGGTTCTGAGAGGCTAAGATGTGGTTTATAAATGCTTCTTCGTAGTAGTCGGCATATTTTTTATCACTGGTTACCTCGAAAAGCTCCTTAGTAAATTTTAACATGTTATAGACGTTGCAGGTCTCACAGTTGGCGTTGGTTCGCTCACGGTCGAGAATATCGTCCTCACCGAAATGCTCCCATTCACTGTTGCCGCCGGTGGGATATGTGTGATGGTCAACAACCATCTGCCAAAATACCTCGGCGGTTTTAAGATACTCAGAAGCATCAACCGTCTTACCATCTATCTTTCTGCCGTCAAGCACCTCATAGCGCTTGAGGGCACCTATAATCTTGGGTATAGTGGTGTTTGCATGGCGGTTGTTGAGAACGTTTGCACCGTCGGCGCGTATAATCTCGAACAGCGAATCTTCATCGAAAGCATGAGCCGCAACAGCATACCTTTCAACACCGGTAAGACGGTAAAGATCATACAAGCAGTCGTTCATTCCGCCGTATTCTATGCTTAAAACTGTTTTATGGGTGGCATCATCCCACTTCTTGGTACGCTCATAGGTCCAGTCGCCCAGCTTGCAGGCTATATCGAGCGCAGGCTGATATCCGGCAAGCTCATAGACGGAAATAAGTCCTTCAAATATCTTGTGCATGGTGTACCACGGAACCCAAGCCTCCGTGAAGAGGTTTGACTTGCCCTTTTCAACATTATCAAACTGAATTTCAAGGTTGCTGACATTGAGAACGGTAGAGCCCCACAAAAAACCGCTTTTGCGCTGACACTGCGCCAAACCGTCAACAATTGCTGTCACCTTGCTGTAAATCTTAGCCTTATCCGACGATGAAATCGAAGCATTTACATACGCCTGAGACAAAGCTGTGAGATAATGGCCCATTGTATGCCCGCCAATCAGGGAATTTTCCCATCCGTTGTAAGGCTCCACGCCTTTCCAGTCTACCCCGCCGTTCTTGCGAAAATTACACAAAAGCCTGTCGTTATCAAGGCTCAAGAGATATGCAAGTTCCTTTTCAACAGCATTTTCATAAAATTCGCCATTCAGCTTAACGTCCTTTGCTGTGTAATCACTAAGCTGTGTGTTTTTTTCAAGCATTACGCTGCCTCCTTTGATTTCCGGCGACGAGCACCCACTGACATTAATTAGCATTGCTGCACAAGTCACCGCGCACATAATTCTTTTAATTCGCTTCATATCATAACATCCAATAAAAATACATCCAATAAAAATTTAATATCGTTTTTTCACACATATTATTAATTGCAATGCACATCCGGTTTGAACAAAAAGATAATAACAAATAATGACTGCAATTACAAGGTGTTTGAAATATTTTTTCGGGATAAATCAATAAACTTTTTAGCTTCAATCAAAAAGCACGGAATCCGCGTCCATCATAAAGCGGATAAGGCCGCTTTGTGAACACAGATTCCGACTACTACGCTCCGCAAAGTTGAAAACCAATATTCAGGTTATTCAATTCCGACGGCTTTAAACTTACCGGTTGCATTGACGGCCTCAAGAAGCTTTTCATCCGGAACTTCCTTTGCCAAAGTTACAACGGCATTGCTTGCGGTATGGCTTGCGACTGCTCCCGCAACCCCGTCGACGGCCTCTAAGGCAGCTTTTACCTTTGCCTCGCAATGTGGGCAGGCCATTCCTTCAATCCTGATTGTTTTTGTCATAAAATCACTCCTATCTAACTGTTTTTATTGATATTACCTTATATCCTTCAGCCTCTATAGACTTAATGATATCATCATCCGGAACATCTGCATCAAGCTCTGCTATGGCGATTCCTGTTTTGTGATCAGCTTTTGCAGACACTATCTGCGGCAGTGCGTCAAGGGCTTCCTTAACATACCCTTCGCAATGCTCGCACATCATGCCTTCTATAGTTATGGTCTTGGAAAATGCGCTCTGTGGCATATTCTTTGCCTCGACTTTGGCAGGAGAGGGAGCTGAGCCGGCAATCGGTGCTGACGGTATACCGTTTTTCCCATATAGCTTGCAGTAATTAAGCCTAAGCGCGTTGCTTACAACGCAGAAGCTCGAGAGGCTCATCGCTGCAGCTGCGAACATCGGGTTAAGCGTTATTCCGAAATGAGTGAACGCACCCATCGCCAGCGGAATTCCGATTATATTATAGATAAATGCCCAGAACAGGTTTTCCTTAATGTTTAAAAGTGAAGAGCGGCTCAGCCGAACAGCGGCGGCGGCGTCTTTAAGGCTTGATTTCATCAGAACAACATCTGCGGATTCTATAGCGATATCAGAGCCTGCTCCTATCGCTATCCCTATATCGGCTATTGTAAGCGCCGGAGCATCATTAATGCCGTCCCCAACCATGGCTACCTTGCCGTTTTGCTTTAGTCTTCTGATTGCCCTCTCCTTTCCGTCAGGAAGAACAGAGGCTATAACCTCATCAACACCAGCCTGTGCGCCGATAGCTTTAGCTGTACGCTCATTGTCGCCGGTTAGCATAACTACTCTCAGGCCCAAATTCTTAAGTTCTGCTACTGCCTCTGAACTGTCCGGCTTTATTCTGTCCGCAACGGCTATTATTCCTATTATACTCTTGTCCCGCGAAAATACAAGGGGCGTTTTGCCTTCTTCCGAAAGCTTATTGCATATATCGATGATTTCCGTGGAAATATCTGCAAATGAGGTTATGAACTTCAGGCTTCCGCCGATAATCTCAGCTACGCCAACTTTGGCCTTAACTCCGCTTCCGGCAAGAGTTTCATAATCCTCCGCTTCGGATATATTTCTACCCTCCTCCAAGCACCTGGCTGTTACAGCCTTGGCAAGAGGGTGTTCGCTTTTGGCTTCGACCGAGGCTGCAAGTGAGATAAGTTCGCCAGCGTCCACTCCGCCAACCGGAAGAACATCTGTAACTGATGGTTCACCCATTGTTATAGTTCCTGTTTTGTCAAGAGCTATAATATTAACCTTACCTGTTTCTTCCAACGAAGTGGCCGTCTTAAACAAGATTCCATTTTTGGCTCCAACGCCCGAGCCAACCATTATGGCAACAGGAGTAGCAAGACCCAACGCGCATGGGCAGCTTATTACAAGAACCGATATGCCCCTTGCCAGAGCATAGGCAAACTCCCTTCCCAGAAGAAGCCAGATAACTATTGTTATTGCGGCAACGGTTATTACAGTCGGCACAAATATACCGGAAACCCTATCTGCAAGCTTTGCAATAGGCGCCTTAGTGGCCGCAGCATCACTCACCATTTTTATTATTTTGGAAAGAGTTGTATCCTCGCCGATGCGTTTTGCTTCACATTTTAGATAGCCGGAGCTGCTCACTGTAGCTGCAGAAACCGTATCCCCTGCGGACTTATCAACAGGTATACTTTCACCGGTCAAAGCTGATTCATTCACAGCACCGTTACCATCTACAACAACACCGTCAACCGGTATATTTTCCCCTGCTTTGACAACAAAGATATCCCCTACCCTCACCTCGGAAATTGGCACTACTACCTCTTTTTCGTCACGGATAAGCGTCGCCTGGCTCGGTGCAAGCTTCATCAGGCTCTTAAGAGCGTCGGTGGTTTTGCCCTTTGAGCGCGCCTCCAGCAGCTTGCCGACGGTTATAAGCGTAAGTATCATTGCCGCAGACTCAAAGTAAAACTCGTTCATATAGGTGTTTACTGCAGCGGCGTCCCCGCTCAGCTGAGCGTCTGTCATTGCAAAAAGGACGTAAACGCTCCATACAAATGATGACATAGAGCCTAAAGCTACAAGCGTATCCATATTGGGTGCACGATGTATAAGCCCCTTAAAGCCGTTTATAAAAAACTTTTGATTGATGACCATTACTATCGCTGCAAGAATCATCTGCGTTAGTCCCATGGCTATATGATTTCCCACAAAGAACGTCGGAAGAGGCAAGCCTAACATCATATGGCCCATTGAGAAATACATCAGCACCAGCAGGAAGCCGATTGATGCAAAAAGCCTGCGTTTCAACACGGGCGTTTCCCTATCGGCAAGAGTGTCTTCATTAGAAGAAACCTGTTTTGCCGCACCCTTAAGCGACGCACCGTAGCCTGCGGCTTTTACTGCAGAAATGACTGCATCAGCCGCAGCATCGCCGTCAACCGACATAGAATTAGTAAGCAGGCTGACGGAACATGTCTTTACTCCTGCAACAGCAGTTACTGCCTTTTCAACACGCGCGCTACATGCGGCGCAGCTCATCCCGGTTACATTAAATTGTTCCATAGCTGTTAACACCTCTTCATCTATTTCATAAGCTTCATAAGGGTTTGGGTAAGCTCGTCAACTACGCTGTCGTCGCCAGCCTTTATGTCTCTTACAACGCAGGAGTGTATATGCAGAGTCAGCAGTTCTTTATTGAATGAGTTCATGGCAGCGTTTACTGCGGCGGACTGTATAAGTATATCGTTGCAGTAAGCATCCTGCTCCACCATATTTATTATTCCCCTGACCTGGCCCTCTATACGCTTAAGGCGGTTAAGAAGCTTCTTTTTCTGTTCATTAGAGCGGTTAGTCTTCTTATTGCAGCAGCATGGCATAGCTTTTACCTTCCTATTTATCAGTTTTGAATATATTATATACCCCCACCGGGTATTTGTCAAGGGCATTCTAACATTTTTCATTTGTGTCAAAAGAAAAAAGTTTTACAGCGCGATTATTGCAGGTTGCGTACCAAAATAACATTTTTCCGGCTTTTGGGTTGCAAAAGTAAGCAGAATCATGTATAATATAGTAGTGCATTAACGTTGAAAGGATTCATCTGATTATGTTCAAGATTCTAATAGCAGAGGACGACGCTGAGCTGCGCCAGCTTTTCTCGCACGTGCTTATAAAGAACGGTTACTCGGTAAAAGGAGTCTCCAACGGTAAGGAAGCTTTAGATCAGCTTGATCAAGGGTATTTCGACCTTATAATATCCGATATAATGATGCCCGAGCTGGACGGCTATTCACTTGTGAACCAGCTGAGGGTCGCCGGAATTAATACTCCGGTGCTTATGATAACCGCAAAGGACGCTTTTGACGATATGCGCAAGGGCTATCTTTCCGGAACGGACGATTACATGGTTAAGCCTATTAATGTAAACGAAATGGTTTTGCGTGTAGGTGCGCTGCTGAGGCGTGCACAGATGATAAACGAACGACGTGAGACTATCGGAAATACCGTTCTGGAGTATGACTATCTTACAGTTACCACAGATGGTGTTAAAACCGTGCTTCCTCAGAAGGAGTTCATGCTTCTTTACAAGATGGTATCATACCCAGGAAGGATATTTACCCGTCAGCAGCTTATGGACGATATCTGGGGCTACGATAGTGAGACAGATTCTCACACGCTGGACGTTCATATAGGGCGACTACGCGACAGATTTCGAGACAACCCTGACTTCAAGATTATCACCATGCGCGGCCTTGGATATAAGGTTGTAAAAAATCAACTATAGTGTTTTTAACTTGGGAGGAAGGCAGTAGCTATGAAAAAGCGTGATAAGGTGCGATCCGGCAAAGGCGCGGACAAGGCCTTAAACAAGCCTCAGAAGAAAATCATTAAGTTTACTCTTTTGTTTAAGTTTACAATGCTTGTTATGGCGGATATTATTCTTGTATTTACGTTTTTTTCCGCTGTTTCAATGCTGCTTAAGTGGGCGTTTCAATATACAGCGGATATTTCGCTTGGAGTATGGCTGCTTGTTTTAAGCATAGCAATCGGCTCGGTAGTCGCCTATTTTATAGGCAAGGACTTTCTTTCTCCGATAAACAAGCTCAGCGAAGCTATGAGCAAGGTTGCAAAGGGCGATTTCAGCGTGAGGCTCAATACCAAGTCAAGCTACCGTGAAATTGTTAATATCAACACAAACTTTAATCTTATGACAACCGAGCTTGGGGCAACAGAGGTTTTGCAAACTGATTTTGTATCTAACGTCTCGCACGAATTTAAAACGCCGATAAACGCCATAGAAGGATATGCCACCCTTTTGCAGGACAGCGTCGGCGCTTCGCAGGAGCAGCTTGAATACATCAACAAGATACTTTATAATACAAAAAGGCTTTCAAGTCTGGTTGGAAACATCCTTCTGCTTTCAAAGGTAGACAATCAGGTTATACAGTCGAAAAGCGTAAGATACCGCTTGGATGAGCAGATACGGCAATCGATAATAGTGCTCGAGCCGGAATGGGAAGCTAAAAACATTGAGTTTGACGTTGAAATGGATAGCATCGAATATACAGGCGCTCAGGAGCTTATGCTGCACGTGTGGAACAACCTTTTGGGCAACGCAATTAAGTTTGACCCTGTTGGTGGAATAATAATAATACGGCTCCATAGAGATGGTTCTAAAATTGTGTTCAGAATTGAGGACAACGGTCCGGGCATAAGTGAAGATGCTCAAAAGCATATTTTTGACAGATTTTATCAGGCTGACTCCTCTCACAAGGAAGAAGGCAATGGCCTAGGCCTATCGTTGGTTAAAAGGATTCTGGACATTTGCCATGGCGAAATACACGTTGAAAATGTCCGGCCGAATGGGTGCAGATTTACTGTTGAGCTTGTTGAGTAGGTAGCAGTTTCTCAACCTCAACAATTGTTGAGGTTGAGTTGATGAACAGTTTATTTTTGATGTTTATTATATCTGATAAGGTGGTACAGTTATAGCCGTTCAATGGCCTATCAATAAATTAAGAAGGAAGATTTATGGGTTTTTTGCACTGTTTTATCTATCTTGCTATAATGGGAACAATAACATTTTTCATCGGAAGGATTCTTCCGAAAAGCTGGTTTAACTATAACAGATTCCCCTACAAGCAGTTTGAGTGGGAAAACGGAGGAAAAATATACGACAAAATCAAAATAAAGAAATGGCAAAATAAGCTTCCCGATATGTCAAGAATATTCAAAAAGCTTATGCCGGCCAAGAAAATAGTCTCGGTGAAAAAAGACAGGATTGAGCTTATGCTGAAAGAGAC